>NC_014632.1:1364309-1705386 GCF_000165505.1 Ilyobacter polytropus DSM 2926 | reverse complement strand
CCATTCCAAAGGCCAAAATTTTATCATAGTCCTGCTGTTTTCCAGTCAGAAAAATTATAGGGGTATCTATCTTCTCTACCTGGATATTCCTCATAAGTTGGAATCCGTCGGTATCTTCTAGCATTATATCTAAGATTATCAGGTCAAAGGTCTTAGATATTAGAAGAGACTGAGCTTCTTTTCCTGTTGTTGCAACAGTAGTGCTTATATTTTCAGGTTCGAGTACTTCTTTTATTAGGTTGCATATTTTAATGTCATCATCGACGATCAATATTTCATGACTTTTCAAATTGAGGAACCTCCTTCTAAAATTTAAGGACAGAGTAACGGCTAAATATGGTAATATATTAAATGTATACAGTTATAATAAATTATTTTTATTTATTATAACATTTTATAGGGATAAAGGAGGATCTTTTTTGAAAAAAAATAGTCTGAAAACATTTTCATTTGCGATCATATTTTTCATTATCTTAATAGTGGGAAATATAAGCTATAGGGGATTTTTAAATTATCAGAACACTATAATGACTCAGCAGATAGAGCATCTTTTGACCTCCTCTAAATCTATAGGGAAAAGTCTGGAACTATATGTGGATGAAAAAGAAAAAAGCTTGAAAGATATGACTATAAATCTTGGACGTTATTTAGAAAAAACGGATAAGGAATTTATAAATGATGAAATTTTAAAAACTCTGGAAGTCTTTTATCACACACAAGGAAAGGAGGTGTCGGAGTTATTTTATGTGAGTTTAGATAAAAAAAATACTTTGAGTTATCCCAAGATAGATTCTCTTGTAAATTATGAAATTTTATATAATGAACTGGATTACATAAGAAAAAATAAAAAATCTTATGTGGGGACGCCTTATCTAGATAGCAGTGATGGTTTCTCTTTTAATATGGCTGAACCGGTTGTTGTAAAGGGTAATATCATCGGAGTTATTTTTGGAAGAATAAAATTGGAAAATATGCATGAACTTCTAGTTAGGCCTGTAAAAGCCGGGAAACATGGATATGCAGTTGTCACTGACATTGATGGTAACATTTTAATGCATCCTGTGAAATCGCATATAGGGGGACACGTCGTTAAATTCAGAGAAAAAAAATATCCAGATCTCGATCTAGAGGAGCTTAAAGGGCTTTTGATTAAGCGGAAAACAGAAGAGGAAGGATCTTATATATATAACTCCTATTGGTGGCCTCAAGAAAATCTAGAGAGAGTCAGGAAAATCAATGTTTTTTCACGGGTACAAATAGGAACCGAATTTTGGGTTGTCTCAATAATAATATCTTATGACGATATAAAGGAGCCTATAGAAAACTATCTTTACAGCAGTATTATCATTGCGTCTGTGATCATACTCATATTTTCATGGGTTGTTTTTTTGACTATGAGAATGATAAAGAATAAAGAAGCCTATGAACTGGAGACAAACTACCTAAGAGAGATTAATAAATCTACAGAGGAACTGAGAAAAAAAGATGCCGAACTGCATCACAGAAGAAAGCTAGAAACTATAGGTACCATGACCGGAGGAATAGCTCATGAATTTAATAATGTGCTGACACCTATCATGGGATATTCAGAATTGATTTTGAGAACTTTAGATCCAAATATTAAAAGTTATGATTATGCTAAAAACATATATGAATCCTCAGAGAGAGCCCAGGAAATCATAGATCAGATAAGGCTGTTTAGCGGGGATAAAAATATAAAGATAAAATACAAAGTAATTTCTATCAATAAAGTTTTAAGGGACGCTTTGAGATTCTCAGAATCTTTATTTCCTACAGATATAAAAATAATAAAAGATATAAAAAAAGAGGAATGGTATCTCTATGCAAACGAGACACAAATCCATCAGGTGGTATTGAATCTCTGCACCAATGCCTGTAATGCTATGAGGGGTCGAGATGACGGTGTCATAAAAATCAGCACGGATAGAGTAAAATATCAAGAGGATGAAGTACTTCAGAGGACCGAACTTATAAAAAGAGACTATGTGAAAATATCCTTTGAGGACAATGGATGCGGAATGGATGAAGATACAGTTGAAAAAATATTTGATCCTTTTTTTACAAAGAAACTTTCAGAAAAAAGTAGTGGTCTGGGTCTTTCTATTGTTCAGGGAATAGTGATTAAACATGGAGGAACAATAAATGTATTTAGTGAAATAGGGAAAGGCAGCAGATTTGATGTCTACCTTCCAATAAGCACTAACAAAATATCAGACCCTGATAAAAATGTGGAAAATGAAGATATACTGGGAAATGAGAGTATATTAATTATAGACGATGACAAATATGTAGCAGAAATGCTTAAAAGTGGCTTGTGTGATTTAGGCTATCAGACTGCAGTCATAACGGAAGGAAGTGAAATTTTAAAAAGATTTGATTATATAAAAAATAACTTCAAAGTTGTGATTACTGACCTTGCAATGCCTGAAATAAACGGGATACAGCTTTCTAAGAAAGTAAAGATGAGTAAGCCAGAGGTCAAGGTTATTTTGATGACGGCTTATTCAGATGAACCTTTAGAGGAGTATATGCAGGAGGGTGTAATAGATGACTATCTGATGAAACCTGTTAGCGCTAGCAAGTTAAGTAGAAGTATAAGAGGAGTGATGGATAATATTTAAATAAATCAAAAGATCCGAGGTTTATATCCTCGGATCTTTCTAAAATTATATCACTTAAAAAATTTTTTGAAATATATAATTCTTTGGATTTGTTGATCTCATTACCTAAAATATAAGCTATAACATCGTGAGGGAAGGAATCAAAAACTTATACAGTAATTTTTGATTAAAGACCAATCATACCAATCATTACAGCAAAGACAAGCATAACCATTCCTGTAGCCCATAACCATCCAAAAGAATACTTTAAGTGGTCTTTTAATTCAATGTCAGCAAGCCCTATACCTAAAAATGTGGCTGGAACCAGTGGACTTATAAATAAAGCTAAATTTTTTCCTATCATCATTGCTACAGCCATAGTAAGACCTGTAATTTGATAGTTTTTTCCTACCTCTATTGCAAGCGGCATAAGACCGTAGAAATAAGAATCTGTCCCAAGCATTGTTCCAAGTGGTAAAGCAACAGTACCTAATAAAATATGCAAATGACTTGCTAATGCTGAAGGTATTATTACAAGTAATGGCTTTGTCATAGCTTCTAGCATTCCGCTTTTTCCAAGAACTCCAACCATTATACCGGCAGAAAGCATAACTGCAGATACATCTAGAGCTGCAGGAGCGTGAGCTTTAACACGTCTTTTCTGTTCTTTTGGATCAGGATAGTTAACTATAAGTGCAACACAACAACCGATCATAAATACAAAGTAAGTAGGGAATATATCTATAAGAAGTAAGGCCAGTACACCTGCTGTCAATGCAAAGTTAAAGAAAAGAAGCTTAGGTCTTTTAAGGTTTTCCTTGTCATCTTTTTTCTCTACTTCATCAACTGCGACTTCTTCTGAATGTGTTATTACACCAGCTCCGTGGTACTTAACTTCTCTCATTGCAGCAAGAACAGCTATTGCGATAGTAGTTACAATTCCTAGTATTTGAACTGGAATCATAACATGCCATAACTTATTGGGGTCCATACCTAAAACAGTTGAAGCTCTAGCTACAGGACCTCCCCAAGGAAGAAGATTCATTACGCCCATTCCAGCACCTACAATTAAAAGTAGAAGCTGAGGACGAATGTTTAATTTTCTATATAGAGGAAGGAAAGCAGGAACCGTAACCAGTACAGTAGTAACAGTAGCTCCGTCCAAGTGTGAGAAAATTGCCACTAGAGCAGTAACAACCGCTATACTAACTACATTGGTACCAGCTTTTGCAACTAGTTTATCAACTACAGCATCAAACATACCAGCGTCAGACATAAGCCCAAAGAATGTAACTGAAAAAATAAACAATACAGCCATTGGACTGGTTTTAGTTATCCCTTTTTGAATAAACTCCACGACCTCGGGAACTGAAAATCCAGCTATAAAAGCAGCTATTACAGGTACGGTAATGAAAACAACTAATGGAATGGTTTTCCCTTTAAACAAAAGAAACATCATTACAAACAACATTAAAAATCCTACTACAGCAAGTAACATAAAAACCTCCTATTTTTTTTAATTAATCTTAAATTATAAATTTAAACTTAACTTTCCTAACAGCACAATACAATTTGACCTCTTCAAATATGCTCTCTCATAATATTTTGTAAGCTTTTTTTGATATAAATTTATTGTTTTTTATAAAAGTTTTTAATGCCTCCCCCTCCTTTATGTTGAGCTATTATAATTATTTAAATCTTATTGTTCTTATGTGAGTCTCAATGTTCTTTTATTAAGCTCATTATGAACTATGAAAATAAAAATGTCGTTTTGTAGTTATTAAAATTTCTTTACAATTACAGATTGATGCTTTAACATTTAATAATATTAAGAAATTTAGGAGGAAATTATTATGACTGGTAAGGCTCATATTTTTGAGGGAAATATTGAAAGATGGGATGAAACAATAGATGTAATAGTTGTAGGTAGTGGTTTCGCTGGGCTTACAGCTGCAATAGAGGCACACAACAGCGGAGCTTCTACCTTGGTTTTGGAAAAAATGAATGCAGCAGGAGGAAACTCTATTATCAGTGACGGTGGAATTGCAGCACCTGGGACCGAGCTTCAGAAAAAGTACGGTTTTGTAGATAGTCCCGATATGATGTATGAGGATATGATGAAAGCAGGTCTTGGGATAAATTACCCTGAACTAGTGAGAGTGGTTGTAGACAATGCCCGTGACGTCTTTCAGTGGTCAGTTGATTATCTAGAAGTAGAGTATCTTGACAGAATAGATATTTTCGGAGGACATTCGGTGCATCGTTGTTATACAGCAAAAAATATCACAGGGGCCACAATTATAAAAAAACAGATGGAAAAGATAAGCGAACTGGGGATTGAAGTAAGATTTAAGTCCTACTTGAAAAATCTAGTTGTGGACTCAAATGAAAGGGTCTGCGGTGTGGTAGTTAGAGAAGATTATGATTATAAAGATCCTGAAAAGGGTAAGGACAGATATATAAAGGCAGAAAAAGGAGTTATTTTGGCTACTGGAGGCTTTGGAGCTGATGTGGACTTCAGGTCCTCTCAGGATCCTAGGCTCACAGGAAAAATAGGTACCACTAATAAGCCTTTTGCAACATCGGAAGTTATTAAGGAGTCTATAAATATAGGGGCTATGCCGGTTCAGCTGTCACACATCCAGCTAGGACCATGGGCATCTCCTGATGAGGCAGGCTACGGAGTAGGACCTATGTTTTCAGAATATATAGTATTTCAGTACGGAGTTATTGTAGATCCTGCTATTGGAAAACGATTTGTAAATGAACTTGCAGACCGAAAGACTCTCTCAGACAAACTGCTCTCTATAGGACATCCTTGTATCGGTATCGCCGACTCAAAAGCTGTGAGAGAGGCTGGGTGGAACATAGATTCTGGCTTAAAGAGAAAAGTGGTTAGAAAGTTTGATAGTTTAGAAGAAGTGGCGAATTTTTATGGAATATCAGCAAAAGAGATAAAAGAAACGATAGACAGATTTAATGAAAATTTTAAAGAGGGTGTGGACAGGGATTTCGGTAAACCCCTTATTGAAAACTCCTCTCCAATTTGTGAGGCACCTTATTATGCCATGAGGTTGTGGCCTAAGGTTCATTTTACCATGGGGGGAATAAGGATAGATGCTGATGCCCGGGTGATAAGTATAGAGGGTGATGTAATCAAAGGATTATATGCAGCAGGAGAAGTTACAGGAGGAGTCCACGGAGCGTCTAGACTAGGAAGTTGTGCCATTACTGAATGTATGGTATTTGGAAAAATTGCCGGGAAAAATATAGTGAATCAAATTAAAATCTAGATAATTATTTGAAACATTCAGTCAAAACATGTTTTTATTTAAAATTTTAAAATAGTAGCCTAAAAAATTGACTTTGAGAAAAAATCGATGTATTATATAAGTAAATTATAATATAATTATTTTATAACAAGCTTATATATAATTTTTTAAAATCATGGAGGTGACTGGGTGTTTTCAAAGCAATTGATTAAATCATCCAAAAAGAAAAAGAATTTTTATGAAAATTATACCTGGATAATATTTTTACTTATGTGGATACTGCCAATTTTTGATATAAGATTTGGTATTTTAGGACTTGTTTCCATGTCTATGGCGGTAATCTTATCGATATTCAGCAAGGGAAAACCTCACTGTGCTTATTTTTGTCCTAGAGGTGGAGGTCTTCAGAAAATTTTGACTAGGTTTAGTATGGGGTACAAAACACCGAAATTTATAACAAACAAGATCACCAGGTACGGCTTTACCTTACTTTTGACTGTGAAAGTGGTTTCTGGTATTGTAAAATCCCAGAATATATATCAGCTGGGATCTGCCATGTATATGGGTTTTGTAGCCACTAGTATATTGGCCATTACAATGGGGATACTTATGAAACCAAGAGTTTACTGTGGGGAGCTATGTCATGCAGGGAACATTGCCGGACTTATAAATCAGATAAAGACGAAAAATAAATAATTGTTTGTGAACCTATCTAATATATAACTTAAAGGCGGTGAAATCTTTGAATTTAGCTTTATATGGTGTAACTTTGTTTCTTTTAACTCTTTCATATTTTAAAGATAAAAATAAGACTAAAAAATCTCTAAAAAAAGCGTTGAAGTCTTTTGAAAATATACTTCCTCAATTTTTAGGAGTAATAGTTCTTGTAGGAGTACTTTTGGCAGTTTTTAACCCTGAAACAATATCAAAGGTTATAGGTAATCAGTCAGGATGGATTGGAGTTTTAGTCTCTGGAATAATAGGATCGGTAACTTTGATACCTTTCCCACAGCCTCTATACTGTTGGAAAACGGAGCAGGCTATATGCAGGTTGCAGCCTTTATATCCACCCTCATGATGGTAGGTCTTGTGACCCTTCCTGTGGAGGTTGAATATTTTGGTAAACGTCTGGCAATTTTTAGAAATTTAATGGCCTTTATTTTTTCCTTTGTTGTGGCTTTTATAATAGGAATAGTGGTGGTGTAAAATGAAACTTATTAAAAGATATAAATTTTTTACCATTACACTTTTGATTTTGACTGCATTATTCTTTGTGAATCATGAAATGGGAGTAAAAGCCGTGGGAATAACCGTTTATTCCCTGAAGGAGATGGTCCTTGTAATCCCTCCTGTATTTATATTGCTTGGACTTTTGGATAACTGGGTTCCAAAGGAAACTATGGTTAAATACATGGGTGAAGATTCAGGAATAAAAGGAGTTGTACTGGCTTTATTTATAGGGTCTGCAGCGGCAGGACCCTTATACGGGGCTTTCCCTGTGGCGGCGGTATTCATGAAAAAAGGGGTTAAATTCAGCAACGTAATAGTATTCTTAGGGGCCTGGTCCACTACCAAAATACCTATGTTTTTGTTTGAAATGGCATCTTTAGGATCTAAATTTGCCTTTAGCAGGTTGGTAATAGATATTTTTGGTATAATAATAATGGCCAGGATAGTTTCAAATCTGATACCTAAGGATGAGATAAAAAAGATATATATAAATGCAGAAAATTTATAGTAAGAGTAGTAAATTTTCTTCTTTAAGCTAAGATAAGATCTGGTCTCAATGTCTAGATCTTTTTTTTGAGTTTTGTTCGATATAAATTGATATTTTTCGACATTAGAAATACAATCATCTGAAAAAAATTGCAATAATATTCTTTGAGTATTATTATAGAGGCAAAGAAGTCAAAGATTTTTTGAAAGAAGTGTGGATAAAGTAAAGTTATTAATATGGCTCTATAAATAAAAAAATGCCATTTTAGTTTCAGTCTGAGGAGAGTTGTGACCATGGAAAAAGTTTGTATAATTTTAGCCGCTTTAATATTTTCTAGTATCTATTCCCTGAAACTTTCTAAGAAGTTTAATATCCCCACCTTGATAATATATCTAGGAGTGGGGATGCTTGCAGGCTCAGAAGGTTTTGGGGGAATAGAATTTGACAATGCAGGACTAGCCCAGTTTATTGGGAATCTGGCACTTTGTATTATTCTTTTTTCAGGAGCCTATAATACAGATATAAAAGAGGTGTCAGCAGTAAAAAAAGAGGGTCTGGCTCTTGCTTTTGCAGGAGTATTTTTCAATACCGTTTTAGTAGCTGTGCCCATATATTTTTTTACTCCCTTTGACTTTTTTGGTGCACTTCTTTTTGGGGCGATAGTTTCTTCTACAGATGCCTCTGCAGTGATGTCGATACTGTCATTTGGTGGGCTCAATATCAAAGACAAGGTAAGAGGGATATTGAAACTTGAGTCAGGAACCAATGACCCCATGGCCAACGTCATTATAATTCTTCTTATAAATATAATAAAATTAGGAAACATAGGTATTATTCAAGGTTTGGTATTTCTATCCCTTCAGATACTGGTGGGAGCCGTGGCGGGATTTATTTTTTCTAAGCTAACAGTTAAATTTATCAATAAATTTGAAATAAAAATGCAGGAACTCCATCAGCTGATTATACTTGGGTCGATACTTTTTACCTATGGATTTACAAATATCTTAAAGGGAAACGGTTTTATGGCCATCTATATTTTAGGAATAACTCTTGGAAATACTAGATTGAGTTACAAGAGGAATATGGGGCGTTTTTTCGGGTCCCTTTCATGGATGGTAGAAGTAGGGATGTTCGTCATGTTAGGGATTTTGGTTTTCCCAAGTAGATTTTTAGCCATATGGAAGCTAGGCTTAGCAGTGTCATTGGTGCTTATATTTCTGGCCAGACCCCTAAGTGTTTTTATAACTCTTTCTAAAAGCGGACTTGATAAGAGAGAAAAACTTTTTATAGCCTGGGGAGGCCTTAAAGGTGCGGTTCCCATAGTTTTTGCAACCTTTCCCCTGGTAGAGGGGATAGTTAATGCAGAACTCATATTCAATTTAGTTTTTTTCGTGGTTCTTCTTTCTGTGATTTTTCAGGGGATGACCCTTCCCTTTGCTTCTAGTTATCTGGGATTAAAAGAGACTAAAAGTAAAGTTTTTGAAAAGGGTGATTTAGAAAACTTAGAGTATTTTGAGGAAAGTCTTGTTAAGGTAAAAGTAAGAAATGAAGGAGAAGTGGCAGAAAAGAAAATTAGTGAAATCGGACTGCCTAAGGACATTCTTCTCATCCTCATAAACAGAAAAGGAAAGCATATACTTCCTAAGGGAGATACCGTAATAGAAACAGGGGATGAGCTCTATATTCTAGGAGAAAGCTCAGAGGAAATCGAAAACTATATCACCAAGGCACTAGAAACCATAAATTCTACAGATGAAAAACAACAGGCTTAATCTATAAATAGATTGAAAACTTTAAAATTTAAATTACCGGTGCAAACTTTTTAAATTTTAAAACAAAAATGTTTGATATAAATTGACAAAGTTTGTAAAAAAATATATAATGGCCTTCAAAATAATACGTAATCGTACTTTTGGAGGTAGAAGTTGAAGAAATTAAATGATGGAAAGTTTTATGGAAGTGGAATAGGATATGGCGGAGATATAAAATTATCTCTAGATATAAAAGATGGGAAAATTTCTAAAATTGATTTTTTAGAGCACAACGAAACTCCGGTGATCTCAGATCCGGCCTTTGACAACGTGCCCAGTAAAATCATAGAAAAAAACTCCATACTGGTACCAAATGTATCAGGGTGTTCTGTGAGCTCAAGAGGAATAAGAGAAGCTGTTAAAAATGCCCTGGTTGAAGCTGGTGGAGATATAGAAACTCTAGAAAATGAGATCCTACAGTCGGAAAATCTAGAGAAGATAGCAGTGGGTAAAAATATACTAAAGGAAAAAGAAGAATTTGATGTGGTAATAGTAGGAGCAGGAGGAGCTGGACTTGCTGCCTCTATATCTGCTGCCAAAAAGGGAGCTAGTGTAGTAGTCCTTGAAAAAACAGCGGCAGTCGGAGGAAACACTCTAGTGTCTATGGGTGGAGTCAATATACCTGGAAATGCTGCTCAGAGGCTAAAAAAGTTAAATGATTCACATGAAATCTACTTTAATGATGCCCTTACTGGAGGAGACGGAGAGAATAATCAGGAACTTTTAAAGATATTGAGTGAAAATGCTTTACCTACCTATGAATGGCTAAAAGAAGAGGTAGGCGTAAAATTTAAGGAAGGGGAACTTATACATTTTGGAGGACACAGTGTTCCTAGAGCTGCAGTTTTCAAGGGGAAATATGCAGTAGAGCTTATCACAAAATTAAAAAAGAAAGCCTTATCTCTAGGAGTTGACATAAGAACAGGTGTCAAGGCCGAGAAGTTTATAGTAAAAGATTCTAGAGTAGAGGGAATAACTGCCAGTATAGGGGGATCTAAGGTAAACTTCATGGGAAGTAAAGGAGTCATAATGACAACTGGTGGATTCTCTGGAAATATAGAGATGAGGAAAAAATATAATCCTGAATTAGATGAAAGATACAAGACTACAAATCAGAGTGGAATAACCGGAGACGGTCATGTTATGTGTGAAGAAGTACAGGCTGGATTTGTGCACATGGACTATATTCAGACCTTCCCAATCTCAAATCCAAGGACAGGAGCCCTTTCTCATGTGGGCGGATCTAGATTTGACGGAGCCATCCTTATAAATAAACAGGGTAAAAGATTTGTAGAGGAGCTTGAAAGAAGAGATGTAGTTTCTAATGGGATTCTTTCTCAGGAAGGCGGAGTAGCTTACCTTCTCTGGGGACAGGAGATAGAAAAAGTTGCCAACAGAACCCAGTCTTGCAAAACAGAGGTGGCTGCCCTAAAAAGAGAAAACCTTTTCTGCCAGGGAGACTTGAAAGAGTGTGGTGATTTTATGGGCATAGATACAGAAGCTATAGTGGAAACTTTAGAAAGATACAATGGTTTTGTCGCTTCAGGAAAGGATGAAGAGTTTTCTAGAAGAGGAGACCTTCTTCCGATACAAGAGGGACCTTATTATATACAGGCCGTGGCTCCGGCAGTACACCACACAATGGGTGGAGTTACAGTTGATGACAAGAACCATGTCATGGATATAGAGAAAAGGCCAATTCCGGGACTATTTGCAGCAGGTGAGATAGTAGGAGGAATACACGGAACCAACAGACTCGGGGGAAATGCCATTACAGACATACTTGTATTCGGAAAAAGAGCCGGAGAGAATATAATGAATGATTAAATGAAAAATTGAAAAGGATAATTAAATTTATCCTTTTCAATTATTCTGGGTATAGGGAAGATATTTCCCTGTACCTTTTTTATTTGTTTTGAAAATGTCCAAAAATTTGATACTAAAACTCATCAAAATAACATAAGTTAAATAGGATCAATGATTAATCAAAAAATCATATAAAAAATAAATTGACAGACCCTGCTTTATCAACTATAATAGCTGAAATTAAAAAATATTTAAAAATATGAAGAAATGCAGAGTTCATTATTTTCATTAAAAAGCCTTAGGGGGGGCATGATATATATTTTTTTACAGATTTATGCATACGTATGCATAAATGTTGACTAAATTTACAGGGGGGATTTTATGATTTCAAAGATTGACTCGGCAATTATTATTATTTACATTTTAGGTTTACTTGTAATTGGGTGGTTTTTAGGGAAGGAAAATAAGGATCAGGAGGACTACTTTTTAGCTGGAAGATCTATGCCTTGGTTACCAATAGGACTTTCAGTAGCAGCTACAATGATCAGTGCAAACAGTTTCGTAGGAGCTCCAGGGTGGGCCTATAACGCAGGGATAGCTCCATTTATGGTAAACATAGGTGTACCTCTAGCTATATTTTTTGTGGTATATACTACTATACCAGTTTTATATCATCTCAAACTAACATCGATTTATGAGTACGTTGAAAAAAGATTGGGGATAAGTTCTAGAATGCTTACAGTAATAGGATTTCTTGTCAATTCTATAATTCAAATTAGCTCTATGGTTTTTGTTCCAGCTTTGATTTTGCAGAGAATCACAGGTTGGGATCTAAAACTTATAGTTCCAATTGTTGTGTTGTCTTCGATAATCTACACCCTTCTTGGTGGAATAAAAGCCGTTATCTGGACAGATGCTGTACAGATGGTTATTATGTGGTGTGGACTTATTTTCTCGATAGGACTGATTTTAAAGGGAATTGGTATGGGATTCTTTGAAACAATTGCTGTGGCAAAAGAATCAGGGAAGCTGGCAGCACTTGATTTCTCATTGGATATCTCCAAGACAAATGCATTCTGGGCGTCACTTTTTGGAGGAACTATCATGTGGATTCGTTACTTTGGATTTGATCAGGGGCAGGTACAGAGGATACTTACAGCAAAATCTATAAGAGGTGTAAAAAATTCATTTATGGTAAGTGCCTTTATTATGAACATCTTATACTTTTTATTTTTAACTATAGGAATTCTGTTGTTTGTATTTTATAAGGGGAAAGAATTTACAAGTTCAAATGATATAATGATAGACTTTATAGTAAATCATCTTCCAGTTGGGGTTGTAGGTCTTGTAATTGCAGGGGCTTTTGCAGCGGCCATGTCTAGTATTGACTCATTGCTAAACTCCATGTCAACAGTATTTGTAAAAGATATCTATGAAAGATTTTTTTCAAAAGATCATCAGGAAGCTTCTCTTAAAATGTCTATGACTGTGTCGGCAGTATGGGGAGTTGTAATAATAATATTTACGCTTCTTGGATTTTCTGGAACGACAAAATCAGTTCTTGAGACGGTAGGTAGTTATATTTCCTATATATCGGGACCTATGTGTGGGGCATTTTTCCTTGCTTTGTTTACCACAAAGGCAAATGACAAAGGGGTAACAGGAGGAGTAGTCTTAGGATTTTTTATCACATTAATGTTTGGAAAGTACGCAGGGGCAAGCTGGATATGGAAGCCAGCAGTGGGACTGGTATCAACATACAGTGTAGGATATCTATTGAGCCTGATTCTGCCTTCATCAAAAACTGAAGAAGAGATCAAAGAATACACCGTACTCGGCCTTAGAAAAAAACTTTTAGATAGCGGTCTTGTAGAAGAAGACGGCGTATCAATAGTACCACTTAAAATGGATAAATATACATGAACTTTGTTGATTTTCTTTTTATCCCAATACATTTTCTTGATGATAATAAACCTTTAAGATAAAATAACAGTAGGTCATTTCAAAGAGATTAACAACTAATTATCTTATAATTTGAATGATCTTAAGGGGATGTATAATGATGAAAGATCCAGGTAAAAGAATTTCTTCAAAAGATGTTGCAAAACTAGCAGGAGTTTCTCAGTCTACAGTTTCGAGAGTATTCAGTGAAAATTCCAATTTGATCTCAAAGGAGACAAGAAACAAGGTAACAAAAGCAGCCAATGAACTAGGCTACAGACCAAGCTTGATAGCTAGGTCATTAAAGGAAAAATCCACTAAAATAATTGGTATAGAGATAAATGATTTTAAAAACTCATATTATATGAAGGCCCTTGGAATGTTTGCTGAAACATTCCAGGAGAGGGGCTATAATTTGATGATTTTCAATGTGGAAGAATCTGAGAATATGGAAAATAAGTTAAAGAAGGCTCTAGAATATCAAGTTGCCGGGTTAATAATCACAAATGCAATTTTGAGTGATGAATATTTAGAGTGGTGCACAAGATATCAAATACCTATTTTCATGTTTAACAGAATCAACCATGAGGAGCACAAACTGAGTTCTATAGTTTGTGACAATTATCTGGGCGGCAAAAAAATAGCGGAACTTCTCTATGAAAATGGTTTAAAAAAAATAGCTTATATTTCAGGAAATGAGAATTCTTCAACCAACAAGGGAAGAGAGGCAGGATTTTCAGATTTTTTAAAAATTAAAAATATGAGTTATACCAAAATCCAGGGAGAATTTAGTTATGAATCGGGATTTCAGTCAGCAGAAAAACTGATTAATTCCCATAAAAATATTGACAGTATATTTTGTGCATCAGACTCAATAGCACTTGGAGTGATTGATTATATAAAAAATAAAACTTCTATCAGAATTCCTGAAGATATTTCAGTTGTGGGTTTTGATGATATTGATGAGGCAGGGAATATCAATTATAATTTGACTACGTACAAACAACCTATTAGGGAGTTGGTGGACTATACTGTTAAAGAGATGGTAGATAGAATAGAGAAAAAAACAGAAAAAATGGTTAATATTAAACTAGAGGGAGAGTTATTAATAAGAAATTCTTGTAAAATCCTGAATAAGAATTGAGCATCTCTGTAACTTAGAGCAGTAGTTTTCCTTTATAAAAGTGTATATATTTTTATAAAGGTATTTAGGTGGAAGGAAATATATGGAGTGTTTTGAAAAAATTAAACTTCTTAATAAAAAATCTATATTAAAAAGAATATTGATATATATAATTGGTGTTTTTATATTTGCTTTAGGAGTAGCCTTTTCTATAAAATCAAATTTAGGTGTGTCTCCTGTAAGTTCTGTTTCTTTTGTGCTGAGCTTAATAACAAAAGGATCCGTAGGTTTTATAAGTATTGTTTTTTTTATAGGGCTTATAATGTTTCAATGGATCATACTTAGAAAAGATTTTAAAATAAGAAACTTATCCCAATTAATATTTGCTATAGTATTTGGAACTTTTGTAGATATGTCTATATTCATGATATCAACTATTTCTAAGGGAAGCTTGGTAATGCAGTTTTTTCATCTTGCCCTGGGAACCTTTTTAATATCTCTTGGTATATATCTGATGATCAAGACAAATATCACAATCAGTCCCGGTGACGGATTTGTAACTGCCCTTGCAATAAAAAGTGGATTTAAATTTACTAAACTTAAGGTAAGCTTTGATCTGTTTTGTACATTTGTTTCGGTGCTATTATCCTTTGTATTTCTAAAGGGGGTATATGGTGTTGGGATAGGTACGGTTTTATGCGCTTTGGGAGTTGGGACTACCATGGATTTGATAGATAAATTTATTGGTGAGAGATTAATAATTTATCTTGAGGAAAATTAATCTTAAATGGGACATAGGTAAAATATCTTTATAGAGGGTTTTCAAAGAAGGGGGATATTAGATGCAAGAAAAGATGAATATTGAAAATATAATTTTTTATGGTGACTCAAAAGAGGTAAATAGTGTGCGGAACTTAGATTATAATGACTATAAAAAATTAGACAGTAAAAATCAGGATTTAAAGGGTTTTGATTCAAAATATAAGGATTTTGTAGATTACATTATACGAATAACACATAATATTTGGGAAGAAAAAGGCATAGGCATTATTTATGATACCTACTCCAACAATGTGAATATGCATTTTGGGTCTTTTAACGTCAGCGGTATAAAATCAGTAATTGCAGGAACCCTAGAGACGCTTTTCTCTTTTCCAGACAGAAGACTCGTCGGTCAGGATGTCATCTGGTCGAGACACGGTGAGAGAGGATACATGTCATCTCACAGAATACAATCTACAGCTACAAACATGAATGACAGTTCCTTTGGACCAGCAACAGGAAAGAAGGTAAGCTTCAGGACTACTGTAGACTGTGCAGTTGAAAATAATAAAATTTATGAAGAGTGGCTTGTAAGGGACAACTTATGGATTGTAAAGCAACTTGGATTCGATCCTGTAGAAGTAGCTAAGAAAATGGCAAATAATTCTGTTTTAAAACTTACCTCAGGGATGGAAAGTATGGGAATAAATGAAAATATGAAGGGACAGTTGACTCCAAGCCTGTACACTGCAAAGTCAGATGAGATCGGGGAAATTTGTCTTGAGATGATCTCTAAGATTTATAATTACAGGCTATTTAATGAAGTCGAAAATTATTATGCTTCTAATGCAGTTGTGCATTATATATGTGATAAAGACCTGGTAGGGCATCAGCAGATTCAGGGAATGCTCATAAGCTTATTTGCTTCTTTTCCCAATGCAAATTTTATAGTAGAACGGATAACATATAACGACAGAGAAGAGGAAAATGGATTTGATGTTGCTGTCAGGTGGAGACTGTGTGGCGTGCATGAGGGCCTTGGTTATTTTGGGAAGCCAACCAATAAGATGGTAGAAATTCTTGGGATTTCTCATCTTACGATGATAGATGGAAAGGTTGTAGAAGAGTGGATGACCTATGATGGACTTGATGTATACAGACAAATTCATATTGAGGGTATAGGGGATGAGGTTAAAGAAGAGAATTAAGATTCAGATAATTATTGGAGGATCTAATGGGAAAATATCAAGAGGCAAAGAAGAAAGTCAGAGATTATTTTGATGCACTGGAAAGTGCAAGAGTGGAAGATATAAAAAATGTATTAAAAGAGTATATGAGTGAAGACTACTTATTTAGAGGAGTGTATCCTTTTAGGGAACAACATGGAACTGATGCGACAGCAGAAAATTTTTGGATACCTTTAAAAAAATCTTTGAAGCGAATGCAGAGAAGGCAGGACATATTCATCGGTGGCACAAATGAAATCAGTGGAGAGAAATGGGTAATGTCTATGGGTCACTTTATGGGACTTTTTGATGAAGAGTGGATGGGTATTAGACCTACTGGTAAAATGATAAATCTAAGATATGCTGAATTTAGTTGTGTTGAGAACGATAAAATAACCAAAACAGGAATATTTATAGATATCATTGGATTTATGATTCAGGCTGGAGCCAACCCTTTACCACCTTCAACAGGGTCATGCTTTGTATATCCAGGACCGAGGGATCACAACGGCTTACTTTTTGAAGATGCTCCAGAAAATGAAGGAATAGAAACCTTGGCCCTGGTAAATAAGATGGTTGATGATCTTTCAGCTTTAAATGACAGCGGAGCCATGGGATGCCCACCGGAAGTTCTTGAAAAGTCTTGGTCTAAAGATATGATCTGGTATGGACCGGGAGGTATAGGAGCCAGTTATACTATTCCTAGGTATCAGCTCCAGCACCAATTGCCTTTTAGGAATAATTTAAAGGATAAAAAATTCAACGGACATGTATGTAGATTTGCAGAAGGAAATTTTGCATGTTTTTTTGGATGGCCAAATCTATCAAATGTACCAATCGGAGGTTTTTTAGGTCTACCTGGCGGAGAAATAAAGGCAGATATGCAGGTGGTAGATGTTTATTACCGTAAAGGAGATAAATTGTCTGAAAATTGGGTTCTCATAGATATACCTTTTTGGCTAAAACAGCAGGGGCTAGATATTTTTCAACGTACTCAACAAATTTTAAATCCAAAATTATAGTTTTTTAATGATTAAAAATGGGGTTTCCCCATTTTTTTTTGGAAAAATTCTCTAAAATCAGGTATTTGTTAATTTATAAAGAGAGTTGAGATATCATTAAAACTAAATAGTGTACACATTTTGATTAAACATTGCCTTTTTTATGTTCAAAAAAAAACCAAAAAACATTGACAAACTGTTTTTTAGTAGTTATAATTCTACTACACTTAACAATGTTCACAGGGGGTTAATGAGATGTCTACACTATTAGGTCTAAATAAAAAAGATATAGGGACAAACACACCATTGATGTACTCTAAAATACGTACAATACTGGAAACAGCATTTTACAGAAATAATGTTATAAACGTGGGGACTTTAAAAGAAGCTTATAATCTCGCAAAGAACTCTCCGGGAACAGTAGTAACTGATCTGCCAATATATAAAACTGAAGAAATAGGTCTAGAGGAAGATTCTAAAGTTCTTATCTTCAACGACGGAGACAGAACGGGAAGAACTGCAGCAGCAAGAAAAATCCTTGGAGACAGAGGCGTTGATGAAAATGAATATGCAGGAAAGCTGAGGGAGGCTGTTTTTTCCTCTAGAAAAAAGAAGATGTACAGAGCCTCAGTATGTGTAGGTCTGCATGAAGACTTTATGGTAAGGGCACACTTACTTATTCCTGAAGGTTATGAAAATGTTCTTTATTCATGGATGCTCAACTTCCAAGATTTTAATGATGAAATAAAGGTAAAGTATGATAATTCTGAGACGATAGAAGAGGGAGATATCTTTGTATACTCTGATCCAGACTGGTCTCATGAAGATCATCCAGTTGGTCTCACATTTTTTGACTCAGATCACAACTGTGCTGCCCTATTGGGAATGAGATACTTCGGAGAACATAAAAAAGGAACACTTACACTGGCATGGACCATTGCCACAAGATGTGGATATACTCCGTGTCACGGGGGGCAAAAGAGATACAACCTTCCAAATGGTGACAAGTTTGTGGCTGGAGTCTTCGGTCTGTCAGGTTCTGGGAAATCTACCATCACCCATGCAAAACATAAGGATAAATATGATGTAACTGTGCTTCATGATGATGCCTTTATTATATCCAATGACGACGGTTCATCAATCTCTATGGAGCCATCTTATTTTGATAAAACCCAGGATTATCCTACAGATTCTCCTGACAATAAATATCTTCTTACTATGCAAAACTGTGCCGCTACAATGGATGACCAGGGTAAGATAGTCCCTGTTACAGAAGATATAAGAAACGGAAATGGAAGGGCTATCAAATCAAAGTACTGGTCACCAAACAGAGCATATAAATTTGAAAAAAAATGTGATGCTATATTCTGGCTAATGAAAGACGAGAGTATGCCTCCTGTAATGAAAGTAAATTCTTCTACACTGGCAGCAACTCTAGGGGCTACCCTAGCCACCAAAAGGTCTTCTGCAGAGCATTTATTAAAGGGCGTAGACAGTAATAAACTGGTGATAGAGCCTTATGCAAATCCATTTAGGACCTATCCTTTATGTAATGACTATAAAAAGTTCAAGTCTTTATTTAAAGAGAGAGAAATAGAGTGCTATATACTTAATACAGGTTTTTTTCTTCACAGGAAGATAACACCGGAAATTACATTAGGGATTATAGAGTCTATAATTGAGAAAAAAGGCGGATTCAAAAAGTTTGGACCTGTGGATAATATTGAATACATGGAGATAGAAGGGTATAATCCAAATTTTGATGATGTAAACTATATAAATCTAGTACAAAGCAGAATCCAGACTAGACTTGATTTTATAGGTGAACTTAGAGAATTTAACAGACTTCCATATGAGGCTAGTGAGTCACTTTATAAAATCCTTGAAAAACTTGAGTCAATTAAATAATAGTTGAATTCAAAGTACAGAAAAAAGACCAGAGTTATTCTCTGGTCTTTTTTCTGTACTGCATTTTTTAGATTTTTAAAAAAAAACAAAAATAGTGGTATGATTTAGACAGGAATAATATTTTGAATGAGTTAAATTCTTATATATTTTGACTTATTTTTGACAAAGGTTTATAATTGTAAAATAACAATTAACAAATAATAAGGGGGAAGCTCATGAAGATAAAGATTATCCAAGGAAAAGAAGTGGTTATAGAAACAAAAGTAACCTCTCTCAATATTTATGAAGATGGATGTGTTGAATTTCAAGTTCCTGATAATAGTTATTATGTAACTACTCAGGGAATAAACCCAGAAAAGGGAGAAAAAACACTGTGGTTTGAAAAGTTTAAAAATCCAGATGATTTAGAAGATCCCACAGAGATAAAGGAACTACCTTTAGGAAGTGTAAAAATATCACTCATGTTAAATGAAAAATGGGAAGAAATTCCTTTTAGGTAAACTTTATAAAAAAATATTCAAAAGACTGAGAATTACCCTGTGATTATTTAAGTTAATAATATTAAAAAAGAATGGAGAAAATGAATTATGATTGATTTACCAAATTGCCCAAAATGTAACTCGGAGTATACTTACGAAGACGGAAACCTATTAGTATGTCCAGAGTGTTCTTATGAATGGAATCCAGAACTTGAAAATTCTGAAGAGGGAGAAAAAATATACAAAGATTCCAACGGAAATGTACTTGTTGACGGAGATACAGTAAGTGTAATAAAAGACCTTAAAGTAAAGGGAAGTTCTCTTGTTGTAAAAAAAGGAACTAAAGTTAAAAATATAAGATTAGTTGATGCTGACCATGATATTAAGTGTAAGATCGATGGTGTAGGAGCTATGGAACTTAAAACTGAATTTGTAAAAAAAATATAAATACTGAATTAAGAAACCAAGCTAAGTGCCTGGTTTCTTTTTTTTTTTAATCATTTTATAAACAAAAATTCTATTTTTACCTTCAGATCTTTTGTATGAAAATAGATATTTAGTATGATTTTGTTTGCTCTATAACCAATTATATCGAACAAAAATTAAATAAAATTGTCATCTATATTTATATGGTGTTTTTAAGTAAAATCTAACTATTAAATAATTAATCGGGGGGATAAAATGAAAAAAATATTATTAATACTAATGGTCGTGGTATTTTCTGCGATTTCATTTGCTGAAGGAAGAGTAGACAGTATTTTAAGGAATAAAAAAATAAGAGTCGGAACAACTGGAGATTATAAACCTTTTACTTACTATAACGGGAAGGACTATGAGGGGTATGATATTGAAGTGGCAAAATATATAGCATCTGAAATAGGTGTAGAGTTGGAATTTGTTTCTACTACATGGAAAAATCTTATTACGGATCTGGAAGCTGACAAATTCGATATTGCCATGGGAGGAATAACAAGAAGGACAGGAAGGCAATTAAAAGCTGAAATATCAAGACCATATCTAGTATTTGG
This sequence comes from Ilyobacter polytropus DSM 2926, assembly GCF_000165505.1. Lineage (NCBI taxonomy): Bacteria > Fusobacteriati > Fusobacteriota > Fusobacteriia > Fusobacteriales > Fusobacteriaceae > Ilyobacter > Ilyobacter polytropus. The sequence continues at coordinate 1,684,691 of NC_014632.1, read as the reverse complement.
TAAATGCCCTATAGTTAGAAAAGCAGACGAACAAAAATATAAGTCTCTAGAAGATATAGACCAGCCAGGTGTGAAGGTGGGAGTGAATATAGGGGGAACCAATGAAAAGTTTGCTGATCAGAATATAAAATCGGCTAAAATAATAAGATATGAGAAAAATCTGGATGTACCGGTGGCTGTCATGAAAGGAGAGGTAGATGTTATGATATCAGAGACTCCTGAAGCGATGCATTATGCAAACGAATATAAAGAACTGGCATCTCCAATGACAGCAAATCCTATGACGAAAAGTCAATTAGGTTATTTAATTCCAAAAGGAGATAATGAAATGCTGAATTTGATTAACTTTATAATGGATGAGATGGAATTAAAAGGTATTATGGATAAACTCAAAAGAGAAAATATCAAATAATTTTACACAAATTTATAACAAAAGAATCCAAAGAAATAAGTACCTGTAAACTAGACAGTGTCAAAAACTGTCAGTTTACAGGTTTTTTTATTGTGGACTATAAAGTAGTTAAAGAATATAATGAATAATCAGGGAAAATAAAAAATCACCATAAAATATGGAGGTAAGATGAATAATATTCGTGAAATTTTAAAAAAATATTTTGGTTACGTTGATTTCAGAGAAGGTCAGGAAGAAATAATTAAAAATATTTTAAATAAAAAAGATACCTTAGGGATAATGCCTACAGGAGGTGGAAAATCTATATGCTATCAGATACCTGCACTGATATTTGACGGTATTACGCTGGTGATTTCTCCGCTTATATCCCTTATGCAGGATCAGGTTACTGCCTTGAATTCCCTAGGGATAGAGTCGGTATATATAAACAGTTCCTTATCCCAGAGAGAATCAAATGAGATATTTAAAAATATAAGTCTAGATCAATATAAAATTGTGTATGTGGCACCAGAAAGGCTGGAAAATGAATATTTTTTGGAACAGATAAAATCTAAGAACATATCTCAGATTGCAGTAGATGAAGCTCACTGTATATCTCAGTGGGGTCATGATTTTAGGAAAAGTTATCTGGGGATACCCAGGTTTTTGAAAAAACTTCAGTCTAAACCTGTTATATCGGCATTTACAGCCACAGCAACCCCCAAGGTAAGAAATGATATAGTTGGGAATTTGAATTTTGATCCCGATATATATTTAAATGGATTTGACAGAAAAAACCTTAAATTTACTACTGTAAAAGGCGTAAACAGTCTGGCATATATAAAAAAATATCTGAAAGAGCACAGTGGTGAGGGAGGAATAATCTATGCCTCCACCCGTAAAGAGGTGGATTCTATTTATAATGAACTTTTGAGCAGGGGATATAAGGTAGGTAAATATCATGCAGGTCTTAAGGACTCTGAAAGAGAAGAATATCAAAACAGATTTGTAGAAGATGAGCTAGACATAATGGTTGCTACTAATGCCTTTGGGATGGGTATAGACAAGTCTAATGTAAGATTTGTGATACATAATAACCTTCCAAAAGATATAGAAAGCTATTATCAAGAAGCAGGAAGGGCAGGAAGAGACGGACTTGAAGCTAACTGCATTCTTATATTTAATCCTAAAGATATACTGACTCAGAGATTTTTTATTGAAAATAATCAGTTTGATAACTCCCGTGAGATCATGGATGTAAAATATGAGAAGCTAAATGCCATGGTGAATTACTGTCATACTTCGAAATGTATACGATCCTATATACTAGAATATTTTGGTGACGAGAAAATAGAAAACTGTAGCAACTGCAGCAACTGTCTAGATACAGGTCAGACAGAGGATATAACTATCGAAGCACAAAAGGTAATTTCTTGCATAGGAAGAACCGGGGAGAGATTTGGGGTCAATATGATAGTAGGGATATTGGCAGGATCTAAAAATCAAAATATATTAAAGTGGAATTTAAATAAAATAAGTACCTACTCACTTATGAAAGAGTATAAGCAAAAGGAGGTAAGAGCTATTATAGACTTGCTTATTGGTGACGGATATATAGAGGTTCTGAAAGGTGAATTTCCAACTTTAAAGCTGACTAAAAAAGCTTATTCATTTATAAAGAATAGGGAAACTTTTGTAAGGAAGGTAGCACAGGTAGATAAAAAAATAAGTTATGAGGGAGAGCAGTATTTTGATGCTCTCAAGAAACTGAGGTACGAAATAGCAAAAGAGGAGGGGAAGCCCCCCTATACTGTTTTTTCAGACAAGACTCTTCACGAAATGGCCAGGTATCTTCCTCTGAACAAGGAGGATATGCTTGATATACACGGAGTCGGAGAGGTGAAATTTGAAAGGTACGGAATACAGTTTATAGAGGCAATAGAAAAAATAAAATCCTCTTTATCTCCGGAACAAATCTGATGAGAGAAACTAAATGTCATAGTTAATTTAAAAAATTTTATAATTAGATATTTGAAAAATAAATTTCTGTATGCTAAGATTTAAATATATTAAATTTTATAAAAGGGGGAATTATGAATTTAAAGGGCACTAAGACAGAAAAAAATCTACTTTCTGCTTTTGCAGGGGAATCACAGGCTAGGAATAAATATACATATTATGCTTCTCAGGCTAAAAAAGAGGGATATAACCACATTGCATCTTTTTTTGAAGAGACAGCACACAATGAAATGGCACATGCAAAAATATGGTTTAAACTTCTTCATGAAGGGATGCCTTCTACAGCTGAAAATCTAAAAGATGCAGCTGAGGGAGAAAACTATGAGTGGACTGATATGTATGAAAATTTCGCAAAGGATGCAGAGGCAGAAGGCTTTGTTAAAATAGCTTTTCTTTTCCGTGAAGTTGGTAAAATAGAAAAAGAGCATGAAGAAAGATATTTGCAGCTTTTAAAAAATGTAAAAGATGAAAATGTATTTAAAAAAGAAGAAAAAGTAGTATGGGAATGTGGAAACTGCGGATACTTAGTTGAAGGAGTAAAGGCACCGGAAATGTGTCCTGTGTGCGACCATCCAAGAGCACACTTTAAAGTTCAGGCTAAAAATTATTAATAAACCTTTTACTTATAAAAGAGTCCAAAGGGGCTCTTTTTATATACTATAATAAATAAAAACCGATAAATAAAAGGAGGATTGTTATGTGGGATAGTACGGTATTGTTCGCCTTTGGACTTACACTTTTTGCCGGGCTTTCAACAGGGATAGGAAGTGCCATGGCCTTTTTTGCCAAAAAAACAAACACAAAGTTTCTTTCCATTGCCTTGGGTTTTTCAGGAGGTGTTATGCTCTATGTTTCTTTTGTAGAGATATTTGTAAAGGCAAAGGACGCTCTAGTGGCGGAGCTAGGGACAAGAAATGGATATTGGGTCACTACATTGGCATTTTTTGGGGGGATAATGGTTATAGCTATTATAGATAAACTTGTCCCATCTTTTGAAAATCCACATGAAGTGGCAGGTATAGAGGAGATGGTAGAAATAGAAAATATGGAACACCATTTAGAAGAGATGGAAGCTGAGGAGGCCAGTGAACACACAGGTCATAAACATAAATCAGGTTCTCTATATAGAATGGGTATATTTTCTGCCTTGGCTATAGGTATTCATAACTTCCCAGAGGGGCTGGCTACCTTTGCTTCTGCAATTAAGGATCCAACTCTAGGAGTTTCCATAGCTGTGGCTATAGCCATTCATAACATACCTGAGGGGATAGCTGTGTCTGTACCGATATATTACGCTACTGGAGATAAGAAGAAAGCATTTTTCTATTCGTTTTTATCTGGACTTTCAGAACCAGTAGGAGCCTTAGTGGGGTATGTATTACTTTTTAGATATTTCAATGACTTTGTATTTGGGATACTTTTTGCAGGGGTAGCAGGTATAATGGTATTTATCTCATTGGATGAATTACTTCCAGCAGCACAAAGATACGGAGAGCATCATCTTTCGATCTACGGACTGGTGAGCGGTATGGCAGTCATGGCAGTGAGCTTATTACTCTTTGTTTAAATCAAAATCCAAAAATATGATAAAAAAGATTGTTTATCATAAAAGTAAATAAAGTGGAAATGAAAAACAATAAAAAAGACAAAAGTGTTTGTATTATTTTATAATTTAATATGGCATATAACTTTTTTAATTTTAAAGTTTTTTATTTTAAACTTTTTTTAAAAAACTTAAGTCAAAAGATTAGAACATAAAAAATTAAGCATAATTTAAAAACCTCTCCTTAGAAAAACAGCTGTCATCTCCCCGACAGCTGTTTTGTCGTTTCAGGGTAAAATCTATAGAATCTGAGTGTTAAGAAATACAGAACTTTAAAAATAAACTTATAAAAATTGAGAATTAATTATTTTTTGTAGACATATAAAGAATATAGAATTATACTGTATACAAGAGTTTTAATTTTTATAAAAATATGCTAAGAGGAGTGGAATATGATATATATAATTCTCGCAGTGGGAGCCTTGATAGCAGGAGTTATAACTGCTATTGCAGGGGGCGGAGGAATGCTCATAATGGCTATTCTGATGATGGTGGATATGCCTATAAAAATGATAATAGGGACCAACAGGCTAAGTGCCCTGATGGATAACGGTACCAGTGCGTATCACTACAATAAAAATGGTAATGTAAATAAAACATTTTTGAAATATGCAATTATACCTGGTGCTATAGGAACCATAGCAGGGACAAAGATGCTGGCTATGATGGACGGAAAAGTCCTTGAAAGACTAATTCCTATGATACTTATAGCCCTTGTGATACATTCCCTTACCTCTAAAAAGGTTGGGATAGAAAGCAATTTTGAAGGGTTCACCAAAAAGACCATTGCCATGGGAATAATTGTCACCTTTATTATAGGGGTTTATATGGGATTTTTCGGTATGGCAGCAGGAAGTTTTTTTGCCCTTGCCCTTGTTTATATATTTAAATTTGATTTTTTGGAGGCAGTTGCTACAGTGAAGCCTCTCCTTTTTCTCATGGGAGTGACTTCTATATTTTTTTATGCTGCAGAAGGTCTGATAGATTATAAATATGCTTTATTTATAACTGTTTTTAGAATTCTAGGAAGTCGTTTTGGAAGTGGATATGCAAGTAAGAAAGGTTCCAAACTTGTAAAACCTGTTTTTTTGACTCTCTGTATGGCAATAGTTCTGAAAGATGTATTTTATTGATTTTTAGAAAAAAAGACTTGAATTTTCAGGTCTTTTTATTTTTTTAAAAAGGATATAACCAAAAATAATGAAAGAAATTAAAATAAAGAAATTTCTGTAGAAAATTGGAGGTGAAAATGAAAGATAAAAAAAGAAATATAAAGAAAATTGAAGGATATAATTTTAAATTTATATGCAAAATAAATCTCGAGACTGAAAAGGGTGACTTAATTGAACACTCTCATCAAGATGAATTTAGTAATTTGGAAAAAAAGAAGCTTAACCCCTACGGGAAAGAAAAATTTTGTAAGTTTAGAATTCCAAAGATAAAAAGTTCCGGGGTATACTGCATAATGGAAGATAATAAGGTGGTTTATATAGGTGAATGTCTCAACTTAGGACTAAGGTTCAACTCTGGATATGGGGTAATATCTTCTAGAAATTGTTTTGAAGGGTTTCAGACTGTGAACTGCAAGATAAATAGTCTTATATTGAGGTCATATAAAGAAAAGTCAAAGTTAGAACTTTATTTTTTAAAAACCTCCAATAGGAAAAAATTAAAAAAAGAGTTACGGAGAATAATTAAACCTGTGTGGAATGAAAAAAAAGTTGTTTTTAGTTCTGATGAAATTTTAGAGTCTCCAAGAATACCGAAAGACAGCGACATAGATATGATTAAAAATAAGGACAGTAAGTATGGTAAATACTGGAAAATATTCAACTTTTTAAAAAATGAAAAGGCAGAGAGTATAGAGGTGTCTCTATCAAAACTAGAGGATATTTTAGGATTTAAACTTCCAAAGTCAGCCCGTGCTTATAAGGCCTGGTGGTCAAATGGTGGACATTCCCACTCAAAAAACTGGATGGATGCAGGCTATAAGGTAAAGGTCGTATCCCTTGGAAAAAAGATATGTTTTTATAAAAATTAATAAAAAATAGACCGATCTGAAAATCTAGAACGGTCTATTTTATGTTTTTTGGAAGTTATTTAAGCTTTAAAAAAGCTTTTACCAGTTCCCTGTTGTAATCGGGAATATCTGGGGGCCTTCTGCTGGAAACAAAGTTTTCATCAACCACCACAGCGTCGTCATGCCATATAGCTCCGGCATTTTCCAAGTCATCTCTTATACCAGGGGTGCTGGTCACATTTTTTCCATTTACAACCTTGGCGGATATAGTGACCCATGCAGCATGGCATATCTGACCTATTACTTTTTTCTCTTTATTCATGTCTTTTATAATTTTTAAAAGTTCCGGATATCTTCTGAGTTTATCAGGGGACCATCCACCTGGAATTAGAATTCCATGGAAATCATCGTGGGAAAGGTCTAAAAAAGAGTGGATTGATTCAGCTGGTACACCGTATTTACCGATGTATTTTTTATTTTTTTCAATTCCTGCTATGACAACATTTGCTCCTTCTTCACGAAGTCTCATAACAGGCACCCAAAATTCTAAATCTTCAAAATCGTCACTTAAGACAGCAAGTACATTGATGCCTTTTAATTTCATAAATAAACACCTCCTATTATTAAGTATTACTCAAAAATCAAAAAAATTAAAGGAATAAACCTAAATAATTCTAGATTTTAATTAAGGTTACTTAATAAAATTTATTTTTAGGGAGATTTTATAGTTATTGAATTAATTTAAATGTATAATAAAAGATATTATAATAGGAGGTAATTATGGAAATATCAATAGAAGAAAATGTAAAAAAATATTTGATCAAAAAAGAAAAAATGATTTTAGAAATAACTTATGACGATCCTAAAGGATGCTGTACCCCCTATACTCCCGCTGTTCAGGTAAAGGCCTTTAAAGAGTATCCCAATAAAAACAGCTATAAAAGTTTTCAGGTAGATGAATTTTCTGTTTTTTTAGAGAACTCCCTCCTTGAAGAAAATGGGTTCAGGGTTTATTCGCAAGTTAAACTACCTTTCCTTCCTATGGTTATAGAAATTGAAAAGTTATAGTTGTATTTCAAGAGTTTTTCAACATATAAATTTAATAATAACAGGTCCTAGATTCCTTAGTTAGAAGATCAAAAAAGTGGAAACGTAAAACATATAAATGCTTGATTTTATTTTTATATAGGGATGATAAGTTAAAATTATGGTTTATGGAGTAGCCTTTTATGATATAATTCCGAGATGTTTAAAAAATGATAAAAAAAGGTCTTAGATAAAATAGATTTTAATGGAAGAGTTTTAAACTCGGTGCCAATGATAACGGTGGTCTTTTGAGATAAAGTTAAAAATTCTTCGAAAAAACCAGGTTATTTTAAGTCTATAAAAAATAAGAACCAAGAGGTTATAAAGAATTGTTCAGAATTTTTTATAGTTTGTCCCAGTAAATTATGACTGTTGTACTACAGTTTTAGGATTGATTTTCCACAATGTCTTTATAAAATTTTTAAGTTGTGATAAAATAACGATATTAATTTTGTCGGCTTATATAATAAAGTCAGATTGATTTGAGGTGGAGTATGAAAAAAATTGGGATATCGTCAGGTCTGTACATCAATAATAAGATGTTTAATGATTATAAAATGACATGTGTTGCAAATAATTATATGAATTCAGTTATACTGGCTGGGGCAGTTCCTTTTGTTTTGCCTTGTATTGCAAATGAAAATATAATTGAAGAGCAGTTAAAAAATTTAGACGGGATTATTTTTACAGGTGGAGAAGATTGTTCACCTGCCCTGTATGGTGAGGAAACCCTTTCTAAATGTGGTAGAATTACACCGGAAAGAGATGAAGCAGATATGCTGTTTCTCAAGAAAGCCCTAGAGCTAAAGATACCTATTTTAGGTATTTGCAGAGGAACGCAGCTTCTAAATGTAATTTTAGGTGGGAGTTTGTATCAGGATTTATCATATATGGAAGAAGAAGCTTTCTTGAAGCATCAGCAGGAAATAAATCAAGCTCAACCATCTCACAAAATAAAAATTCAAAATAATTCATTTTTAAAAAGTATTTTAGGTGGTGAGGCATGGGTAAATTCATTTCACCATCAATCCATTAAAGAACTTGCGTCATGTTTTAAAATAAGTGCAGAATCATCAGACGGGGTTATTGAGGCGTATGAATCAATATCTGAAGATTATTTTATGCTGGGTGTTCAGTGGCATCCTGAAATGATGGCAGCACGGGGAAATGATAAGATGTTAGAATTATTTAAAAAATTTATTGAAAAATTATAGTGATTAATCAAATTTTTTTTGAAATTTATAATCTTATTTGAAAATCATTTAGCTGATTTTTAAAGATAAACCAGGGTATATAAAATATAAGTTTAATCAATATAAATTTTAAGAATGAAAAAAGGGGGGATAAGATGAAAAAAATATTAAAATTTTTATCACTTACATTTATCTTGGTGTTGTTATTCGCTGGATGTGGTGGTAAAAAAGAAACAGAAGAGACAAGTGCAGAAACTACAAAAGAAAAAGTTTTAAAGGTGGCAATTGATAAGGATGCTACAAATTTAAATCCTGTGTTCGTTACAGACCTAACTGGAGAAATGTTTGCAGCAAATATATTTGATACATTAGTAAGCTACAAAGATGATGTGTCTAAGCCAGCTCCGGGAGTTGCTGAAAAATGGGAAATATCAGAAGATGGAAAAACATACACATTTTATTTGAGAAAAGGAGTCAAATTCCACAATGGGACGGAACTGACTGCAAAAGATGTGAAATTTACTATTGAAGCTATTATGGATCCTGCAAATGCAGCGGCCAGCAAGCAGTATTTAAATGATGTTGAATCAGTGCAAGTAGTTGACAACTACACTGTCAAATTTACGCTAAAAAATGTATATGCATCTTTTATGCTTTTACTTGGATCACCACAATTTGGAATTTTACCGTCTGAATATATTGCAGAAGTCGGAATGGAAGCCTTTGACAGAGATCCTATAGGGACCGGACCATTTAAATTTCAAGAATGGATTCCAGACGATCATATTACCCTTGTAAAAAATGAAGACTATTTTTTAGGAAAACCAAATCTTGACCAGGCAATATTTAGACCTATACCAAAAGCCGAAGTAGCTTCTGTTGAGCTTAAGTCCGGAGGTATAGACCTTGCATCTAGTTTATTGCCTCAGGATATTATGAGTTTTCAGTCTGATTCAAATTTTGAAGTTCAACAGACACCTGGACTGTCATTTCAATATGTTGGTTTTTCAGCGGTACAAAAGCCTTACTCTGATGTGAGATTTCGAAAAGCCATATACTATGCAACTGATTTTGACAGTGCAATAAAGGGAATTTATGGTAGCACAGGAGAGAGAGCGTATTCTTGGATACCTCCTGTGGTATTTTCAAATGATAAAGAATACATGAAATCTAAAGCACTTCCATACGATGAAGCAAAGGCGAAGGCTTTGTTTGATGAATTGAAAGCAGAAGGAGTATTAAAAGAAGGAATGGAAATTCCTATTCTATCACCTCAAGATGCTTTTAGATCTAAAATAGCAACAGCTATGGCATCGAGCTTAGTTAAATACGGATTCAAGCCAAAAGTTCAAACCCTTGAATTTGGAACTTTACTTCCATCTACAGAAGATGGTAAAGCAGGAATTTATCTGCTTGGATGGGGTTCTGTGCCTGATCCTGATAGATGGACATATGCTTTATTCCATACTGACGCAGGTAAACAAAATAGATCAAAATATTCAAACAAAGTGGTCGATGAAGCACTGGTAAACGGTAGAAATACAGCAGATATAGCTAAAAGAGAAGTAGAGTATGTCAAGGCAATGAGACAAGCAATCGGAACGGATTATATTCATATTCCATTGATATTCAAAAATATCAACGTGGTTCATACTAATAAAGTTAAGAATTTTAAGCCATCGCCTCAGGGATATATATATTTATATACACCTGAAAATAATGTGGATATACAATAAGGTTTGTCATAAACATTTAAGAGGCTGCTTTTAACCAAGCAGTCTCTATTTTTTAATATAATTACGAGAAAGGGAGAAAACTTATGGTGAACTATATTATGAGAAGACTTCTCATGCTTGTTGTAATACTATTCTCAGCGTCATTGATAATATTCCTTATTATGAAGGCAGCACCAGGTGATACAGCTACAGTTTTACTTGGAGAAAATGCAACTAAACAAGCAATAGCCGAAGTAAATGCAAAATACGGTTTAGATAAACCGATACATATTCAGTATATAAAAATGATAACAAATTTTTTTACAGGAGAGTTGAAATCAATTTATTACAAGGATAATGTAATTAAGATCGTTATACAAAGACTACCTGCAACTCTTGAGTTGGGATTTTTTGCAATAATATTAGCTGTTTTAGTATCAGTTCCGGTAGGTATAATTTCAGCAGTTAAACGGAATTCAATTTTTGATTATTTAGCAATGTCCACAGCTCTACTTGGAATATCTATCCCAGTATTTTTTACAGGTATTATACTGATGTATATTTTTTCTGTTAAACTTGGGATATTACCTGCATCTGGTTATGGGGGACATATCTGGACAGGAGGATTTAAAAATTTCATTTTGCCTGGTGTTTCTTTATCCTTTGTATTGATGTCATCAACAACACGTCTAACCCGTTCTGCCATGCTAGATGTTATCAACCAGGATTATATGAGAACGGCAAAGGCAAAGGGTCTTACAAAAATGAAGATAATTATAGTACATGGTTTAAAGAATGCCATGATTCCAATTGTTACAAATATAGGAAACCAGGTTGCCACAATATTTTCAGGGGCTGTTTTAACTGAAACTGTATTTTCATGGCCTGGTGTAGGTCGGCTTGCTATTGATGCAGTATTTCGTAGAGACGAACCTCTTGTTTTTGGAGCGGTTATCATGCTTGCAGGAGTTTATGTGATAGTTAATCTCTTTGTCGATATACTTTACGCATTTATTGATCCGCAAATAAGTTACGAATAGGAGGGCAATGTGAAAAATATTATAAAGAAAAATTATTTACATATAATTATCTTAACTTTAAACGTTTTCTTTCTTTTTATTTTTGTTAAAAAAGCTCTTTTGAACACTGACACGAAAATATCATATTTATCATTTGTACTTTTTACTGTTCTGTATTCAATTGTTTTCAGGAAAAAAATGTTGATGGAAAAAATCAGGGAACAAGAACAGATAAAGTCTAAGTGGGATATGGCTTTAAAAAAATTAAAGAAAAATAAGAATTCAATGCTTGGTCTAGGGATTATCACTCTTATGATTTATATTGTTATGCTAGCACCTTTTTTAGCCACATATAATCCTGTAGAAATTGACTGGAGCTCTATATCACAAGGTCCTAGTAAGGCTCATTGGTTTGGTACTGATGAATTTGGTAGGGATCTTTTTTCTAGAACCTTGTATGGTTCGAGAGTGGCTATGGGTGTAGGTGTTCTTGCGGTTATGATAAACAGTTTAATAGGGACCATACTAGGGTTAACAGCTGGATATTATGGAGGAAAAGTAGACAATATAATAATGAGAATAGTTGAGATTTGGAATTCGATTCCCTTTATTCTCCTGGCGATAGTTCTTATGTCAACTTTTGGGACAGGACTGATAAACTTAATTATTGTTGTTAGTTTGACGGGTATAATGGGATTTGTAAGGGTTGTCCGTAGTTCCGTTTTACTTGTTAAAGAGATGGACTATGTATCTGCTGCAAGGGTTATGGCTATACCGGACTTGCATATAATAACAAAACACATTCTTCCAAATTGTATAGGACCTATAATCGTTTTATCAACTTTGAGGATAGGTGATATTATCCTTACTGTTGCTGGTTTATCTTTTCTTGGATTGGGTATCCAGCCCCCAACTTCATCCTGGGGTCAGATGTTATCTTCTGGACAGCAGTATCTAAGTGTTAATGTTTGGATGTCAGTGATTCCTGGAATTTGTATATTGCTCACAGTATTTGGATTTAACTTATTTGGTGACGGATTGAGAGATGCACTTGATTCGAAACTTATAGATTAAAGAAGTTGTCAAGGCGAATAATAAGGAGTTGAATTAGATCTAATGGATAACAGACAGCCTATTTTGGAAATAAAAGACCTAAAAACATATTTTTATACTGACGATGGAGTGGTAAAGGGTTGTGACGGTGTAAGTTATAAAGTTTACGAAGGTGAAACTTTGGCACTAGTTGGTGAGTCAGGATCTGGAAAATCTGTAAGTGCCATGTCTATTTTGCAGCTTATTCCAAGTCCACCTGGAAAAATCGTTGAAGGAGAGATTTTATATAATGGTGATAATCTTGTAAATTATTCTGAAAAACAGATGGAAAAAATTAGGGGGAACGATATTGCAGTTATTTTTCAGGAACCGATGACTTCGCTTAACCCTGTATTAACTGCCGGATACCAAATTATGGAACCTCTTAGATTACATCAAAAATTAAGTAAAAATAAAGCAAAAGAAAGGGCTGTTGAACTTTTAAAGCTAGTGGGAATTCCTTCACCTGAAAAAAGATTTAAAGAGTATCCTTATCAGATGAGTGGAGGTATGAGACAAAGAGTAGTGATAGCTATCGCCCTTGCATGCAACCCTAAGCTTCTCATCGCAGATGAACCAACTACAGCACTTGATGTTACAATTCAAGCCCAGATAATTAACCTTGTAGAAGAGATGCAGGAAAAGTTGGGTATGGCCATATTGATGATCACACATGATCTCGGTGTTGTAGCTGAAACAGCAAACAAGGTAGCGGTAATGTATTGTGGGAAGATAGTCGAGTATGGCAGGGTGGATGATATATTCTATGATTCAAAACACCCGTATCTTCAAGGGCTAAAAAAATCTATGCCAAGACTTGATTCAGAAAAAGTTGAGGAATTGTACGTTATAGAAGGGATGGTTCCAAATCCTTTGAATTTGCCAGTTGGGTGTAAATTTGCCGATCGTTGTGAATATGTAATGGAGATTTGCAGAAAAAAGGAACCTGAGGCTGTTTATTTTGGAAAAGAACATTATGCAAGATGCTTCTTGTATAGTGATTCTAATGAATCTGAGTAAAGGGGAATAAATATGGAAGAAAGAATTTTGAAAGTAGAAGACTTGAAAGTTTATTTTCCTGTTAAAAAAGGGATATTGAAGAAGACTGTCGGTTACATAAAGGCCGTTGACGGGATATCATTTGATTTGAAACCAGGTGAAACAATTGGACTTGTAGGTGAGTCAGGATGCGGAAAAACTTCTACGGGAAAAGCCTTGGTGAGGCTTAATCCGATTCATGAAGGAAAGGTATATTATAATGGGCAAAGCCTTACTGAATTAAAAGATGAGGAATTTAATAAATTAAGACCAGATATTCAGATGATATTTCAGGATCCCTTTTCATCTCTAAACCCTAGAATGACAGTTGGGGAGATAATAGGGGAACCTCTGAAATTTCATAGAAAAAATGAGGATGTAACTGAACTGGTAATTAAATACATGGAGTTAACAGGGTTGAGGAAGGAATATCTAAAGAGATATCCCCATGAGTTCTCAGGAGGTCAAAGACAGAGAATAGGTATTGCAAGAGCTCTTGCATTAGAACCTAAACTTATAATTGCAGATGAACCTGTGTCAGCACTAGATGTTTCCATTCAGGCACAAATTATTAACCTGATGATGAAATTGCAGAAAGAGTTAAACCTTTCATATATCTTTATTGCACATGATTTATCAGTTGTAAAGCATATTTCTGACAGGATAGTGGTAATGTACCTTGGAAACGTTATGGAAATTAGCCCTTCAAAAAAACTTTATTCAGAGCCTTTTCATCCTTATACAAAATCACTTATTGCAAGTATACCTGTCCCCGAGCCTGGGAAAAAAGGAAAAAGAGAATTTTTACAAGGTGAGATTCCTTCACCTCTCAATTCTCCTGTAGGATGTAAATTTTCTACAAGATGTAAATATGCAGATGATTTATGTAAAGAGAAAAGACCTATACTTGAAATTGTTGAGGGAGAGCATCAGATTGCCTGTCACCACTGGAGAAAAATTAACAATGTTGAATAATTAATTAAAATATATATTATAATATTTGCCACACAAAAAACTGTGTAAAAAAAGAGCCTTTTTGAGGCTCTTTTTTTGACATAAAGAGAATTTAGTAAAAATCTAAGATTAGCTTAACGTATGATTTAATTAAAATTTCCACTTGAAAGAAATTCTTGTAAATTACTGAATTTATCGAAAGATCATAGTCAAAAGATTTTGTCACGAATGAAAATCTTATAAAAGATAAAAAAATTAACACGAATAAAGGATAAAACCTTTTGGCCACAGAGGACACAGAGAAAAAGAGAGAGTTTCACAGAGTTAAAACCAAAACTATAAACACTCTCTTTTGCGAGAGGTTTTCGGTCTCTTTTCCCTTGCCATTGACAAAATCAGCGTTAAGAATAACCGCAGTGAAATCCTTAGAAAAAATCGACTGTCTGAGCGTAGCGAGTTTCGAGTTTTTCTTGGATTTTCAAGGTTATTTAGCTGATTTTTCACAGGCTTGAACTTTTGGTTACTTTTCTTTCAAGAGAAAAGTAACGAATCCTTATAAATTCAATACTTTAATTTAAAATAAAAGAGTAGTTTATTTTATAAATTTTCTTTTGATTGATTATAATAAAGCATCTCTTCTATTACTTTATTCATTGTATCGATTCCGTTTTTAATCTCGTTCTCATTAACAGAAGCAAAACTAAGTCTAAAATACTCATGTCCCATCTGTTCAAAGAAAAAAACTGTTCCAGGGAGTATGGAAACCCCTTTAGATCGGCATTTTATAAAAAATATGTTACTGTTTATTTTGTCTGGGAGTCTTATCCAGCAATGGACACCACCTTGGATAGGGTATACTAAATCCAAATATTTGCTTTTATTTATCTGATCAAGTGTAAACTCATATCGAGCCTTATAAATCTTTCTTAACTTTTTAAAATGGTCAGAAATATAATCGTCTTTTAAAAATTCAAATAACATTCTCTGCTCAAAACCTGAAGACGATATATCTGAGGTGAATTTTGCCGTAACAACCTGGTCGATAAATTCGTCTGGAACTATCATATATCCCATTCGAAGGCCGGGCATGATAACCTTAGAAAAACTTTTGATATATATTACTCTTGTATTATCTTTATCTAGAGATTTTAATGTTGACTTTTGTTTGTCACCAAAATATATCTCAGAGAGACAGTCATCTTCGATTATATAGGTGTTGTATTTTTCAGCCAACTTTATTAGCTGTTTCTTTTTTTCCTCACTCCAACATATTCCAGTTGGAGATTGGTAATTTATCATAGTGTATATGAAGTTAATATTTTCAGTAGACAGTATCTCTTCTAGTTCTTTCATGTCAAAGCCGTCTTTTTCAACTGACACTCCAAAAACTTTACACTCTTTTTTAAAATTGTTGAGAGCTCCATGATAAGTGGGATTTCCCGTAATTATTTTATTATTTCTCTTTGAAACCAGTGTTCTAATAAGAATATCTATTCCCTGTTGGGAGCCAGATGTTATTTGGATATTTTTATCAGATACAGATATCCCTTGTTTTTCAAGCTTTCTACTTAAAAAACACCTAAGTCTTTTATAACCCTGTGTGTCATGATAGCCAAACATTTCAGCTCCATTTTTCTCAAAAACTACCTTTGTGAGCTCTTTAAATTCATCATAGGGTAAGATATCCTTTGATGGACTCCCACTTACAAAATCGATGAACATATGATATTTTTTGTATTCAGAAGAGGGTGATTCTGCCTCGTGATACTGAAAACTTTCCATGAGCTCTTTCGGAGGGGTAAAGTACAAGAGCATCTCTTTTTTCTTTACAAAGGCACCGGTTCCCTGTTTTTTATATATGTAATTTTCAGATTCAAGGAGATTATAAGCCTTTAGTATCGTTAAATTATTTATATTTAGTTTTATTGAGAGCTGCCTTATAGAGGGAAGCTTTTGATTTTCAACTAGCTCGGCTCTGTCAATTTTATTTTTGATACACTCATATATCTGCTTATAAACAGGTATCGGTGATTTTTTATCTACGGTTAAATCAAACTTTTTCATAATTGTCCCTTTCAAAATACAGAGTAGATATCTCTGTTATACAACACTTTCTTAATATACCTTTGACAAACTCTTTATTTTTAAATATTATATTATCATAAAGTAAAACAGTAAATCAAGTGTTATATATTTTTTATTTAGGGGGTCTATATGACTAGTGATTTGATTATTAAGCAAGTGTTAAATATTATGCATGAGGAGATTATACCTGCCGAAGGATGTACAGAGCCTATTGCAATTGCCTACACAGCATCTAGGGCTGTGGATATTTTAGGAGACTTACCTGATAAACTAGATATCTATGTCTCAGGAAATATGGTTAAAAATGTAAAAAGCGCTATAGTTCCAAATAGCGGTGGAATGTCTGGAATTGAATCTGCTGCTGCCCTGGGGGCTTTTGGAGGAAATTCAAAAAAGAAACTTCTTGTAATCAGCAATGTCGAAAAAGAAGATGTAAAAAAAGCAAGAGGATTTATCAAAGAGGGAAATGTTAATGTCAAACTAATTGATAGTGACATTAAGTTATATGTAAAAGTAGTAGCACACCATATGGAAGAAAGTGCAAGTGTTGAAATAAAACATATTCATACCAATATAACAGAAGTTACAAAGGACGGAAAAGTTATTATTAGTAGGCCATGTAATGATGCTGATTTTAATTCATCCCTATCAGACAGAGAGGTACTGAGTGTGCAATTAATTTATGACCTGGCAAAAACACTTGATATTGATCTGATAGAACCTATTTTTTCAAAGGTAGTCGAATTAAATTCTGCTATAGCCAACGAGGGTCTTAATGAAGTCTATGGTGCTAATATAGGTACAATGATTCAGGAAAATATAAATAAAGGAATTTATGGTGATGATTCTAGAAACAGAGCGGCAAGTTTTGCTGCTGCAGGAAGTGATGCTAGAATGAGTGGATGCCCTCTCCCTGTTATGACTACAAGTGGAAGTGGGAATCAAGGAATGACAGCTTCTCTGCCAATCGTAAGTTACTGCAGAGATAGAAATATTTCTAAAGAAAAAATGATAAGAGCCTTATTTTTATCACATGCTTTAACTATTCATATTAAAACCAATGTGGGAAGATTATCTGCCTATTGCGGAGCCGTCTGTGCAGCAGCAGGTGTCAGCGGGGCGTTGGCATTTTTAGAAAATGGTGATCTGAAAGCAGTTGAGGATGCTCTTACTAATACCTTAGCAAATATCTCTGGGTTGATTTGTGACGGTGCAAAGGCTTCATGTGCTTTTAAGATAGCAACTGGAATTTACGCAGCTTTTGATTCTGCACTGCTCGCTCTAGACAGAAGGGTATTTAATCCTGCAGATGGAATAGTAAGTAAAAATATTGAGGAAACAATAAAAAACATCGGTAGATTATCACAAGAGGGGATGGCTGAGACAGATAAGGTGATTTTAGATATCATGTCAGCTATCTAAATAAAGTAAAAACATTCTATTTTTTCTTAAGTTTGAATAATTTAATTTAAGTTTCTATTTAAAATAATCCCTGATAAATTACTGAATTTACAAGAATATTAGAGTCAAAGGATTTTGTCACGAATGAAAATCAATATAAGGCAAAAAAATTAACACGAATAAGGATAAAACCTTTTGGGCACAGAGGGCACAGAGAAAAAGAGAGAGTTTCACAGAGTGAAAATAAAAATATTTTAATTTTTAAACTACTTTCCCCTTTAAAAAATTCCGTTAAGAAATCATCTTGTGAAATCCACTTTCATTGAAATAAGGAGGTTTACCGACTATATTTCAATAGAAAGTTAGTTCAGAAGGGATTTTAGGTATTTTTTAGGGGTGCCTTTTCTTTGGTTACTTTCTTTGGGCAAGCAAAGAAAGTAACACAGGTTTTCAGATAAATTCAATAATTTAATTTTAAATAAAGAAAGCAAATCGGGTTAATTTAAAAGATGAAAAAATATAGATTAAAGAGCATAAATTCTAAGAAACCAGGTTAGATAAAACCTGGTTTTTATTTATATTTAGTGGAGTTTGGCAAGATTGTAATAAGATATGAGATATGATATAATCAAGGGTACTCTAGATTATAGAAGCATATGTATATAAACAAAAATAAATATATTCGAGGTGAATAAGGTGCACTTTTTACTCACAGAGGGAATGGGTTGGATAGAGGTAATAACAGGAGGAATGTTTTCTGGAAAAAGTGAGGAGCTAATAAGAAGACTTATACGTTCTAAATATGCCAGTCAAAAGGTAGTGGCATTTAAACATTCTATAGATAAAAGATATGATGAAAGCAATGTTGTGTCTCACAGCAGCATATTCATAGAGGGAGTTCCAGCTGCTTCGGTAAAAGAGATGGAAAAGATATTTTATGAAAAATATAGCGATGCCGAAGTAATTGGTATAGATGAAGTACAGTTTTTCGGAGAGCCTGTAGTTGAGTTCTGTGAGAAACTCTCAGATATGGGAAAAAGAGTAATAGTAGCAGGTTTAGATCAGGATTTCAGAGGTGAACCATTTGAACCGATAGATTCTCTTCTTGCAAAAGCAGAGTATGTAGATAAACTAAGTGCTATATGTGCAGTGTGTGGAAACCCGGCATCTAGAACTCAGAGGCTTGTAAACGGAGAACCTGCATACTACAATGATCCAGTGGTTTTGGTAGGGGCAAGTGAATCTTATGAAGCAAGGTGCAGGAAATGTCATGTGGTAAAGAGAGAGGATAACAAAGAGGGGAAACTCTACTTTATAGTGGGGACGGACACTGATATAGGAAAAACTTATGCAGGTCTAAAACTTGTAAAACAAGAGATGGATAAAGGACTTAAGGTAACAGCTATAAAACCTGTGGAAACAGGAAGTGAAACCTTTCCTGAGAATCTGGAAGGATCGGATTCTTATGCTTATGCAAGGCTACTGGGAAAAAACGTAGAGGATGTAAATATTTTCTTCTATAAAAAGCCTATGTCTCCTGATGCTGCTGCAGAAGCAGACGAAACATCAGTGGATATAAAAACTATAAAAGAAAAGATAGACAAAGAACTCCTTGAAAATGATGTGGTATTTGTAGAGGGAGCTGGAGGACTTTTAGTACCTTTTGTGGAAAATTATATGTATCTAGATCTTCTTGTAGACTATAGAAAAAAATCAGAGGTTATACTGATCTCAGGAAATGTCCTTGGAACAATTAATCATACTTTGTTAACCATAGATGTGTTGAAAAGAAATGATATAAAGATAAAAGGTGTAGTATTTAATAACAAAGAAAATATAGAAGATAAGAAGTTTTTGAAAAATAATGTGGAGACGGTAAAAAGGATCGGGAAGGTGGAGATCTTGGCTGAAAATGAATATGGAGAATAAATTGATAAATCTCAGAAAATTGGAAAAGAGTAAAAAATTTGGATACCTTTTTTATATATCTTATAGAGGTGGCTCCTTTGACTCCTTTGATGAGGTAAAAAACAAAAAAAGTGTAAAGGAAAGGTTTCGGGAGATAATGAATTCTATAGGTTTTACCTGGGCTAAAGGGATACAGCAGGCAGGGAGAACAGATGCCAAGGTAAGTGCAGGAGAGAATATCCTCTATGTAAGTAGCAGCTACTCTGGGGATATGGAAGAAATAGAAGCAAGATTTAATGAGATATCTAAAAAAGAGATGAAAATAAAAAAAATACAAAAGACTCTATCTGATCTTGTAATCCCTGATCTGGTAGAAGCCAGAGAATACTGCTATAGATACCCTGCGGCAAAGATAAAAAATAATGAAGAAAAGATAGAGAGTCTCTGCAGAGAACTAAGCGGGACATATGATGTCAGTGAATTTACGGATTTCAAGGGACAAAAGCTAAAAGAAAAGATTAGAAGTGTAGAAATTTCCTTTAAAGATAAGGGACTATGGTTTAAAGGCAGTTCATTCATGCCGAAACAGGTGAGAATAATGTCTGGTTATATACTTACAGGGGAAAAGACCCCTCTTCCTGGAAAATATCTAAATCTTGAAAAAATCTTTCTCAAGAAAAATCTTGAGGATATGTTTATAGAAAAAGCCCTTGAAATACAAGAGGAAAATCTTCTCTATGCAGAAAAAATGGGAAACCTCTATATTTTTTATGTAAAGTCCTCTAAAAAAGGTGAGTTTATAGGTACAAAAGGGAAAAATATAAAAAATCTCCGTAAAAAATATGGGAATATAGTTGTAAGGGAGATAGCAGATGTTTTATAGGATAAGACAGGTGCTCACTTATATATTTGCAAAATATGAAGAGAAAAATAATAAGATTGTAAGAAAGATACTTTCTGAAGAGGAGTATGAAGTTTTTTCAGAAATGAAGGAGTACGACAAGATTCACTCTGTGAACCTTCTAAAGGAAGCTATAGAGGATAAGCTGCTTAAAAATGATAAAAATTACCTAAAACTTGCCCTTTTACACGATTGTGGGAAAGAGGAGGCGGGACTATTTTCTAGGATAAAGCAGGTGAGTATAGGGGATGAGGTAATGAGAAATCATCCTGAAAGGTCATATAAAAAACTTTTGAAGTTAAACCGAGTGGTGGCAGAACTTGCAAGGTCTCACCATATGACAGAAACCAATGAAAAAATGAAAAGATTTCAAGAAATAGACGACAGAAACTAATTTTTTTTGAAAAGAGAGGAAAAAAATGACGATAGATATAAGAAATCACCTTTTATCAGTTGAAAAGCCGGCCCAGTATCTGGGAAATGAAATTAACAGCGTCCATAAAAAAGAGTTTGACGCCCATATGTGTCTGTTTTTTCCTGATATATATGAAGTTGGTATGTCCAATGTGGGAATAAGAATACTCTACGATATAATGAACAAGGTAAATGGATTTTATCTTGAAAGAGGCTTCTCTCCTATGGGTGATATGGAAGAGGTTATGAGAAAAGAAAAAATACCTATGTTTTCACTTGAAAGCAAAACTCCTTTATCTGAATTTGACCTTATAGGATTCTCATTTTCATATGAAGTAAGTTATACAAATGCCTTGAATGCCCTTGATCTAGCAGGAATTCCTTTTCACAGAGAGGAAAGAACAGAAAAACACCCTCTTATAATGGCAGGGGGGACATGTATGATGAACCCTGCACCCATGGAAAAATTTGTTGACTTTATGGTAATCGGAGACGGTGAAGATACTATGGTGGAAATTGCAAAAATTTTCGCAGGTAATCCAGATAAAAGTAAAAAAGAGAAACTTCAGATGTTAGATGGACTAGAGGGAGTTTATATTCCTGAAATTCATAAGGGAAAGAAAAAGATAAAAAGAGCAATTGTACGAGACCTAAATAAGACAGAGTTTTATGATAAACAGATCGTGCCCTATATGCTTATAGTCCACGACAGAGCAGCAGTGGAGATACAGCGTGGATGTACCAGAGGGTGCAGATTCTGTCAGGCTGGAATGGTATACAGACCAGTAAGAGAGAGGACTCTTGAGAATAATATGAAGCTGATAGAAAAAACTCTAGAAGCCACAGGATATTCTGAAGTTTCTCTATCTTCTTTGAGCAGTAGCGATTACTCTAAGATCGGTGATCTTTTAGGAAATATACAGGGAAAATACGGTGAAAATAATGTTGGGATAGGTCTTCCCTCTCTCAGAATGAATCCCTATTCTGTAAAAGTAGCTGAGCAGATCACAAGTGGAAAAAAGACTGGATTTACCTTTGCTCCTGAAGCTGGTTCTCAGAGGCTGAGAGATGTTATAAATAAGGGTGTTACAGAAAAAGAGATATTAGAAACAGCAGAGGCCGCTGTAAAAGCTGGATGGGATACACTGAAGTTCTATTTTATGATAGGGCTTCCTTTTGAAACAGATGAAGATGTAAAAGGAATATATGACCTGGTTTATAAAGTGGTTCAAAAATGCAGAGTACATTCTAAAAGGCTCAGTATTACTGTAAGTGTATCAAATTTTGTACCGAAACCTCATACCCCTTTCCAGTGGTCTAGACAGATGAATTTTGAGGAAATGGACAGAAAGCATACTCTTCTCAGAGAGTTATTTCACAGAGCCAGATTCATGAATATAAAGATACACAGTAAGGCAAAATCGTACCTAGAGGGATTTCTTTCCCGTGGAGATGAGAAGATAGGCGATCTAGTGGAACTGGCATGGAAAAAAGGAGCAAAGCTAGATGACTATAGACATAATTTTTCAATATGGAAAGAAGCCATGGATGAATTGGGTCTAGATGAAGAAAATTATTTAGGTGAAAGAGATCTTGAAAAAGAGCTTCCATGGGATATAATGGACATGGGATTCACAAAAAAGTATCTTCTAGAAGAACTTGAAAATGCAGAAAAAGAAGCTCTGACCTCTGACTGTAGAAATAACTGTAATGATTGTGGGATTAAGACAAGAATTGCAGAGTGTGGGAATATGGTGGCAGATAAATTATAATTTATGGCAAAGAATACTGATTTTGTTGTTTTTTTCTTGAAATAAAATTAAAAGATCAATCTGATATTTTAACTGAGTTTGATTTTTGAATTTTTATAGGTGATAATTTTATGTAACCTTACAGGGGGTGTAAAATGAAATTTATAAAAATTTTGATAGTGTTTGCCTTGATGGTTTTGGCCTTTAAGTTTTATAGAGGTATGTCTTCAAGGGAGAGGGATATCGGTATAGATAGTCACAGAAAAATATATAAAAAAACAGAAGAAAAATTAAATAATGCTGTGGAGATACAGGAAAAAGAGTATGAAAAATTGAAAAAATTAATGTAAATCTAGGGAAAACTTTATTCACTGATGACAAATGAATGCTTTTGTAAATAAAAAATCGGAAGATAAACTTCCGATTTTTTATTATTTTTTATACATATTTCCTAAAAGTCCAACAGTTTCTTTAACAAGAGTTATCTTTTTATGGGCTATTTTTCTGGCTTTTTCAGCTCCTTTTTTAAGGACAGCTTCTACATACTCAGGATTTTTTGCAAGTTCTTCTCTTTTTTCTCTGGCTTCCTTGAAGTATTCTAGAACAGCCTCTAAAAGTTCATTTTTGGCGTGTCCGTATCCGTAACCTCCTGCCATAAACTTCTGTCTCATTTCTTCTACTTTTTCCTCTGAAGCAAATAATTTGTAAAGTATAGTTATATTGTTGTCGGGATCTTTTGGATCTTCTAATGGAGTTGAATCTGTGACAACACTCATTATCTGTTTTTTTAGATTTTTCTTTGAGGCAAACATCTCTATGGTATTTCCATAGGATTTACTCATCTTCTGACCGTCTGTACCAGGTACCACTGCCAGGGACTCTAGTATTCCAGGTTCAGGAAGCTTGAATATCTCTTTTTCATACTGAAGGTTAAACTTCATAGCTATATCTCTGGTCATTTCAAGATGCTGTTTTTGATCTTTTCCTACAGGAACGATATCAGGGTCATACATAAGTATATCGGCAGCCATTAAGACAGGATAGGTAAAAAGTCCGGCATTGGCGGCTATTCCCTTTGCAGTTTTATCTTTGAATGAATGAGCCCTTTCTAAAAGTCCCATTGGAGTTACATTTGACAAAATCCAGGCCAATTCTGCATGCTCAGGCATATCTGACTGAAGAAAAATAGTCGCCTTTTCAGGGTCGAGTCCAAGTGCTAGGTAGTCTAAAACAATGTTGTAAGAGTTCTCTCTCAGGGATTTCGGGTCGGGAGAAGAGGTAAGAGAGTGGTAGTCGGCTATGAAATAAAAACCCTCGTATTTATCTTGATTTTCTATAAATTGCTTTATTGCTCCAAAATAGTTTCCTAAATGAAGTACTCCACTAGGCTGTATACCGGATAAGCTTCTTCTCATATAATTTCCTCCTTAGATATATATCAAGTGTATTAATTACAATAAAAAACCCCGCAGACTATATCCACGGGGAAACGATTTCACATCTTTTAGATACAACTCCCATGGCTTCATTTATAGCTGAAAATAGGATTGTATCTTTTTTAAAGACAATCCTTGTAGGCTAAAACCACCAGTGTATCCAATTTTTGTTGTTTTTATTAAATGAAAGCATATATACCACCATCTGAAAAATTAGTAGTTATCCCACGACTTTACCATGAGCTTAAAGTTTGTCTGAATAAATACAATATTAGCATAACAGAAGATATTTTTCAATAATTGAGTTTTTAATTTGAAACTTATTAGAAGGGCAGTTATAATCTAATCAGTTAGAATTTTAATATTGGAGGATTTTAAATGAAAAAAAGTATCGAAAGATTTAACGAGATAATAAGAGAGAAAAAACTGATAGATGTTGCAATAGCTGCACTTCACTGGGATCTAGAGACCCAAGCTCCCAAGAAGGGGCAGGAGTTGCTTTCAGATGTAGTGGGGTATTTGAGTTCAAAAAGCTATAAAGTGGTGACTTCTGACGAGATGGTTCTTCTAATAGAGGAGCTCGATAAAAAAAAGGAAGAGCTCACAGAGATAGAGGGGAAAACCTTAGAAGAGGTGGCAAAAGATATAGAGAAACTTATGAAAATACCTGTACTTGAATACAGAGAGTACAATGAACTTACTGCAAAAGGTCAGGGGATATGGGCAGAAGCCAGGGAGAAAAATGATTTTAGTTTATTCTCAGAGTCTCTTGAGAAGATAGTGGAGTTTCAAAGGAGGTTTATAAAGTATAGGGGATATGAGGGACATCCTTATAACACTATTTTAGATGACTACGAACCTGGAATGACAGTGGAAAAACTAGACGAGTTTTTTGGATATCTGAGAAAAGAGCTGGTTCCTTTTATAAAAAAAATAAAAGAAAAGGGAAAATCTGTAGACGGAACTTTCTTGAAAAAGGATTTTCCAGAAGATAAACAGATGGAATTTTCTAAATTTATAGCTGAGTATATAGGCTTTGATTTTGAAAGAGGTATAATTTCAGAAAGTGCCCACCCCTTTACACTGAATTATGACAAAAATGATGTGAGGATAACTACCAGATACATCAGGAATATGCTTAGCTCATCGGTATTTGGGACGATACATGAAGGCGGGCATGCCATATATGAGCAGGGTATAGGAAATGATATAGCCGGAGGAATACTAGGTGAGGGGACTTCTATGGGAATACATGAATCTCAGTCTAGATTCTATGAAAATATTTTAGGAAGAAGTAGAGCCTTCTGGAAACCTATTTATAGGGAGCTGCAAGATAAATTTGAAGCCTTGAAAGATGTTGATATAGATGGATTTTATAAAGGGATAAATAAAAGTGAAGCCAGTCTCATCAGAGTAGAAGCAGATGAACTAACATATTCTCTTCATATAATGGTAAGATATGAAATAGAGAAGGCACTTATAGGAGGAGATATAGAAGTAAGAGAACTTCCTAGAGTATGGAATGAAAAGATGAAAGAGTACCTCGGTATAGAACCATCTAACGATAGGGAGGGAGTTTTACAGGATGTGCACTGGTCTGCAGGACTAATGGGATATTTTCCGTCTTATGCCCTAGGGAATGTCTATGCCTCGCAAATACATACTTCTATGAAAAAAGATATGGATGTCGATGCGGCTCTTGAAAATAAAGAACTTTACAAAATCAAAGAGTGGCTAAATCAAAAGATACACAGATTCGGAAAGCTTAAAAAGCCTGAAGAATTAATAATGGATATAACAGGTGAAGGACTCAATGCAAAATACTTTGTGGACTATCTAAAAGAAAAATACGGAAACATATACGGAGTATAGGGGGTATTTTATGTATTTGGCAGGAGTAGATCTAGGAGGAACAAATACAAAAATAGGTGTGCTGGATGAAAATGGAGAAATCATAAAATCAACCTCTATAAAAACCCTTTCATCAAATGGTCCTTGGAAAACCCTAGAAAGAATATGGGCTGCTATAAAAAAAATGCTTCAAGAAAAAAATATAGATGAAGACGATCTTCAAGGAATAGGTCTTGGAATACCAGGACCTGTTGTAGACAACAGCGTAGTGTCGTCCTTTGCCAATTTCCCTTGGGACGATAATATTGATATAGCTGATATGATGGAAAAAATAACAGGGAAAAAGACAAAGGTGGATAATGATGTCAATGTCATAGCTTTGGGAGAGGCTGTATACGGTGCGGCGAAAGGATATAAAATAAGTGTAACAGTGGCTTTAGGGACAGGTATAGGGGGAGGAATCTACATCGACGGCAAGGTTCTTTCTGGTGCTACTGGTTCTGGTGGAGAAGTGGGTCATATGAAGCTAGTAAGAGATGGAAAACTTTGCGGCTGCGGTCAAAAAGGGTGTTTTGAAGCTTATGCCTCTGCAACAGGACTTGTGAGAGAGGCTATTTCCAGACTGTATATAAATAAAAATAACCTTCTTTATAAGAGTATAGGGGGAAAAGTAGAGAATCTAGAGGCAAAGCATATTTTTGATGCTGCCCTAGAGGGAGACAGCTTTTCCATAGATCTTGTGGATTATGAGGCTGAGCATCTGGCTATGGGTTTAGGTAACATAATAAGTATAATAAATCCAGAGATAGTTGTCCTAGGGGGAGGAGTGGCTATGGCAGGAGATTTTCTTTTGGACAAGGTGAGAGAGAAATTACCGGAATACGCTTATTCTGAAGCTGTCAGGAATATCATAATAAAAACCGGAAATCTGGGAAATGATGCAGGTATAAAAGGGGCAGCGGCTTTGCTTCTAGAAAAATAAAGTTCTTTATTATTGCTGTAAAGTCTTATTTTTAAAAGAAGACTTTGGCATTTATAATTTGCTTTTAAAATTGGCAGATGAAAAAAAAAGCAGCTTGTGATAACATAATATAATAGGAAAATAAATGAATTTAATAAAGAGAGTGATAAATAAATGGTAGAAATATTAAATGGAATAGATTATAAAATTCTTAAAAAATTTGAAACTGGGCCTTTTTCTGGAATGGAATATGATTCTAGAAAAGTAAAAAAAGGGGATATATTTGTGGCTCTCGAGGGGGCGGCTTTTGACGGACATAAGTTTATAGATATGGCTGTAGAAAATGGAGCCTCTGCAGTGATAGGGTCTAAAGAGATAGAGGTAAATCATGATATCACATACATAGTTGTAAAAAATTTGAGGCAGAAGCTTGGAGTAATAGCGTCAAATTTTTATAAGTGGCCTCAAAAAAAACTAGAAATAGTCGGTATAACAGGTACCAACGGAAAAACAACGACCACTTATTTGCTAGAGCAAATTTTGGGAGAAGATAAAGTCTCGAGAATAGGTACGGTTGAATATAAGGTAGGAAACGAAATAATACCTGCACCTAATACGACACCAGAATCCCTTGACCTTATAAAAATATGCCGAAAATCAGTTGATAGAGGAATAAAATATCTCATAATGGAGGTAAGCTCTCATGCTCTTGAGATGGGTAGAGTAGAAATGATAGATTTTGATGTCACTGCTTTTACAAACCTTACTCCTGAGCATCTAGATTACCATAAAGATATGGAAGAGTATTTTAGTGCCAAGAGAAAACTTTTTTATAAGACCAAAAATAAAGAAAATACAGTATTTAACACAGATGATTTTTATGGAAAGAGACTTTTTGATGAATTCGGAGGAATATCTTATGGTATAGAGTCAGGGGATTTAAATGCAAGTATGATAAGTCACTCCCTAAAAACTCAGGAAATAGAACTGTCTTTTAAAGAATTTCAAAAGAAGATAAATATAAAACTTCAAGGTAAATTTAATGTATATAATCTTTTGACAGCTGTAGGGGTTGCCATAAGGCTGGGATTGTCTCTAGAAGAAATAACAGATAGACTTGAAAAATTGGAAAGTGCGCCGGGAAGATTCGAATGTATAGAGGCGGGTCAGAATTTCATGGTGGTAGTTGACTATGCCCATACTGCAGACGCCCTTGAAAATATATTGAGTGCTTTAAACGAAATTAAAATTGAAAAAATTATTACTGTATTCGGGTGCGGAGGAGACCGAGACCTAAGTAAAAGAAAACCTATGGCAGAGACAGCAGAAAAACTTAGTGATATAGTAATCGTAACCTCGGACAATCCGAGAACAGAAGATCCAGTCAAGATATTAGATGAGGTTTCCAAAGGACTTAGCAGTCTGAAAGACAGTCTTTTGGAGATAGATAGAGAAAAGGCGATAGAAAAGGCAGTGGGAATGGCCAAAAAGAACGACATTGTGCTAATAGCGGGAAAAGGTCACGAGGATTATCAGATAATAGGAAAAGATAAAATA
Source organism: Ilyobacter polytropus DSM 2926 (assembly GCF_000165505.1). Taxonomy (NCBI): domain Bacteria; kingdom Fusobacteriati; phylum Fusobacteriota; class Fusobacteriia; order Fusobacteriales; family Fusobacteriaceae; genus Ilyobacter; species Ilyobacter polytropus. Next base: position 1,656,296 of record NC_014632.1, on the reverse strand, counting down.
CACTTTGACGATAAAGAGGTGGCTCTAAAATATATCCAAGGTAAAAAATTATAAAAACTTAATAAAAAAAGGACGGAGAAAAAAATGTCGATAGTAAATGAAGTTAGTAAGATAAAAATAGGAGAAAAATTTGATATAGGGGGGAAAAACAGGTTCACCCTTATTGCAGGTCCGTGTGCCATAGAGAGTGAAGAGATGAGTCTTAGAGTCGCCAAGAAAATAAAGGATATATGTGAGAGCTTGGAGATTGATTACATCTTCAAGTCATCTTATGACAAGGCCAACAGATCATCTGTATTTTCTGCAAGGGGAATAGGGATGGAAAAGGGACTAAATATCTTAAAAAAGGTAAGAGAAGAGGTAGGGGTACCTGTGATTACAGATATTCATGAACCTTGGCAGGCAGCTGAGGCGGCGAAGTTTGTAGATATGCTCCAAATCCCTGCATTTCTTTGCAGACAAACTGACCTTATAGTTGCAGCTGCAAAAACAGGACTTCCTGTAAATGTAAAGAAAGGACAGTTTCTTGCTCCGTGGGATGCCAAAAATATAGTAACTAAGTTTGAAGAAGTTGGTAATAATAAGCTTCTTCTGTGTGAGAGAGGTACGACTTTTGGGTATAATAACTTTGTTGTAGACATGAGATCATTTCTTGAAATGAGAAAATTCGGATATCCAGTGGTATTTGATGCAACTCATTCTGTTCAGATTCCTGGTGGCCAGGGAACGTGTACAGGTGGAAACAGAGAATATGTGTTTCCTTTAATGAGAGCAGCTCTTGCTGTGGGAGTAGATGCAATATTTGCAGAGGTACACGAGGATCCTGACAATGCTCCTTGTGATGGTCCAAACATGTTGAAATTAGAAGATTTAGAGGAGATTTTAAAGGCAGCCATAGAAATTGATGATATAGTAAAGAAAAATTAATTTTAAGCCCCGTTTTTTCGGGGTTTTTATTTTTTTATAATAAATTTTTTCAAAGTCAAGAGTAAAATGGTATACTGTGAAAATAAAATAAGGAGGTCTTTTAATGGAGATTATAAATTATGCAAAAGAGGTATTTGATATAGAGATAGGAGAGTTAAAAAAAGTAAGAGACAGGATTTCTGACCAGATGGAAAAAGCTGTAAATATAATACTTGCTTCAAAGGGTAAAGTTGTCATAACAGGGATAGGTAAATCTGGACTTATTGGTAAAAAGATGGCTGCTACCTTTGCCTCAACTGGAACTCACTCTGTATTTATGAATTCAGCTGAGGGTTTACACGGAGACCTGGGAATGATTCACCCTGAAGATGTGGTTATAGCAATATCTAACAGCGGAAACAGCGACGAGGTACTCTCAATAATCCCATCAATAAAAAAAATAGGTGCAAAAATAATAGCTATGACCGGCAATCCTGGTTCTGGTCTGGGGCAGGCATCTGACTGTATTTTGGATATAAGAGTAGAGAGAGAGGCCTGTCCTAATAATCTCGCACCAACAACTTCAACTACAGCCACTTTGGTAATGGGAGACGCGATGGCATCTGTACTTATAAAACTAAGGGATTTCAAGCCTGAAAATTTTGCAGTCTATCACCCTGGTGGGAGCCTTGGAAGGCGTCTTCTTATGAAGGTAGAGGATGTTATGCACAAAGGAAACGAGGTTGCAGTGTGTGACAGTAGAGCAACGGTTGACGAGGTGCTTTTAAAGATGACCAATAAAAGACTTGGAGCAGTATGTGTGGTAGATAACGGGAGAATGTCTGGGATAATAACAGAGGGAGATATCAGAAGAGCCCTACAAGAAAAAAATAAATTTTTTGATTTTTATGCCGGAGATATTATGACAAAGAAATTCACTTATATAAATAAGGACAAGATGGCCATAGATGCCTTAGAACTAATGGAAAATCGAGAAAATCAGATATCAGTGCTTCCGGTTATGGAAGGAGAAGAACTTGTGGGACTGGTAAGGGTTCATGACTTGTTAAAAGTAGTAGGATAATTTGTTAAGCTAAAATTGACAAAGATAAATTGTTATACTATAATTACTGTATTGCAACTATTATTTTTACAGAATAACTCATTAAAAATGATTCTTGGTAACATAAGTTACCGAAGTCTTTTGAGATATCTTGTATATTATTGTTGGCTAAATAAACTAATATTATCACGATAATAATAAAAGTGTGGGAGGTAATAAAATGGTAACTAAAGATATGAACATTTTAGAAGCAGTTCAAAAACATCCTCAGATCGTACAAGTTTTTCAAAAATATGGATTAGGATGTGTTGGTTGTATGGTAGCTTCAGGAGAAAGCTTGGGAGACGGTATAGCTTCTCATGGTTTAGATGCTGATGCACTAGTAGAAGAAATGAATAAATTAATAGAAGAAACTAAATAAAAAATCAGCTGCCTTTTTTAGGCAGCTTTTTTAATACTTTGAAATTAAAAAAATCAATTTCATAAAAAAATCGTTGACACCCCCCAAAAACTATGATATATTTAATCTTGTCTAGAGGAAAGACCAAAGAGGAAAAGTTAGATATAAAAGTCATCAGAAATAAAAAGATGTTGAATTTTGTTTTATATTTTATCTTGAGTTTTTCTTAAAGTTATAATGGAGAATTGGCAGAGCGGCTGAATGCGCACCCCTGCTAAGGGTGTATACCGGGAACGGTATCGAGGGTTCAAATCCCTCATTCTCCGCCATTTACGTTGACTATATGGTAGGTGACTGCCATTTTTTTTTCTAAATAAATAAAAAAGCACCCATAGCTCAATTGGATAGAGCGTCTGGCTACGGACCAGAAGGTTAGGGGTTCGACTCCTCTTGGGTGCGCCACAAAAAAATCTTGACAAAAGATGATTTTAAATGTAAAATTGCTTGTAAATTGAATATGGATAACTTAAATGTTATAGTCAAAGAAGAAACGCCCGTTTCTCACCTTACTAGCCAAAGTAGCTACATAAGGTCAATCTAGTTGATTTTTTCAAATCAGCTGTAATTTTTTTATGAAAAATGAGCAGGGCGTTTTGTGTCCTGTTTTTTTATTGTTTAATCAATCCTAGGGGGTGTCTATTATTTCTGATAAAACTAGAATTAATGGAAGAATAAGAGCTAGAGAAGTAAGAGTTATATCTGACTCAGGGGAACAATTGGGAGTTATGAACACAAGAGAAGCTCTTTCAATGGCAATGGAAAGAGATCTTGACCTGGTAGAAGTATCTTCGAATTCTACTCCGCCAGTATGTAAAATAATGGATTACGGAAAATTTAAATACGAGCAGGCTAGAAAAGCCAAAGAAGCTAAAAAGAATCAAAAACTTGTTGTTGTAAAAGAGGTTAAATTTAAGGCTAGAATCGATAAACATGATTTTGAAACAAAGGCGAGCAAGATTGAAAAGTTTCTTTCTAAGGATAACAAGGTAAAGGTAACTCTTATGCTTTTCGGAAGGGAAAGAATGCATGCTGATCTTGGTATTAAAATTTTAGATCAAATTGCAGAAAGATTTTCTGAAACTGCAGATGTTGATAAAAAATATTTTGATAAGCAAAAGCATCTAATGTTGACGCCTAAAAAATAGTTTAAATATTTGAGAGGAGGATTATTAATATGCCAAAGATGAAGAGTCATAAAGGAACGAAGAAAAGAGTAAAGATAACTGCTAAAGGGAAGTTTGTTGTTAAACATTCTGGTACAAGCCATATCTTAACTAAGAAAAAAAGAAATAAGAAAAACAAACTTAAAAAAGACTTCGTAGCTGGAGAAGGATCAGCTAGAAAGTTAAGAGTACTACTTCCAACTGGAGAAGGTAGATAATAAATTTCTTATTTTAAGTTAATGTTTAATATCAAATTTTTGTAAAGAGGAGGACTAGAAGAATGTCTAGAGTAAAAACTGGTGTTGTAAGAAGAAAAAGACATAAAAAAGTTTTAGATGCTGCTAAAGGGTATAGAGGAGCTTCAGGTGACGTTTTCAAACAAGCTAACCAAGCTGTAATGAGAGCAGAGGCTTTTTCAACTAGAGATAGAAAAGTAAGAAAAAGAAAAATGAGACAGCTTTGGATCATAAGAATCAATGCTGCTGCTAGATTAAACGGACTTACTTATTCTCAGTTTATGAACGGTCTAAAGAAATCAGGGATCGAGCTTGACAGAAAAGTACTTTCTGACCTTGCTGTAAATAATGCTGCTGAATTTTCAAAATTAGCTGAAACTGCAAAAAATGCTTAATAGCAAATGTTAAAGTCTCTGCCTTGTGCAGAGACTTTTTTTTATCTATTATGAATCATTTTAACTTTCTGTGTGAACGATCCATAATAGATAAAAGATGATATATTTTTGAGATATTAAAGGTTAGTTATCCTGAGAATAATTTAACTCTGAGTACATTCATTTATGATATGAAAAAAATATTAGAATAGGTCTATTATTTTACATTTCTAGGCAAAATTAGGTTGAAATAAAACCATTTTACTTTTTATCATTTCGTGCTATAATGAATCATATGGTTAAGGGGGGTACAGGCAGTATAACTTTAAAGGGGGGAAAGCTAGTTAGTAGCGAATCTTATGCTGAGGACAGAAATTTTTAAAGATTATTGTGTGAATAAAGACCTCTCTAGCAGAGAGGAAGAAGTTAGGATGCTTTTGCTTGAAAACTCTACTGATATTAAGCTACTCAGAGAATTGGCTGCAATTCTATATTATAAAAAAGAAGCCAAGGAAGCCATTAAAATTTATGAAAAACTCATAAGGCTAGAGCCTGAAAATGCAGATTTTTTAGCTTTTTTAGGGTATCTTTATTATGAGTTGGATATAGAACCTAAGGCGATAGAATATTTTAATAGATCTTTAGATATAGCTCCAGATGCACCATTTGTTTATTTTCTTCTAGGAAATGCATATTCTAGAAACGGTGATGTTATATCAGCTATAAAGAGTTATGATTTTGCGATATTTTTAGACTTTGATATTTATACGGCACATCTTGATTTTGCCAAAAAATACGAGGATATGGGAAGAATTCCGAGAGCTCTAAAAGAATATATAACAGCATATGAAATAGACCCTAGAGATGAAGAAATAAAAAATAAAATAATCTTTTTAAAAAAAGAACTTGAATGCGCTTAGAAAAAACCTCCCTTTGGGAGGTTTTTAAACTTATTATATATATTTTTCGTCGAACTAATGTGATTTGACTTTTGCTATAACTAAGGTTATAATGGTTTTTAAAATATATATTATAATTTTTCTAATTATTTAAAAAAAAGAGGTGTTATTTGATGATATTACTGTTTATGGGTCTATTTATAATATTCGTTTTATTTTTGGGCCCAACTAATGCATTTAGGGCTTTACCATTTATAGTTATTTTATGGTTATTATTTTCTTTTTTCGGATTTATCATTATAAATTTTTTCCCGGTTATACTTATACTTCTTATTATCAGTTATTTTAGAAATAAGAATAATCCAAAGAGTACGGGGAGAACCCATTATTACCATTTTGGAGGAAATGCAGATTTTGATGAGTTTTTTAGACGAACCGGTGGTCAAAGTGGTGGTCATTATCAAAGGACTGGAAACGGATACCCAGGAAATAACTTCGGAGGCTTTGAAGACACGACTAAATACTATAATTTACTTGGAATAAATAAGGGGGCCAGTCAGGAAGAGATAAAAAAAGCCTACAGAGAAATGGCGAGAAAGCATCACCCAGACAGATATGCAACTGCTGATGACGATGTAAAAGAATATCACGAAAAAAAATTTAAGGAAATAAATGAAGCCTATGAAAAACTCACGAGAGGGGCTCTATAGGAGGGATAAAATGAAACTTACTTTAACTACACCAGCACTTTTATTTTCAACTGTATCTCTTTTGATGATAGCTTATACAAGCAGGTTTTTAGCCATGGCAGCTCTCATAAGACAGCTCCATGAAAAGGCCATGCTTCAGGGAGAAACTACCGAGGGAGTTTTAAGACAGATAGTAAATTTAAAAAAGAGAGTGAGACTCACAAAAAATATGCAATTTGTAGCCATACTGGCATTGATTTTATCAGTATTATCAATTTTGGCTCTTTTTCTAAACCAGATATTTTTAGGTGAGGCGTTCTTTTTTATCAGTCTAGTTCTTTTGGTGTGCTCTCTTATAATGTCGGCTATGGAGATAAAGCTCTCTGTCTCAGCTCTTACTATACAGCTTACTCATTGTATAGGGGACAGCTGTTCTATCGACGACTTTAAGAGATTGGATGAACAGACATTTTATGAAATGTTGAAAGGTAAAATATAATAAAAATTAAAACCCTCTGTAATTCAGAGGGTTTTGTTGTGATTTTGGATAAATACGGAGGTAGTGATGACCCTTAGAAAATTGCAGATATTCTATTGTGTTGCAGAGAAGCTAAATATGACGACGGTATCAAAGGAAATGTATATAAGTCAACCAGCTATAAGTCAGATGATAAAAGAGATGGAGGAAGAACTAGGGGTTAAATTATTTAATCGCCTGGGGAAAAGACTTTATCTTACTGACGAAGGAGAACTTTTTAAGACTTATTCAAGAAGAATGATGAACCTCTATCAGGAATTTGAAGAGGTTTTAGATGAGAAAAAAGATTTAAAAAAAGGTAAATTGAAATTAGGGGCAAGTTCTACAATAGGTATATATGTAATGCCACAGCTTATAAAGGAATTTATAAGAGATTATCCAGAAATAGATATATCATTAAAAATAGGGAATACAGAAGATATTGCAAATATGATTCTAAAAAATGATATAGATTTGGCCTTTGTAGAAGCTGAAGTGGATATGAATGAAATAAAAAGTGAAGAGATATGGAAGGATGAGCTCATAATAATTACACACCCTGAACATAAGTGGGGAAAACATCTAAAGATAGATGAAAGTGAACTTAAATCTGAAAAATTTATTTTGAGAGAAGAGGGAAGCGGAACCCGGAAAGTTTTTGAGGCAGCTATGAAAAATAACCATATAAAATATCAGGAATCTTTTACTCTTGGGAATACTGAAGCTATAAAAGAGATTATAATGACGGGATTGGGAATAAGTTGTCTCTCTAAATTAACTGTAAAAAAGGAGTTAGACGAAGGAAAACTCAAAGGCTATAAATTGAAGAATTTTGAAATAGATAGAGAATTTAATTTGATACATCATAAGGATAAGCATTTCTCGCCTCTTATGAAAGAGTTTATAAGAAAGGGGAAGGAGAAAGGGATTTAATGCTTTTAGACACAGTTTGTATGATTATATGAGAATTTTGTATATATTGAAAAATATTGACAACTGTGTTATAATTTTCTAGATTTTGTTTAGGAAAATTTATACTGGGGGAAATTTTATGAATTTGAAAACTTTGATTTTAGCTGCAGGAAAAGGCACTAGAATGAAGTCAGATCTACCAAAAGTTTTGCATAAAGTAAACGGGATCCCTATGATAAAGAAGATTATAGAGGTTCTTGATAAACTAAATTCTAAGGAAAACATTCTGATTTTAGGTCATGAAAAAGAGATGATTCTTGATTCCCTAGGAGATGTACACTACGTAGTACAGGATAAGCAACTGGGAACAGGGCATGCCATAATGATGGCAGAAGAACAGCTTAAGGATTATGACGGAGACATAATGGTAGTATGTGGGGACACACCACTTTTAACTTCTGAAACATTGGAAAAAATGTATAAAAAACATAGAGAATCTGGTGCTGTGACAACTATTCTAACATCTATAGTAGAAGATCCTTATGGGTACGGAAGAATAGTAAAGAAAAACAACTTGGTCAGTGCCATAGTAGAGGAAAAGGAAGCAACAGAGAGTGAAAAGGAAATAAAGGAGATAAATGCGGGAGTTTATTGTTTTGATTCTAAAAAACTTTTCAGAGCTCTTTCTAAGATAGAGAAACACGTTGAAAAAGATGAGTACTATCTGACTGACGTTATCAGTATCAATGTAAATAATTGTGAAAAGGTTGAGACATATACACTTGAAAACAATGAAGAGGTTTTGGGGGTAAATTCCAAAGTCCAGCTTGCAGAGGCAGAGGCAGTACTTAGAAACAGAAAAAACTTAGATCTAATGAATAACGGAGTTATACTAATAGATCCTAAAAATACATATATAGAAGAAAGTGTGGAAATAGGTGCAGACACTGTAATTTATCCAGGAGCTTTGCTTCAGGGTGAGACTACTATCGGAAAAAACTGTGAGATAACAGGAAACACAAGAATCTTAGATTCCAAAATTGGTAACAATGTTAATATACAAAGTTCAGTGATCAAAGAAAGTATTTTGGAACAGGGAGTGACTATAGGTCCTTTTGCCCATATCAGACCGAAATCACACTTGAAAGAAAAAGTACACATAGGTAACTTTGTGGAAGTGAAAAAATCTGTGCTAGAAACAGGAGTTAAGGCTGGGCATCTTACTTATCTGGGAGATGCTGAGATAGGGACAGACACTAATATAGGGGCTGGAACTATCACATGCAATTACGATGGTAAGAACAAACACAAGACAAAAATTGGTAAAAATGTATTTATAGGAAGTGATAGTATGCTTGTGGCACCTCTAGATATAGGGGATGGAGCACTTACAGGAGCAGGTTCCGTAATCACAAAAGATATTCCTTCAAATGCATTGGGGGTAACTAGAAGTAAGCAGATAATTAAAAAGGAGTGGAATAAAAAGTAATGATAAGAGAAGCGAGAGATGTAAAGATTTTTACTGGGAATTCAAATATCAACTTGGCCAGAAAAATTGCTGAAAAGTGTGGACTTCCTCTAGGAGATGCAAACATTGTAAGGTTTAAAGATGGTGAAATTTATGCAAGAATTAATGAAACGGTAAGAGGATGCGATGTATTTATTATCCAACCTACTTCAGAACCGGTAAATGAAAATCTTATGGAGCTTTTGATATTTATTGATGCACTAAAAAGAGCTTCTGTAAAAACTATAAATGTGGTTATCCCTTACTATGGATATGCCAGACAAGACAGAAAGGCGAGCCCAAGAGAACCAATTACATCTAAACTCGTAGCTAACCTTTTAACTGTAGCTGGAGCCTCTAGAATTTTAACTATGGATCTTCATGCTAATCAAATTCAAGGATTCTTTGATATTCCTGTAGATCACCTACAAGCTTTACCTATTTTAGCAAAGTACTTTATAGAGAAAGGTTTAAGTGGTGATAACGTAGTAGTAGTATCACCAGACGTAGGGGGAGTAAAAAGAGCAAGGAAATTATCTGAATGGCTTGATTGTAAAATAGCAATTATCGACAAAAGAAGACCAAAGCCAAACATGTCTGAGGTTATGAACCTTATAGGAGAGGTAGAAGGAAAAACAGCAATATTTATTGATGATATGATAGACACAGCTGGAACAATAACAAATGGTGCCGAAGCTATAATAAAAAGAGGTGCTAAAGAAGCCTATGCTTGCTGTACACACGGAATTCTATCAGGACCAGCAATGGAGAGACTTGAAGCGTCACCGCTTAAAGAGGTTGTTGTTACAGACTCTATAAACCTTGTTGAAGAAAAGAAAATAGGAAAAATAAAAGTACTTTCTGTAGATCTACTTTTTGCAGAAGCGATAAAAAGAATTGTAAATAACGAGTCCATTTCTGAACTTTTTGATAAAAGATAATAATTTTAAAATTTTGGACATTCCATGTAGGAGTGTCCTTTTTTTAATTGGATTAATTGGCTGTAATTATTCTGGAATAAGTAGTATCCGGTATTTAGTTTAAATTTAATATGCTCTTACTAGTCATTAGAACTATTGATTAAGTAGAATATATTTTATTTAGTAGTTGTAATAAGGCATCAAGTAACAAAGAAAAAAATCGATAATAATCCTGCGATATGTGCTAAAGAACGTATAAAAGGAGCAATAAGCATTGGATTTCATGCTTTTTCAGAAAAAGTAGTGAAACCAAGAGACCCAGGTTGGGGAACAGTAAAATCAAAGGAAGCTTTAACTAAAAAACTTATTTCATTGAGAGTAGATAATGAAAAGGTAGCAGTAGTTTACTCTGATATATTCAAAGGTCCCGGTGCAGAGGACGTACAGCTTGGCAATTAAGATTAGCTGGAATGAAAAATGTTAAATTCTTCATGGTGGATCTACTTATTGAAAGAACTCAGTTACGAGATGACAAATGATGTTACATCTGAACCGACAACTAGTAATAGGTTAATTTTAAAAGATTACGATAGAAGTTTTATGGCAACAAAAGATGAAGTTTTTGAAAATTTAGGAAAAACAATACTTGTAGATGTAAGAACTAAAAAAAATTGATGGATCTCAGAATTCAGGAGAGCCTAGAGGCGTCCATATAAAAGGGTCGAAGCATCTTCTTTGAACAAATCTATTAAATGAAAACATAACTTTAAAAACTTCAGAAGAGATGGAAGAAATGAGGGCTAAAATTGGAATTTATAAAAAAGATGATTTTACGCTCTACTGAACTATGGGAATAAGATCAGGTTATGCAACTATGATCCTCAGAGCCGGTGGCTTTGAAAATGTAAAAAATTATGAAGGTTCTATTTACGAATGGTGTGGCGATGCAACTATGCCAATGGAGAAATAAATAGTTAAGTTAAAATAAATATTTTATGAGGTGTAGAGAGTGATCTACGCCTCTTTTTTCAATATTTTTTGAGGTAATTAAGGATGATATTTTTATGAAAATCCCTTCGAATAATCTTTTTATTTATTTTGTATGATCTTGAGAAAACTACTCGAATTATTGCAGTCTATCCAATTTTTTATCTTACTTCTAAAACATGTAAAAAAATGGACTAAAAAATCAGAGGATGGGAAAAAAGCCCCAGAACAAAAAAAGGTTTCCAGACAATCTAACCTGGAAACCTAAAAATCCAAATAGTGTTATTAGAATTTAATTTCACCATTTATAATTTTTTCTCTTATCTCTTTTAATTTATTTAATTTTTCTTCTCCGATAACATCTTTTGTATTTGCAAAGTCACTTGTACCAACTCCATTTTCAGCTACTCCAAATCTGTTGATACCTGCTTTAAAATCATTGTCTAAAACCTGTTTAACTGTATTATATACAGCTACATCAACATTTTTGATCATTGAAGTAAGAACTGTTCCTGGAGCAACATCATCTTGGTTTGAATCTACACCGATAGCGTAAACACCAGATTCTTTTGCAGCATCGATAACCCCTACACCAGTTCCTCCTGCTGCATGATATACGACGTCTGCTCCTTGCTTGATAAGTGAAAGAGCATTTTCTTTACCTCTAACAGGATCGTTGAACGGGTTAGGTCCTGAAGTAAACAATCCAAGAACTTTTATGTCAGGGTTCACATACTTAGCACCCATATCGTATCCTCTCTGGAATTTTTTGATAAGAGGAACTTCCATCCCACCTACGAATCCAACAGTATTGGTTTCACTCATCATAGCAGCTAAGGCTCCTACTAAGAATGAACCTTCATCTTCAGAGAAAACAAGTGAAGATACATTTGGAAGTTCGATTACTTCGTCAATAATTGCAAACTTAACATCAGGAAACTCTTTAGCCATTTTTTCAGTGGCATCTTTCATAAGAAATCCAGTGGCAACAACTAAGTCATAACCATTCTCAGCGAACTCTCTAAGAAACTGCTCATCTTCTGCAGGCGATGCAGGTTCTACATATTTAAATTCGATTCCTAGGTCTTTTTTAGCTTGCTCTAGCCCCCTATAAGCAGAGTCGTTGAAAGACTTATCTCCAAGTCCTCCTATGGAAAGAACTATTCCAACCTTCAAAGTCTCTTCTTTTGCCGCTTCTTCTTTACCACCGCAGGCAGTTAGTGCCAGCATCATTACAACCATCAGAAATGCAAAAATCTTTTTCATATATTCTCCTCCTAAATAAAAGTAGCTACACACAATTTTAACACAGGATTTTAATAAAAAAAAGTGTTTTTAAATCCTTTTTTTATTAACTTTAATCTTTTTGTAAAAAAATATGCTTTTAGTCCTAATACTATATTTTTATAGTTATTTTAATTTTTCAAATTCAGTTAGATATTTTTTGTTTATCTAGTCTGCAGAAATAAAAAAGGAAAGTTTATGAGAAAAAGAAAAAACATAGGGAAAAGTATATAGTGGGGTGATAAAATGCTTGCGAAAGTTTTAAGTTCGGGTTTCCTGGGTATAGATCCATACCAGGTGGAAGTGGAAGTAGATATAAGCAATGGGCTACCGGTCTTTAATATAGTTGGTCTTGCAGATGCAGCAATATCAGAAAGTCGTGAAAGGGTAAAGGCTGCAATCAAAAACTGCGGTTTTAGTATGAATCCAAAAAGAATACTTGTGAACCTTTCTCCTGCAGGGATTAAAAAAGAGGGACCACAGTTTGATCTGCCTATAGCAATAGGAATAATGAGGTCTTTTGAATATATCAAAGATGATACTAGACTTTCGGATTATATGTTTATAGGGGAGCTGTCTTTGGGAGGGAGCGTAAAAAGAACCAGTGGAGTCATAAATGCAGTGATATGTGCAAAAGAAAAGGGAATGAAGGGGATAATCATTCCAAGGGAAAATATGAGGGAAGCCTCAATGATAGAGGGTATAGAGGTTGTACCGGTGAGAAATCTGAAAGAGGTCCTAGAGTTCATTGATGACGGCAAGATCCAAATCTACAATGAAGAACTTATAGATGAATGTAAAAAAAATAATTATAGTTTTGATTTTAAAGAGGTAAAGGGACAGTATGCTGCTAAAAGAGCTCTGGAAATATCTGCAGCAGGAGGGCACAATCTCTTTATGGTGGGAAGCCCGGGATCAGGTAAGTCAATGCTGGCCAAAAGACTTCCTACAATAATGCCAAACATGACCCAGAAAGAGATTGTAGAATCGACAAAAATATATAGTAGCAATGGACTTTTAAATGATACCTTCCCCATTGTGAACAAAAGGCCATTTAGAAATCCCCACCATTCATCATCGGTTGTTGCACTGGTAGGCGGAGGAAGAGTTCCTAAAGCAGGAGAGATAACTCTGGCTCATACAGGGGTACTTTTTTTAGATGAGGCTACAGAGTTTCCAAAGAATGTATTGGAAACACTAAGGCAGCCGGTGGAGGACAGGAAAATTTCCATTACAAGAGCATCTTATAGGGTTGATTTCCCAACAGATTTTATTTTGGTATTGGCCAGTAATCCATGTAATTGTGGTTTGCTTTTTGAAGATGGAGGAAAATGTACCTGTACTCAACATCAGATAAATAACTATAAGAAAAAAATCTCAGGTCCAATTGTTGACAGGATGGATCTCTATGTTGAAGTTAAAAAACTCAAAACAGAAGAGCTTTTAAATTATGGTGAAGGGGAATCTTCTGAAACTATAAGAAACAGAGTGGAGGAAGCCAGGGAAAAGCAGATCATGAGAATGGGAGAAGGGAAGCTAAATTCGAATATGACCCAAAAAGAGATAAAAAAATATTGTAAACTAGATGAAGAAAGTCTGAAGTTATTGAAAGATGCCATTGAAAGTCTTGGTCTTTCTGCTAGGAGTTATGATAAAACTTTGAAAGTGGCAAGGACAATAGCAGATCTTGAGAAAAGAGAATCTATAGATAAAGGGGATATTTTAGAGGCTTTATCCTATCGGAAAAAATAAATATAAAAAAATAAGAAAATAAAAAATGGCAGTGAATTCACTGCCATTTTGATATTTTTATAGGTATTACATTGGTAATTTATGTAGAATTATTGTAAATAATACCATTCCAAAGAGTGCAAATGGATATGTAGCTCCGTATCCTGCTGCTGGGTCATCATTACCTACTGCATCGATTGCCACTCCTAGTCCAGGAGTAGATGTCATACCACCACAGATAGCTCCTGAAAGCATGATCCAGTTGATTCCCATAGCGTATTTACCTACGATGAATCCGATTGTCATTGCGACAACTCCAACCATTAGTGAAACAAATGCTAGGAAAAGTCCTGATCCAGTAAGTGAATCGATAACTGCAAATCCATATCTAAGCCCTACTATGGCAAGGAAAAGAGCAAGTCCTACTTCTCTTATAGCTGCAAGGATTTTCTTATCCATTCTAAAGTGGAACATTCCAACTTTACCGATGTAACCAAATACTAGAGATGCTATTAGTACTCCTCCTGTAGAACCAAGTCCAAAGTAACCTAGAGGTCCTAAGAATATTTTGATCTTACCGATAAAGTAACCTACTGCACATGCAAGTATAAATGCTGTAAGGTCGAAAGTTACTGTTTCTATCTCTTTTACTCCGCCAGCTGCTTCTGCTGCTGCCATCTCTTCGTTAAACTTTTTATATTCTTCATCTACATTAAGTCTAAATAAAATTGGAAAGAATCTCATAGCTAAGATAACTATTATTACTCCAAATGGATATCCAATAGCGTGTCCTACTCCAACTCCAGCTTCTGCTTTTACTACAAATTCATCAATTTGTGCAGGTGTAAGAGATGTTGTATTGTCAAGAGTTACTCCCTCTTCACCAAGGATATTTAATATTCTTCCTTTATCATGATCATCTAATTCACTATACTCTTCAGCCCATCCTTTAGCGTGCTCTCTAGCTGTCTCGATGGCGGCTGCAAGTCCCGGAGAACTTGTAAGTGCCCCTGTGTAAACACCTGAAACCTCATAAGGGCTAGCATTTTTACTCATAAGAGTAAGTCCGTAAGTAGTAGCCGCTCCTAAAAGAGTGATGATAAATCCAAGAATTATGAATTTTGCACCATATTTTTTAATAATAATACCGATTTTGTCCGCTGCAAGAAGTCCAACAGCTGCAACGAATAGTATCAAGAAAAGTAAAAAGAACATCTTATCTACAACAGATATTTTTAAAAGCTTTTCGGCCGCTTTTACATGACCTGCAACATCCCCTGCAGCGACAGTATCCACTGCCATTTTTCGTACTGCCCATCCCATTCCAAGTCCTGTAAACAATGTTCCTGAAGTTCCTATTTTTAGAATCTTACCGAGTATCATTCCTGTAACAACAGCAACAAACATTAAAACAAACTGGTCCATCATAAAAGCAATCAAATCAAATTTCATTAAACTCCTCCTTTAATTTTTACTTTCATTTTTTAAAATTTGTAATTATTTTGTCAATTGGCAGAAAAAAACCTTTGACTAGCTACAGTTAGAAAATCCTTGAGCACCTCCTAGTATAAAGTTTAGAATTAAAAAAAGGTCTCAATGGATGAAACCCAAAATTTTGAAAGGGTCCTCTAAATAACAGAACATAATAAATAGATGTTATTGAAGACCTTGCTACAACACAAATATATTACATTTTTTTGTGTTTGTAAATATAAAATCAATAAAAATCTTTTGTGAACAGAACAATATGTTCTAATAATACAGGATAAAAAGGATAGGTTCTTTTATTTTTTTTAAGGTCTTTGGTAAACTGCTTTGGCAGAAACAAAAGAAAATATTGAAAAAAAATTATTTTGATGTATATTAGAATGACTTATAAAATAATTTAAAGGAGACAACTAATGAAAATTACTTTTTTAAAAATACTTTTTATTTTTCTGGCTGTAATGAATATTTCTACATTTACCGTATATTCCTTTGACAAGGTTCAGGCTAAAAATGACAGAGATAGAGTTTCTGAACTAAGGCTTATGCTTATGGCTTTATTTGGAGGAAGTATAGGGGCTTTTATAAGCATGAAATTTTTTAATCATAAGACGAGAAAATGGTACTTTAAATATGGTATCCCTCTTATGGCGTTGATTCATTTTGCCTTGGTTATATTTATATGGGCTAGACAAAAATAAGGCAGGAAGGTAGACTTTGAAGCTACCTTTTTTTATTGCCAAAATATATGATTCTAAAATATGAATTTTCTATGGAACGCTCTTTGAAATATGTATTGTATTTGACTTTTTATAATGATTTATGAAAGGGGGTTTTGTAAAAAACATTGAAAATAATTCTATTATAAACTATAATCATAAAAACTTTTTATAAACAATGAAATAATTGGTTGTGATAATTCTTATTAAACATTGTTAAATATATATTGAAAAACACCCTGCAAATGAAGTATTATAGTAATGTGATTACAAAAATTTATTTTGAATTGAATCCTTTTAATATAAACAAAAATATAGGAGGAAAAAATGGGATTAGAATTTATGAAAGTTCAGATACTGGCAATAGGTATGCTGATATTGGGAGCTTATGCAGTTGGAGTTCTTGCCAAAAAGCTAAATATAGGTGAGACGATTGGACAGATAATAGGTGGAATGCTTATAGGACCACACTTTTGGTTTTTGGTTCACGACTGGGTAGTAAAAAATGAATTTGTGAGATCGGCATCGTTTTTTAATAAAATGGAAGAACTTTATAGCCATGGATTTGAAAGTTATTCTCTGGTTATAGAAGAAAGTCATTTTTTTGTATTTTTCTTTCTGGGAGTAATAGCATTTTCCCTTGGAGAAGAACTACATTTTGACAGATTGAAAAAAGTAGGAATTAAGTCTACAGTGATCTGTGTGGGACAGGCCTTACTTACCTGGATATCACTTTCCCTTGTATTTTGGAAAGTGTTTAACTTCACAGCTATAAACTCTCTCGTGGTTGGATCTATAGGAATAGCAACTGCCCCTGCACTAACCTTTGTTCTTATGAACAAACTAAAAGTAGAGGGGAAACTCAAAAATCTCTTGGCAAATATAGTAGTTTTAGATGATATTATTGAAGTCGTATTTTTCTCGGTATTTCTTGGGATAGCCGTTATGACCATGGAGGGAGAATCACTTTCGATAGGGCATCTGGCTTATGAAGTAGTTAGGGAACTGATTCTTGCCTTTGTTATAGGGTGGATTATATTTATGCTTCTTAAATTTACGGTGAAACCTGGAAAAGTCAAAAGCGAAGAAGGACTTGAGGTAGATGTAGATAGTTTTTACGGTCCTATGCCCTCTATTGAATTATTCTTTATAGTTGTTGGTTTTGTAGCAGTTGGATCTGCAGCGGCACTGCATTTTCATGTTCCGTTTTTAGTTACTGCAGTTGTAGCAGGGGCGTTGGTATCAAATTATCATTTCCACGCAATATTTCATTCTCTGCAGTTAAGTAATATAATGCCTGCATTAAATCTTTTTTTCTTTGCCCTTATAGGTGCAAGTGTGAAGTTGGAAACTTTTTCTAAGGAAACTTTTATATATGTAGCAGGATATCTTGTTGTAAGAGGTTCGGCAAAATTTATAGGTACCTGGATAGGGTGCTATGCTACAAAACAGGAAAAAGAGATAACCAACAGTCTACCAAAACTTATGCTTCCTCAGGCTGGAATGGCTGCAGTTGAAACTATTCTAGTAGCTACAGTGTTAAAGGGACATGGTGGCGAAATGATATTTAATACTATCATTCCTGCTTTGGTAATATTTGAAATCGGAGGAGCGTGGCTTTCAGAAAGAACACTGTTGAAATGGAAAGAGTATATTAAAAGTATTCAGAGTAAGTCTGAGAAAAAATCAGATCATTTTTCAATAGAAAAGATACTAACAGGAAATGTTATAGAACTTGAAGCTGGAAATAAAGAAGAAGCCATAAATAATCTGGCAGATATAATAGGGGAAAAAGGTGTTGTAAAGGATGTCCATGAGGTCGCCCATGCCATAATGGCAAGAGAGAAACTAGCAAGTACATCGCTTGGAAAAGGCGTAGCTATACCTCACTGCAGAACAGATGAGGTAAATGAGACAATATGTGTATGCGGACTTATTAAAAATCCTGTCGAGTGGGATTCACCAGATGGAAAACCTGTAGATATAGTATTTCTCGTGATAACTCCAAAGGAGAAACCACAAGAATATCTCAAGGTGGTAAGAGCTATAATAACAACTATAAAAAAACTGGATTTGGACGGCAGAGTCAATCATGATCTTCTAAGAAATATCCTGTTAACTTAATGACATAAAAACGAGGAAGCTGAGCTTTCTCGTTTTTATGTATAAAATCAAAAAATATATTGACAAAAAGTTTATCAGAGGATATAATCCTGACACAAGTACAAAAATGTAACTATAACAAAAATGGAAAATTGGGAGGGTATAATGTCAAAATTCAGATGTACAGTATGTGGGGAAGTTTTAGATGCAGGTATAGAGGTGTGCCCAGTATGTAAGGCAGGAAAAGATAAATTTGAAGAAATAAAAGAAACGGGTGATATGATTTGGGCAACTGAGCATATTTTAGGAGAGGGTCTTGCGTGCGGTGACGAGCAGATTATAGGGGATCTAAGAGCTCATTTTTCTGGAGAGTGTACAGAGGTAGGTATGTATCTTGCTATGTCAAGAGTTGCAGACAGAGAGGGATACCCAGAAGTGGCAGAGGCTTACAAAAGAATCGCTTTTGAAGAGGCTGAACATGCTGCTAAATTTGCAGAACTTTTAGGCGAGGTAGTTACTGATTCAACAGAAGAAAACCTTAGAAGAAGAGTAGAAGCTGAATACGGAGCAACTTCAGGTAAATTTGATATAGCTAAAAGAGCAAAACAACTTGGATTTGATGCTATTCACGATACAGTTCATGAGATGGCAAAAGATGAAGCGAGACACGGAAAAGCTTTTAAAGGATTACTTGAAAGACATTTCACAAAAAAATAATTTTTGCTTTAAACTGCCTCTGAAATTCAGGGGCTTTTTTTATTATTGTGAACAGGAAGTTATAAATGGAAAAATAAAAGACCCTGTCTCTGAAATCAAAGCGGGTCATTAAAAATATTCTTAACTTTTATTTATTTTTCTTTTTATTCTTCTTATGGCCTTTTGAAGTGGATATCCTTTGAAGATCCAGATTTTTCTAATTTTATTGAAATTTTCAAGGAATTTTTCTTTTTCTGGATCAAGATTTTCTGAACATATCAGTTTCCAGGATTTATAAACTCCGGAAATGTCAGAATCTTCTAGTATTTTTCTAAATTTTTTTGGGAGATATTTTGTACCAAGACTAGACTGAAAATCTATTATATATGGGGTTTCATCTTCACCTTTTATAATGTTTCCCAAGTTTCTCAGATCTAAGTGTACAAGATTTTTCTTGTGTATCTCTCGGATTCTTTTTTCCAATTCTATAAAAAATTCTTTAGGGAGTTTTGTGTCCTTCTTTTGGATTTCAGC
Source organism: Ilyobacter polytropus DSM 2926 (assembly GCF_000165505.1). Lineage (NCBI taxonomy): Bacteria > Fusobacteriati > Fusobacteriota > Fusobacteriia > Fusobacteriales > Fusobacteriaceae > Ilyobacter > Ilyobacter polytropus. Next base: position 1,637,111 of record NC_014632.1, on the reverse strand, counting down.
TAAGGGGGTTCCTTTGATATAAGAAAACGCAACTGTATATCTTCCTAGGAGAAAGGCTTCTGAAGCGACTCCTGACATACCTTCTAAAATTTTGAGTGTATTACATTCAAACTTTGTCATAATTATTCCGACAGTTATTCTCACAGGCCACGGACAATGGGAAAAATCCTTTATTGTGAGATCGGTATTTTCTTGACAATATCTAAAAACATAGGCATTTGCAAACTTTCCCTTATTCAAAAGTGTGAGTTTACTCTCGTCGATATCTGTTCTATTAAGTTTATTTTTTAAAAGTTTAATGATATAATTGTTTAATCTGATCATTATTGATATTCTCCTGACTTTAATTGTGGTTGGTTTAAAAACCGTATTATAAAATTAGTATTATCAGACTATAATAAACTAGATTCTTATAAAAGTAAAGAGGTGAACAATGAAAAATTATAAGGAGCAAGACACTATTTATGCAGAGAACAGTGATAAAGGAAAAAGATTAGACGCCTTCGTAAATGAATCTTTTGATTACCTGACACGTTCCTATATTCAGAAGTTGATAGAGCAAAGAGATATAATAATAGAAGGAAAAGAAAAAAATAAAAGTGGAAATAAATTAAAAGGGAATGAAAAAATTCTTGTGAGAATACCTGAAGACGAGATGTTGGATATAGAACCTCAAGATATACCCATAGAAAAAGTTTATGAAGATAAGGATCTAGTCGTAATCAATAAGGCTCCGGACATGGTAGTTCACCCTGCTCCGGGAAATTATTCCGGAACACTGGTAAACGCCCTTATGCACAATATAAAAGATCTGTCTAACATAAATGGAGTAATAAGACCTGGGATTGTTCACAGGCTAGATAAGAACACGAGTGGTCTTATAGTAATAGCAAAAAATGATTTTTCACACTTAAAATTATCAGACATGTTTAAAAATAAAGATATTTCAAAAACTTATATTTGTATATGTAAGGGTATATTTTCTGAAAAAACTGGAAGAATAGAAAATCTTATAGGAAGAAATCCCAAGAACAGAAAAACTATGACGGTGGTTCAAAAAAATGGTAAAAATGCGATTTCAAACTATAAAATTTTAGATGAGGCTGGTGATTTTTCCCTTGTAGAGGTAAAGATAGAAACAGGAAGAACTCATCAGATAAGAGTTCATATGAAAAGTATTAATCATCCTATACTTGGAGACGAGGTCTATGGAAAGCCTAGTAAAATATGCAAAAGGCAGATGCTTCACGCTTACAGGTTAGAATTTCATCACCCTTTAAGTGGAGAAAAAATGACAGTATTTGGGGAGATACCTGAAGATTTTAAAAACGCAGCAAAAAAAACAGGCTTGGATATAAATAAAGTTAACATTTAGGAGGAACCCATTTGAATACTATGTATGAGTTTGACATGGAATACGGCGATATAATAGGAATAGACGAAGCAGGGAGAGGGCCCCTTGCAGGACCAGTAGTAGCAGCTGCCGTAAAGATAAAAAAATATGTAAAAGAATTTGATATGATAAATGATTCTAAAAAATTAAGTGAGAAAAAAAGAGAACTTCTTTTTGATGTTATAATTGAAAACTGCCATGTGGGAGTAGGGGTTGTCAATGAAAAAGATATTGACAATTATAATATTTTGAATGCTACATTTATGGGGATGATAAAGGCTATAGAAGATATTTCAGAAGAGGGGATATCTTTTGAAAATGTCTTGGTTGACGGAAATCATAAAATAAGAGAATATAACAATAGACAAACCCCTATAATAAAAGGGGATGGGAAAAGTCTAGCTATAGCTGCAGCCTCTATAATTGCAAAGGTGACAAGAGACAGGATCATGGTGAAGTATGATGAAAAATATCCTGAATATGGATTTGCAAAGCATAAAGGCTACGGAACAAAACAACACAGGGAAGCTATATTAAAAAATGGAGCCTGTCAATGTCACAGAAAAACTTTTCTAGGGAACATACTAAAGCCCACTCTTTTTTAGCAGATTATTTGAAATACATGGTTAAATAGTATATAATTTATAAAAGAATATCCTTGGAATAATAAGGGGATGAAATTGTATGCACAATAGGGAAAAGGGTGACATATATGAAGCTAAAGCACTTGAATTTTTAAAGGAACAGGGATATGCTTTCCTTGAAAAAAATTTTCGTAGTAAATATGGAGAGATAGATATTATAGTGGGGAAAGATGAAGTCACTATTTTTGTGGAGGTTAAATATAGAAAAAGCAATAGGTTTGGAAGTGGGATGGATGCTGTAGACACGAGGAAACAAAGGAGAATATACCTGACTGCAATGAAGTATATCCAGGAAAAAAATCTAAAGGATGCAGAGTTTAGATTTGACCTTATAAGTTTTGACAGGGAAGAACTTATATGGAATAGAAATGTAATTTGGGGGGATAGTATTGGATTTTAAATGTCTTAAATGCGGCAATGAAAAATATCAAGTGAGAACAACATTTTGTGCGGAAAAAACGCCTGGATTGAAACTTGAGCTTGGTACATATTATCTTAAAATATGTCTTAACTGTGGCTATACTGAGATGTATTCTGCAAAGGTGTTGGATAAGGATGAAGAGCTTAAACCTGAATATTAGAGATTTTTTCTTTTCAAATGACTGTGTCTTTTGCAGTGAAAAATCTGAAGAAAAATACAGATATCTATGTCACAAATGTTATAAGAAATTAGAGAGGAAAATATCGCTTAGAAACTCTGGAAATTACTATTATGTTTTTGATTATGACAAAGATATAAAAAGACTAATTGGTTTTTTTAAACTTCAGAACAGAAGGTATATAAGCCAGATTTTTGGTGATTTAACTGGAAAATATCTGAAAGAAATAATAAAATTTGAAAAAATAGATGTAGTAATACCTGTACCTATAAGTATAAAAAGGAAAAGAGAAAGAGGATTTAACCAGGTAGAAGATATTTTGAAATATTTGAAAATACCATATGAATCTGTTGAAAGAGTTAAAAATACAAAACCTATGCACCAGTTACTTGATGAAGAGCTGAGAAAAGAAAATATAAAAAATAGTTTTGAAAGTAACTTGAAGGTTCATGGGAAAAGAATTCTTTTGATAGATGACATAGTTACCACAGGAAGCACAGTAAGAGAGCTTACTAAAATTTTAAAAACCTGCGGGGAGCCTAAAAAGATTTTGGTTTTCTCTTTAGCGGCAGCTAAAACAGCAGTGAATAACAAGGTATCTTTTTAGATGGGAGTAAACGTTATGGATATATTGATAGACAACAAGAAAATAAATTTTGAAAAAAAAGATTTTAAAACTTTAGGACTGGTAATAGAAGAGGTTAATAGACTTCTGGAAAAAGAAGGTAAAATGCTATATAACATCTATGTGAACGGGCAGTTGCTGGCTGAAAATAACATGGTGGGGGGAGAAAAAATAAATGTTGTTGAAATTCTCACAAAGAGCCCTAAAACCATAATATTAGAAGCTATTTCCGATATGGAAATTTACATTGAAAAATATTTTGAAACTATAGATCTTTTAGACCTTGAAATGGAAGTGGAAAATGATCTGAGAATGATTAGTGTATCCTTTGAAGTGGTGGCAGGACTGGACTGGATATATAATATTCTTATGTCTATAAAGGAAAATACAGCCTTGGACCTATTGTATGAAGATTTTGATGAGATAATAAAAGACTATGAAGGATGTATGAACAATATATCCCAGGCAATGGAATCAAAAGATACTTATGTTCTACAGGAGATTTTAGAATACGAAATGAGCGATCTTTTAATGGAGCTAAAAGAAAATATAGAAGGATATTATGAAAATATCTTGAAAGAAGAGATGAGAGATAGGAAATTTGCATAAATGAGTGGTTTTTACCACTCATAATTTTTTTGCAAAAAAGATCTCTGATCCTTTATAAGTATGTGGTGTAAGTAAGAATATTAAAATAATTATCCTTGTAAGGGAAAGTTGAACAATAAAGTTATTTTCTAACTTAATATGACAAGATTCAGATAAATAGTAAAAATAGGACACAATGAGGTTAAAATATAACCATATGCATAAATTGAAAAAAGCCATTGAATGTGTTAGAATTTCTTTGAGAAGTTATAATTATTAGGGGGTATATTAATGAGAAAAACAATCGTAGCAGGAAACTGGAAAATGAACAAAACAAACTCAGAGTCGGTGGAGATGCTGACAGAATTAAAAGAATTAGTAAAGGGAATGAATAATGTAGGAATAGTTTTAGGTGTACCTTTTACCGCACTTTCAGACGCAGTGAAGGCTGTAGAGGGATCAGGCATAGAAATAGCTGCACAGAACATGAATCCAAATGAATCAGGTGCATTTACAGGAGAGATAGCTCCAAGTATGTTAACTTCTATAGGGGTTAAATATGTGATTCTAGGGCATTCTGAAAGAAGAGAATATTACAAAGAATGTGATGAATTCATAAATGAAAAGGTAAAGGCTGCTCTTAAAAACGGACTAACTCCTATTCTTTGTATAGGGGAAAAATTAGAAGATAGAGAAAGTGGAAAGACTGATGAAGTTAATGAAAAACAATTAAGAGGCGGAATGGCTGGTTTGACAGCGGAAGAAGCTGCAAAAGTTGTAGTTGCTTATGAACCAGTATGGGCTATAGGAACTGGTAAAACAGCTACTCCTGAGATGGCTCAGGAAACTCATAAGGCCATAAGAAACTTCTTAGCTGATATGTTTGGAGCAGAAGTAGCAGAAGAGATAACAATTCAGTATGGAGGATCTATGAAGCCTGCAAATGCTGCTGAACTTATGGGTCAGACTGACATAGACGGAGGACTTGTAGGTGGAGCATCATTAGAAGCTTCTAGTTTTTCTAAAATAGTAGAAGCAGGAGTAAAATAATATTTAAACAACCAGAAAGTGGTGTTGTATTTTAAAAAATATGGCACCACTTAATTCTTGAATAGGAGAGGTGAATTATGAGTAGAAAACCCGTAGTTTTAATGATTTTAGATGGTTGGGGTTTAAACGATAATTTAGACCAAAAAAACGCCATCAGAGAAGTAAATCCTAAAGTGTTTAATAAACTAATAGCAGAATATCCTAACTCTAAATTGAAAGCTTCAGGAGAGGCTGTGGGTCTTCCTGAAGGTCAGATGGGAAATTCTGAAGTAGGGCATCTAAATATCGGAGCTGGAAGAGTGGTATATCAACCATTGGTAAAAATAAGTAAAGATATAAAAGAGGGAGATTTTTTTGAAAATAAAATTTTAAAAGAAGCTTATTCTTCTGTGAAGGAAAGTGGAAAGGCACTTCATCTAGGGGGACTTTTGTCAGACGGAGGAGTTCACTCTCATATAAACCACCTTGTGGGGCTTGTAAAAATGGCGAAAATATATGATCTTGAAAAAGTATATGTTCATGCATTTTTAGACGGAAGAGATACACCACCTCAGTCGTCTATAGGTTATATTAAGACATTGGAAAATGAAATGAAGGAGATTGGAGTAGGTAAGATTGCTACAGTTTCTGGAAGGTATTATTCTATGGACAGAGATACAAACTGGGACAGAACTAAGCTGGCGTATGATGCAATAGCTAAGGGAGAAGGGGTAAAAGCAGAATCTGCAGAATCTGCAGTTGAAGCAGCCTATGCTAAGGGAGAAACGGATGAATTTGTGATCCCGAGTGTTGTTGTAGAAGGGGCGGCATTGTCAGAGGGAGATGTTTTTATAAACTTCAACTTCAGACCAGATAGAGCAAGACAGATAACCAGAGCTATAAATGATAGAGAGTTTACAGGATTTGAAAGAGATTATATCGGTGTTGAGTTTACATGTATGAGACAGTATGATTCTACTATAGAGGCTGCAGTAGTTTACACAGATGAAGAGCTTGTTAATACTTTCGGTGAAGTTGTATCTAGAGCCGGACTTAAGCAACTTAGAACAGCCGAAACTGAAAAATACGCTCATGTAACTTTCTTCTTTAACGGAGGAAAAGAGGCTCAGTATGAAGGTGAGGAAAGAAAACTTGTACCATCTCCGAAGGTTGCTACATATGATCTTAAGCCTGAAATGTCAGCTTATGAGGTAACTGAAGGGTTAGTAAATGCCATTGAAAATGATCTTTACGATGTAGTGGTTGTGAACCTTGCAAATCCTGACATGGTAGGACATACAGGTGTCTACGAGGCTGCTAAGAAAGCTATAGAAGTTGTGGATGAATGTTTAGGGAAGGTAGCCGATAAGGTAATCCAAAAAGACGGGGCACTTCTTGTTACGGCAGACCATGGAAACGTAGATCTTATGGAAGACCCTACGACTCACGTACCTTTCACGGCTCATACAACAAACGATGTACCTTTCTTACTTATTTCAAACAGGTATAAAAACTCTAAGGTGAAAGAGGGTAAGTTAGCTGATCTTGCACCAACTATGCTAGATATATTAAACATAGAAAAACCTGCAGAGATGACAGGAGAAACACTTATAGTGAAATAAATGAACATAAAAATCCCTGGGATACTCCCGGGGATTTTTATGTTTCACAAGCTTTTTTATAAAAAGATGAAAAAATAGAAAAATAAATTATAATTATATTTCAACGGATTTGTATGGATCCGTACTATTAGAATGAATCATTGTGTGACTATCACAGGTGTAGCTCTTTTGTAAGGAAAGGTTTCTGGAAAACTTGATCAGGTTTACAAAGTTTTGAATGTATGATAAAATTGATAGGAAAAATTTTGATATTTTAGGAGGAGAAATTTAATGATTGGAATAGGAATTGTGGGTCTTCCTAATGTTGGAAAATCGACACTCTTTAATGCCATAACAAAGGCAGGGGCTGCAGAGGCTGCAAATTATCCATTCTGTACAATCGAACCGAATATCGGTATGGTTACAGTGCCTGACAACAGACTAGATGCTTTGTCAGAGATAATAAACCCTCAGAGAGTTCAACATGCAACAGTAGAATTTGTAGATATAGCAGGTCTTGTGAAAGGGGCAGCAAACGGAGAGGGGCTCGGTAACAAGTTTTTGTCAAATATAAGATCGACAGCGGCTATATGCCAGGTAGTAAGATGTTTTGAGGACGAAAATGTGGTTCATGTAGAGGGATCTGTAGACCCTATCAGAGATATAGAGGTTATTAACTCAGAACTTATCTTAGCTGACTTAGAAACTATAGAAAGAGCTATAGAAAAACAATCAAAACTTCTCAAGGCAAAAAATAAAGATGCGGTAAAAATAATGCCGGTTCTTGAAAAATCAAAAGCTCACTTAGAAGAATCTAAACTTTTACAAACGCTAGATTTTTCAGAAGAGGAATTTCAGTTACTTAAGGTATATCAGTTTCTTACATTGAAGCCAATGATGTTTGCAGCTAATGTTGCAGAAGATGATCTTGTATCAGGAAACGAGTATGTGGAAAAGGTCAAGGAATACGCTAAAAGTTTAGATGCAGAAGTTGCAATCGTATCTGCGAGAGTAGAGGCTGAACTTCAGGAAATGGATGAAGAAGACAAAGCCATGTTTTTAGAAGAACTAGGTGTAACGGAACCAGGTCTTAATAGACTAATAAGAGCTGGATTCAAACTTCTAGGGCTTCAGACTTATTTTACCGCTGGCGTAAAAGAAGTAAGAGCCTGGACAATAAAAATAGGAGATACTGCTCCTAAAGCGGCTGGTGAGATTCATACTGATTTCGAAAAGGGCTTTATAAGAGCAAAAGTTGTGGCTTATGAGGAATTTGTGAAAAATAACGGCTGGAAGGGCTCACAAGAGGCTGGAGTATTAAGGCTTGAAGGAAAAGAGTATATTGTTAAAGATGGAGATCTTATGGAATTTCTTTTTAACGTATAATGTGATCATCTTTTATTATTTTATTTCTTAATATCGGGAATATTATTTTTTAGAAAGCTTGAAAAAAAATGGAAACTTTGGTAGAATGAACTGCTAAATAGTTTTAAAACCTTTGTTAAGAAAAATTACTTGACAATTTTCGAAATTATCAGTAAAATAACTGAGTGTTTTATAATGAGGAGGGTAACCTTGATTATAAAAATAGATGAAATAAGGGCTAGTCAAAACCAAAGAGTTGACTTTGATTTTACAATAAGTAAAATTGAAGGACTTACACTTGCAGCTCCAACTGAAATCAGAGGTTATGCAAAAGTTGAAAATGAAGGTTTTTTTGTCTGTGGTGAATACAGGTCAAAATTGAAAACACCTTGTGTGAGATGTTTGAAGGATATATCTTTAGATGTTTCCGGAGAGTTTCAAGGATACTTTGTAGAATCTAAATCTTTTAAAAAATACTTGAACTCCCTAGAAGCTGAGTGTAAGATTGATGAAGTGGAACTAGGAGAAGCTGTCGATGGCGAGATTGATGTTGCTAGACTTGTCAGAGAGCATATTATATTGGAAATGTCTCCTTACCCGGTGTGTGAACCTGAATGTGATGGTTTGGAAGAGATGGAAAAATATAAAGATGATGGTGTAGACCTTAGATGGAAAGAGTTGTTGGGATTAAAAAACTAAATTTAAATAAGAATTGATTAGGAGGGACTAAGAATGGCAGTACCTAAGAAGAAAACTTCTAAAGCTAAAAAGAACATGAGAAGAGCTCATGATGGATTAACAGTTACAGGATTAGCTACTTGTGACAAATGTGGAGCTCCTAGAAGACCTCACAGAATTTGTTTAGAGTGCGGAGATTACAACGGTAAACAAGTATTAGCTAACACAGCTGAGTAATTTCTAAAAAAAAGACGGGATGAAAATCTTGTCTTTTTTTTTATTTTGATAGAATGATAAGGGATTTTATATTTTAGGAGGTATAGATGAAAGTAGCATTAGATGCTATGGGAGGAGATTTTTCTCCTATGGAGGCGGTGAACGGAGCTGTAATGGCGCTAAATGAGATGAGCCACCTTGAGATAATACTTGTAGGAGACAAGACTTTAATAGATGAAGAATTAAAAAAGCACAATTATGATAAAAGTAGATTATCAATAGAACATACTGATGAAACAATAGAGATGCATGAAAAAATGAGTCCGGCTATGGCAGTGAGGAAGAAACCTAAAGCCTCAATGAATATTGCTATAGATTGTGTGACTCAGGGAAGAGCCCATGCTATAGTATCAGCAGGTAATACAGGAGCTCTTATGACATCTAGTCAGATGAAATTAAGACGTATAAAGGGCGTTTTAAGACCGGCTATTACGACTATATTCCCATCAAAACACGGTCATCTTGTTATGCTAGATGCAGGAGCAAATGCAGACTGCAAGCCTGAGTTTTTAAATCAGTTTGCACTTATGTCAAAAGTATATGCTAATGTGCTCTTAGATATTAAAAATCCTAAGATAGGACTCCTCAATATAGGTGAAGAAGAGGGTAAAGGAAATGAAATTACAAAAGAAGCCTATACTCTGATGAAAGAAAATGATAGAATAAACTTTGTAGGCAATATGGAACCTCGTGATATGATGGAAGGTGAAGTTGATATAGTTGTAACAGATGGATTTACTGGAAATATTGTCTTGAAAACAGGAGAGGGAGTTGTAAAATTTGTTTTCGATTTTTTAAAACAAGAGATAAAGAGCAGTTTTGTTTTGAAAATAGGTGCACTTCTCTTGAAGCCTGTTTTTAAAAGAATGAAAGAAAAAATGGATTCATCAGAATATGGTGGGGCACTTTTCCTTGGACTCAACGGGATATCTATAAAGGCTCATGGAAATTCCGATGGGAAAGCATTCAAAAATGCTATAAAAGTAGCAGAAAAATTTGCTGAGGCAGATCTAACAGCGAAACTTAAGAAAGTAATCGATAAGGAGGCCTAGAATGAATGTAAAAAGTGCAGGAATATTAGGTATGGGTATTTATGTTCCTGAAAAAATTATGACCAACCTTGATTTTGAAAAAGAGTTGGACACAAGTGATGAATGGATAAAAAGTAGAACAGGTATAGAGGAAAGAAGATTTGTAGCTGACGACCAAGCAACTTCGGACCTAGCTTCCGAAGCTTCCAAGAAAGCCTTAGAATCAGCTGGGATGAAACCTGAAGATATTGATATGGTTATACTTGCAACTTGTACTCCAGATTATCTGATACAAAATACTGCTTGTATAGTACAAAAAAAAATAGGAGCAGTTAATGCAGCTGCCTTTGATATCCAAGCTGCGTGCAGTGGGTTCGTATATGGGCTCACAATAGCGTCTGGAATGATAAAGGCTGGAATGTATAAGAAAATACTTGTGATAGGTGCAGAAGCCCTCTCAAGAGTTGTAGATATGCAAGACAGAAATACTTGTATACTTTTCGGAGACGGTGCAGCAGCAGCAGTTGTAGGAGAAGTAGAAGAGGGGTATGGTATTCTTTCTAGCTACATAAAATCTGAAGGTGAAGACGATGAAATCTTGAGAATGCCTGCTGGAGGAACTAAGAGGCCGGCAACAATTGAAGAGGTTGAAAATAGAGAAACTTTCTTAAAAATGAAAGGTCAAGACGTATTTAAGTTTGCAGTTCAAGCACTTCCCAAAGCTACACGTGAGGCACTTAAACTTGCAGGCAAAGAGACTACCGATCTTCATATGGTATTCCCACACCAGGCAAACAAAAGAATTATAGAGTCTGCCGCAAAAAGATTGAAAATTCCAGTAGATAAATTTTATATAAACCTAAATAAATTTGGAAATACATCTGCAGCTTCTATCGGACTGGCTTTAGGAGAAGCTCTAGAGAAAGGTCTTGTAAAGAAGGGAGACGTTATAGCCCTCACAGGATTTGGAGCTGGTCTTACATATGGTTCTGCAGTTATAAAGTGGGCTTATTAAAGTAGAGTGTTTTTAAGAGGTTGACATCAAGTTGACCTTATGATATATTGAGATTACATGTGTAATTAATTAAGGAGGAAGTTATGTCTAAAATTGCATTTGTTTTCCCTGGACAAGGAGCTCAATACGTTGGCATGGGAAAAGATTTATATGAAAACAATGAAATAGCTAAAAAGTATTTTGATGAGATTTTTGAGAATATGGAAATTGATCTTAAAAGAGTTATGTTTGAAGGACCTGAAGAGGATTTGAAACAGACTAAATATACTCAGCCTGCTATTGTGGCTATGAGTCTTGTTCTTGCTAAATTGATGGAAGAAAAAGGGATTAAAGCTGACTATGTAGCTGGACATTCAGTAGGAGAATACGCTGCTCTAGGATCTGGAGGATACCTCTCTCTAGAGGATGCCGTAAAACTAACTGCATTCAGAGGAGATACTATGAATACAGTTTCTCAGGAAGTTAACGGTACTATGGCTGCAATTATAGGAATGGAAGCAGCTAAAATCGAAGAAGTTTTAGCAGGGGTTGACGGCGTGGTAGAAGCTGTAAACTTTAACGAACCTGGACAGACAGTTATAGCCGGTTCGGTAGCTGCTATTGAAAAGGCTTGTGAAGCACTAAAAGCTGCAGGAGCAAGAAGAGCATTAATACTTTCTGTATCTGGACCTTTCCATTCTTCACTTATGAAGCCAGCTGGAGAAAAACTTAAAGCTGAAGTTGAAAATTACGAATTCAAAACAGGAACAGCAAAGCTTGTAGCAAATACAACTGCAGAAGTTACAACTGATGCAGAAGAGATCAAAAAAGAGCTTTATGACCAGACTTTTGGACCTGTAAGATGGGTTGAAACTGTAGAGAAGCTAAAATCTGAGGGAGTTGAAAAGATCTATGAAATAGGTCCTGGGAAAGTTCTCAAAGGGCTTATCAGAAAAATAGACAAGACCTTAGTGGTTGAAAATATAGAAAAATTAGAAGACCTAGCATAAGTTTATTTTTAAGTTTAAAATAAAATAATTAAATCCCTTTAACAAGGAGGAACAAATGATTGATTTAAAAGGAAAAGTAGCAGTAATAACTGGTTCTGCAAGAGGAATCGGAAGAGCTGTTGCCGAAAAGTTGGCGCAGGCCGGTGCCAATCTTGTAATTACTGATATACTTGCAGAAATAGGTGAAAAAACTGCCAAAGAGATCTCTGAAAAATACGGGATAGAAGCTATATTCGTTCCTGGAAATGTTGTTTCAAGTGAGAGCATGGCAGAACTTGCTTCCAAAACTCTAGAAAAGTTTGGAAAAATAGATATTCTTGTTAACAACGCAGGAATTACAAGAGATACACTTTTCATGAGAATGAAAGAGGAAGATTTTGATCTTGTTATGAATATCAACCTCAAAGGAACTTACAACTGTACACAGGCTTTCTTTAAAACAATGGTAAAGCAAAGATTTGGAAGTATAATCAATATGGCATCAGTTGTGGGACTAATGGGAAATGCCGGTCAAGTTAATTATTCTGCTTCGAAAGCAGGTATGATAGGAATGACTAAATCTCTAGCAAAAGAAGTAGGAAAAAGAGGAGTAAGAGTAAATGCTGTAGCTCCAGGATATATTCAGTCTGAAATGACAGATGTATTAAGTGAAGATGTAAAGAAGGAATTTGCAAAAAACATTCCTATGGGTTCAATGGGAACCCCTGAAGATATTGCAAATGCTGTACTGTTTCTTTCTTCTGACCTTTCTAGCTATATTACAGGTCAGACTTTAAGTGTAAATGGCGGAATGTTAATGCCTTAAAGGCGTTTAAGATATAAAAATCTTGAAAAATAACATTAAATTTGATACTATCATAATAGAAAAAATTAATGAAAAAATCCAAGGAGGAAAAAGAATGTTAGATAAAATTAAAGAAGTAGTAGTAGATCAATTAGGTGTAGACGCGGATCAAGTAACTCTTGAGGCGAACTTCGTAGACGATTTAGGAGCGGATTCACTAGATACAGTTGAGCTAATTATGGCTTTTGAAGAAGAATTTGACGTAGAAATTCCTGATACAGAAGCTGAAAAGATCAAAACTGTTCAAGACGTAGTAAACTACATCGAATCTAATAAGTAATATTTTAAGATTATAGGGGTAATTAATTACCCCTATAATTGTATTTATAGAAAATTGAAAAAACCGCTTATTATAGTGGGTTCTCTCATTTACGATAAAATAAAAAAAGTTTCATGAAGAGGTGAAGGATAAAGTGAGAAGAGTTGTAGTAACTGGAATAGGCCTTGTAACTGCTTTGGGAACAGGGGTAGAAAAAACTTGGAAATCAATAAAAGAAGGAAAAACTGGAGTGGGAAAGATTGAATCTTTTGACGCTACTGATAATCCTGTAAAGGTTGCAGCTGAGGTAAAGGATTTTAATCCTGCTGATTTTGGAATTGAAAAAAAAGAAGTAAAAAAACTTGCTAGAAATTCTCAATTTGCTATTGCAGCTTCAAAAATGGCAATTGAGGACTCAAAACTTGAAATTACTGCTGAAAATGCAGAAAAAGTAGGGGTTATTGTATCTTCTGGTATAGGTGGTATAGAGGTAATGGAGCAGCAGCATGAAATAATGCTGAATAAGGGGATAAAGAGAATATCACCTTTTACAATACCTGCAATGATATCAAACATGGCAGCAGGAAATGTGGCTATATACACAGGAGCAAAGGGACCAAATAAAGCTGTTGTAACTGCTTGTGCGGCAGGAACACACTCTATAGGGGATGCTTTTGAGACTATCAAAAACGGAAAAGCAGATGCAATGATCGCCGGAGGTACAGAAGCCTGCATTACTAAGTTTGCTATTAACGGATTTGCAAATATGAAAGCCCTTTCAACGAGAAATGATGAGCCAGAAAAAGCATCTAGACCATTTACAGCTGACAGAGACGGTTTTGTAATGGGAGAAGGAGCCGGAATAGTAGTACTAGAGGAACTTGAATCTGCTAAGGCTAGAGGAGCCAAAATCTATGCTGAAGTTGTAGGATATGGTGAAACTTGTGATGCATACCATATAACATCACCAGCAGAAGGTGGAGAAGGCGGAGCAAGAGCTATAAAAATGGCCCTTGAACAAGGTGGAATAGACTTGTCTGAAGTGGACTATATCAATGCCCACGGAACTTCTACTCCTGCAAATGATAGAAATGAAACAGCTTCAATAAAAACAATATTTGGAGATCATGCATATAACCTTGCAGTATCTTCAACTAAAGGAGCCACTGGACACGGTCTAGGGGCAGCAGGAGGAATCGAAGGAGCATTCTTAGCACTTGCTATAAGCGAAGGAATATTACCTCCTACTATAAATCATGATACTCCAGATCCAGCTTTGGATCTTAATTATGTACCTAATGTGGCTGTGGAAAAAGAAATAAGAGTAGGTCTTTCAAACTCTCTAGGTTTCGGAGGACACAACGCAGTTATTGCAATGAAAAAATATAAATAAGAGGTGTGAAGGACAGTGGGAGAAAGTTGTTTTGTAGAACTTGAAAAAAAGTTAAAGTATACATTTAAAAGCAAAAAACTTCTGAAGCATGCCCTTATTCACAGGTCTTATGGAAATGAAAACTGGGATTACAAAAAGGTAAACAATGAGAGACTAGAACTGCTAGGAGATGCAGTTCTAGATCTTGTTGTTACAGAATATCTTTATTTGCACTTTACCAGTTCAAGTGAAGGGGATCTGGCAAAATTGAAATCAATGATTGTCAGTGAGCCTGTACTTGCTAAAATTTCTAGAAAACTTGGAGTAGGGAATCATCTTCTTTTGAGTAAGGGAGAGGAGCTTACAGGGGGAAGAGACAGAAGTTCTATACTAGGAGATGTATTTGAAGCTATATTAGGTGCAGTTTATCTTGACTCTGATTTTATGCTAGCTAAAGAGTTTGCCATAAAGCATCTTAAGCGATTTATAGATCACATTGATGAAAATGAAGACCTTATAGATTTTAAAACGATTCTTCAAGAGTTTAGTCAGAGAGAATACAAGGTTATTCCTTCTTATGAAGTTATAAAAGAGATGGGGCCTGACCACAGAAAATCTTTTGAGATAGCTGTTAAAATAAACGATGAGCTAATGGGTCTAGGAACAGGGAGAAATAAAAAGAGTGCAGAGCAGTCAGCGGCTAGAAATGCCTGTAGGAAGCTGGGAGTAAAAGCATATGAAGCACTATAATATTCCGGTTTTTATTAGTCATTTTGGATGCCCTAATTCATGTGTATTCTGCAACCAAAAGAAAATTACAGGAATAGAAACAGATGTGACTCTGGATGAATTAGAGGGAATTATTGAAGATTATTTAAAAACTCTTCCAAAGGAATCAAGAAAAGAAGTAGCTTTCTTTGGTGGAACTTTTACAGGGATCTCAATAGACCTTCAAAGAAATTATTTAGAAGTGGTTAAAAGGTATATTGATAGAGGTCTGATAGATGGAATAAGAATGTCTACTAGACCTGATTATATATCACGAGAAATACTTCTTATGCTTAAGGAGTATGGTGTAACTACAATAGAACTTGGAGTTCAGTCTTTGGATCCAAAGGTTTTAGAGCTTTCAGGCAGGGGATATAGCCCAGAGAAAGTTTATGAAGCCTCATTAATGATCAAAGAATCTGGTATAAATTTAGGAATACAGCTTATGCCTGGACTTCCTGGATCTACAGATGAGAAAGATTTTATAAGTGCTAAAAAAGTAGTGGGGATAGGACCTGATATGGTCAGAATATACCCCACTCTTGTCATAAACGGGACACAAATGGAAAAATTGTATTATAAGGGCAGCTTTGTTCCTATGACACTGAAGGAGGCAGTCGAAAGAGTGGTTCCTATTTACGCACTTTTTGAAAAAGAAGGAATAAACATAATCAGAGTGGGACTGCAACCTTCAGAAGATATAAGAGAGGACGGAGTTATAGTATCCGGTCCCTTTCATCCTTCATTCCGTGAACTGGTAGAAGGTGAGATATACTTTAGGTTTTTGAGTCAGAAAAAAGATAAAGAGGGAAATTTGCATATAAAAGCAAATGAAAAAAACATATCAAAGATTGTTGGTAACAGGGGAATTAACAAAAAAAATCTGGGCAAGAATTTTAAGATATCTATCGACAACAATTTAAGTTTAAAAAAGATAAGTGTAAATGGAAATCTGATAACGAGAGAAGAAATTTTGAACGGAGTAATAATAAGATGAATCAGATAATTATAAATGTTGATGATTTTCAAACCCGAGCAGCTTTACTAGAAGATGATAAACTTACTGAGTTTTTCATCGAAAGAAGTGATGAGGTAAAAGTCACAGGGAATATATATAAAGGGAGAGTGGCTAATGTACTCCCTGGTATGGAATCTGCATTTTTGGATATAGGACTTGAAAAAAATGCTTTTTTGTATGTCAAGGACTTAAGAGAATTTGAAGAGATGTATCTTGATGGTATAGAGAACAGCGATAGGCCAATAGAAGACCTTCTAAATGTAGGAGACGAGGTGGTTGTACAGATACTAAAGGATCCTAGAGGAACAAAGGGAGCGAGGGTAACGACTCACTATACTATTCCAGGTAAATATCTGGTACTTATGCCAAACAACGATTATGTAGCCATATCTCAGAAAATAAAGAATGATAAAGAGAGAAAAAGATTAGAAGAACTGCTAAAAGAGATAAAGCCAGATAATATGGGTTTTATAATAAGAACAGCGGCAGAGGGTAAAAATGAACTTCACTTTGAAAGAGAAGTAGAATATTTAGTAAAAAAATGGCATGATATAGAGAGGAAGATAAGTACCTCTAAGCCAGGAGACATAATTTACAGAGATAATGAATTGGTTAAGACCGTTCTGCGAGATATATTTTCCTCAAATATAGAAGAGCTTGTAATAGATAATGAAAAAAAATACTGGGAGATTATAGATTATATAAATGCTTTTAGTGAAAGTTCTATGAAGACTAAAATTAAACTCTACAATGAAAACCTTCCTGTGTTTGAAACCTACGGGGTAAACAGTCAGTTAGACAAGGCTTTAAAAGAGGTTGTATGGCTAGATTGTGGTGGTTATCTTGTAATCCAAAGGACGGAAGCTTTGGTAAGCATAGATATAAATACCGGAAAAAATACAGGACGTATGAATCTAGAGGATACGGTTTTTGAAACCAATATAGAGGCTGCAAAAGAGATACCTAGACAGCTGAGACTTAGAAACATGAGTGGTATAATAATAATAGATTTTATTGATATGAAGCACGAAGAGGACAAGCTAAAAGTTACAGAGGTTCTCGAAGAGCATCTAAAAAAAGATAGAATAAAAAATAATATTATTCATTTTACAGATTTAGGGCTTATCGAGATGACAAGGAAAAGAGTCGGGAAACCACTGAGTCATTATTACCAGGAAGAGTGCGTCCACTGTAATGGAACGGGTAAGATAAAATCTAAAGATTCGGTTATAAATGAAGTAATAACTGAAATAAAAATCGTTTCAGATGAAAAAGATATCTCTACTGTAAGACTTAAAATATCAAAAGAATTGAACGGCTTTTTTAAGGGGATATACGATGAATTTATAAAGGTTTATCTAAAATCTAAAGGGAAGTTTTTTAAAGTGGAAGTAGATCCTCTTAAAGATAATTATGATTATGAAATTTTACTTGAAGTATAGGTGGGTTGATAGATGAAAATAGGAGTTTATGCAGGTAGTTTTGATCCTATAACAAAGGGACATGAGGATATAATAAGAAGAGCTGCAAACCTCACAGATAAGCTTATTATAGGTATTTTAAATAGTGCTTCGAAAAACTATTGGTTTGATCTGAAAGAAAGAGGAGAGCTTATAAAAAAAGTGATAGGAAACTTGGATAACGTAGAAATAATGAGTTTTGAAGGACTTCTTGTAGATTTTATGAGAAAAAATAATGCAAATATAGTCTTCAGAGGTTTAAGGGCAGTCTCGGATTATGAGTATGAACTCCAGATGGCTTTAGGAAATTCTGTTTTATCAGGCGGTGAGCTTGAAACAGTATTTTTACCTGCTTCAAGGGAAAATCTTTATTTAAGCTCTAGCCTTGTAAGAGAAGTAGCTTTAAATAAAGGAAATTTAGAGCATTTTGTGAATAAAAAAATCGTAGAAGATATAAGTAGAAAAGTAGATGAAATGATCAAAGAGGGGAAGTAAGTGGCTAAAGATAAAAGTCTCTATGTATGCAGCAGCTGTGGATATAAAAGTGTAAAATGGCTCGGGAAGTGTCCTGAGTGTGAAGAATGGGGAACCTTAGAAGAGGAAACCCTCATGACTTCTGCTGCTAGAAAAGGTATATCAAAGGTGTCATCTTCTGCAAAGTCCAACGTAAAAATACTGAATTTTTCTCAGATTGAAGTAGAGGGAAATTACAGGTATAAAACAAAACTTAAAGAGTTTGACAGAGTCCTAGGAGGGGGTCTTGTCCAGGGGGAAGTTATCCTTATAACTGGAAATCCCGGGATAGGTAAGTCTACTCTTCTTTTACAGGCAGCCAAAGAATACACCGAATATGGAGATGTTATATACATATCTGGTGAAGAGTCTCCATCCCAAATAAAAAACAGAGGGGAGAGGTTGGGGATTGTTTCAGACAATCTTTTTATAATGTCTGAAACAGAGATAGAAACCATATATGAGCATTTATCTTTCAAAAAACCCAAAGTTGTGGTAGTGGATTCTATTCAGACTCTCTATAGCTCTAACTCAGATTCTATACCGGGAACTCCAACTCAGATAAGAGAAAGTACTCTAAGGATAGTAGAACTTGCAAAAAATTATAACATATCATTTTTTATCGTCGGGCATATAACAAAAGACGGAAAAGTAGCCGGCCCTAAGATGCTAGAACACATGGTTGATGCTGTGCTTAATTTTGAGGGAGAAGAGGGACTTTTCTACAGAATACTAAGGAGTATAAAAAACAGATTTGGTTCTACCAATGAGCTTGGTATTTTCAATATGGAAGAGGATGGAATGAGGGAAGTAAAAAACTCATCTGAATTTTTTCTGAGCGACCGTGAAGAAAAAAATATAGGAAGTATGATTGTACCGGTTTTAGAAGGTTCAAAAGTATTTCTTTTGGAAATTCAGTCTCTTATAACAGACTCACCCTTTGGGATACCTAAAAGGATTGTCCAGGGTCTGGATAAAAATAGAGTACAGATACTAAGTGCTGTGGCTGAGAAAAAGGCAGGAGTAGCTTTTTCCACAAAGGACCTCTTTGTAAATATTCCTGGTGGGATAACGGTAAAGGACCCATCTGCAGACTTGGCATTTTTGATATCTATGCTGTCGGTATGTAACGGAATAGAGATAAGTCAAAAAATCGCAGCAGTGGGAGAACTTGGCTTAAGGGGTGAGATAAGAAAAATTTCTTTTATGGATAAAAGATTGAGAGAGCTTGAAAAACTTGGATTTACAGGAGTGTATGTTCCGGAATCCAATAGAAAAGATATAGAAAAAAATAATTATAAACTGAAGCTTATCTATCTAAAGAGTATAGACGAGCTTTTGGAGAGGATGAGATAGTATGAAAAATCAAAAAAACTTAATAGACATCCTTTCGAGTGTCACTCCTGGGACACTTCTCAGAGAGGGTTTGGACAATATTCTAGATGCTGGAACAGGGGCGCTTTTGATCATAGGAATAGATGAAAATATAGAGGCTATGCTAGACGGTGGATTTTTTATAAACTGTGAATACAATTCCCAGAGGATATATGAACTGGCAAAAATGGACGGAGCAATAATTTTGGACTATACAGCTGACAGAATACTTTATGCAAATGTCCATATGCAGCCTGACAAAAATTATACCACAGATGAAAGCGGAACAAGACATAGGACCGCCCAAAGAATCGCCAAACAGTGTAACAAGCTGGTTATAGCAATATCGGAAAAAAGAAACAGGATAACTCTGTATAAAGGTGAACTGAGGTATAAGCTGCGAGATATAGGGGAGATAATGACAGAAGCAACTCAGGCTATTAAGACTTTTGAAAGATACAAAACTGTTTTGGATAAAGCCCTTGCAAATCTAACAATAATGGAATTCGATGACCTGGCAACTCTTTATGAAGTGACTACAATACTTCAAAGATTTGAAATGATATTCAGAATAAAGCAAGAAGTTAGAAATTATGTAGCCGAGCTAGGAGTAGAGGGGCGACTTATAAATCTTCAGTTAGAAGAATTACTTCAGGGTCTAAAAGATGAAAAAATGAATTTCATAAAAGACTATTATAACAGTGAGAAAGGTGAGTTTGATATTAATCACATTAATTTGGAATTAGACAAGCTGACAGATGAGGAACTTTTAGAGCAGGGAAAACTATCCTTTATTCTGGGATACGGGAAAAATTATTCAACACTGGATAATAAAGTAAGTCCTAAGGGATATAGAATTCTGGGTAAGATAACAAGACTAAACAAGCGTGACATAGAAAAGATAATAACTGAATATGATGACTTGGCTTCTATAAAAGATGCTAGTGTGGAAGATCTATACGAGATAAGGGGAATAAGTAAATTTAAAGCAAGGTCCATAAAAAACGGTTTGAAGCGGCTTAAGTTTACCCTTGAACTGGAAAGATAATATAATCTTTAAAAAAGGGGAGGAGTTATAATGGGTAAAGAAGATAATATGTACACTTTAGAAGAATTGCTAGAACTAATAAAAACCCGTCTGGGAGGATTTGGAAAATTTATTTTTGTTCCTATTTTATTTATTTACCTTCTCACTGGAGTTTTTGTAGTAGGACCAGATGAAGAAGCGGCAATACTGTTGTTTGGTAAATATCAAAAGACAGCTGGACCGGGTATAAACTGGTATTTTCCAGTACCGATAGCTTCACGGATTAAGGTAAAAACCACAAAAGTGTACCGTGTAGAAGTAGGATTCAGAACTGTGAGTCCTGGACCTCCTGCAAAATATAAAGATATGAGAGAAGAATCTCTTATTCTAACAGGGGATGAGAATATTCTTGATGTAGATTTTAGTGTCCAATATAAGATAACAGATCTAAAAAAGTATTTATTCAACCTGGGAGATCCGTATAAAACAATAAAAGATGCCTCAGAATCAAGTATGAGACAGATAGTTGGTAAATACAATATAGATGAAACTCTTACAGAGGGAAAATCAAATATACAGATGCAGACTCGTGAGAAACTGCAGGAAATACTCAAAAAATACGACAGTGGAATCACAGTTTTAAATGTACAGCTTCAGGATGTACAACCACCTGAAGAGGTTGTACAGGCCTTTAAAGATGTAGCCAGTGCCAGAGAAGACAGAATTCGTTATATAAATGAAGCCAATGGTTATAGAAATGATATAATACCAAAGGCTAGAGGTGAAGCCTTTAAAGTTTTAAATGATGCTGAAGGGTATAAAGAAAAGAGGGTAAAAGAGTCACAGGGAGACGTAGTAAGGTTCTTGAAACTCTATGAAAATTATAAATTGGGTAAAGAAGTGACAAAAACAAGACTTTATCTTGAAAATCTTGAGAGAAATCTTAAAGATGTTGACAAGGTAATCATAGACTCTGATGTTAAAAACGGAGTACTGAACCTGATTCAAGAGGAGGGGAAGACAAATGAAAAAGGGAATTAATGTTATTCTAATCCTAATTGTTATTGTTTTTGCATCTTCTGTATTTCAGGTTTCTGAAGTTCAAAGAGCAGTAGTTTTAAGATTTGGTAAACCTGTAGGAGGAGAGATAAATACCTCTGGACTAAAATTTAAAGTTCCTTTTATCGACAATGTTGTATATTTTGATAAAAGACTTTTGGATTATGACGCAGAACCTAAAGACCTCATTACAAAAGACAAAAAAAATATAGTGATAGATAATTATGCCAGATGGAGAATAATTGATCCACTTTTATTTCTTCAGACGGTACAAGATGAAAAAGGAGCCCAGGCGAGACTAGATGATATAATATATTCTGAAATAAGAGAAAGGCTTGGACAGTACACTTTTTTAGATATTATCGCATTCAAACGAGATGAGATAATGGAAACAGTAACACGTGAAAGCTGGGAAAAAACCAAGAAGTTTGGAATAGAAATAGTAGACGTAAGAATAAAAAGAGCAGAACTGCCTAAAGAAAACGAGGAAAATGTCTATAGAAGAATGGAAGCTGAAAGACATCAGCAAGCTAAAAAATATCGTGCAGAAGGTCAGGAAAAAGCCCTTGAAATAACATCTCAAGCAGAGAAAGAGAGAACAGTTATTCTGGCTGAGGCCTATGAAAAATCAGAATCTATAAAAGGTGAAGGGGATGCAGAGGCATTAAAAATATATGCAGATGCCTATAACCGTGACCCTGAATTTTATAAATTCACAAGAACATTATCGACTTATGATAAAATTCTTTCGGGAAGTGGGAAAACGAAAATAATAATGTCTACAGAATCTGAGCTGTGGAAAATATTAAATGAAAAATAATAATAAAACAGAAGCCGGCAATTACGCCGGCTTCTGTTTTATTTAAATCAAAACTTAATTAATATTTCTATTTTTTTAGGTTATCCCAGTATGAAGAGTCGTTGTCTTTCATACAGTAAACAGTAATTCCATTTTGCATATGGTTATTTATACATTCGCAGCATTTCCCATGACGGATACATTCAGTATTTGGGCAAGTACAATTTTCTTTATTACAGCTCATTTTTTCTCCTTTCAAAATTATTTTTAAATTTTATCTTAATCTTTTGAATATTCTATGTGTATTTTCAAACTTTGTCAATATTCAACCTGTGGGGTATATGGCCTTGAGGAACTGTAATAAGTCTGGTATTCATTATATTTAGAGGATTTTTTGAAAGATTATAAAATATATAGGTTAAGGAATTTATAATTAACTAAGGGAGTGGGAATGATGCATGAATTTATAAGTTTTATAAACAATATAATTATAAATATTTGTCAGTTTTTAGCTACAATTGTAATCTTTTTTGGAGTAATAAACTCGGTTATCATATATTCAAAAGATTTTTTTCTTAGAAAGCACAGCTTTGTTGCTATGAAAAGAAGCAGATTGGAAATAGGGAACTCTTTTTCCCTGGGATTATCTTTTCTCATAGGTGCAAGTATACTAAAAACTATATTGGCACCTACTTGGACAGATATAGGTAAGCTTGCAGCGACAATATTGATAAGAACATTTTTAAATTATTTTTTATTGAGAGATATTGAAAGTATTTTTGAAAAACCAAAATCGGATAAAAATCAGAAACAGGACAAATAAAATTTCTTACTTGACAGATAAAGAAAAGAAGGATACTATTTTAAATAGGGTATAGGGGTATTTTTATAAAGAAATTTGATAATTAAGAAAGGAGACCTTTTTTATGAATAAAAAATTTAAAATAGATGGGATAAGTTGCCAGGCATGTGTAGCTAGAATAGAAAAAGCAGTAGGGAAAATAAAAGGTGTAGATTCGACAACTGTAAATCCTATTTCTGAGATACTTACAGTTGAAGCTGATGAAAAAAAAGTGTCGTCAGAAGATATAAAAAAGATTGTATCTGATCTAGGCTATGGTATAAAGGAAAGAGAAACTAAATTAAATAAAGCCACACTTAAAATAGACGGGATGACCTGTCAGGCCTGTGTAAAAAGAGTAGAAAAAGCGGTTAATAAATTAGAGGGAGTATTAGATGGGAACGTAAACCTCACAACAGAGAAACTTTCAGTGAGTTATGATGAGAATTCTGTAGGTCTAGATGAGATAAAGAAGGCTGTCGTAGATGCAGGATACAGTATAGAGGAAGAGAAAAAAATAAACACTGTGACTCTCAGTATAGATGGAATGACATGTCAAAGCTGTGTGTCTAGGATAGAGAAAAAAACCTCACAGTTACTAGGAGTCGAAACTATAAATGTAAATTTAGCAACAGAGAAAGCTTTGGTTGAGTACAGAAAAAATGAAATAAAACTTTCAGAAATTGTGAAGTTTATAAATGAACTTGGATATAAGGCTGTAAAAGAAGATACTGTCAAAGATTTAGACGGTGATAAAAAGCAAAAAGAGCTTCAAAATGAATGGAAAAAATTTATTATAGCTATATTATTTGCCTTGCCTGTTTTCTATATATCCATGGGACATATGATGGGGATGCCTGTACCTAGAATTATAAATCCTGAAAATAATCCTATGAATTTTGCTTTGATACAACTGCTTTTTTCTATTCCTGTAATATTAATAGGAAAACGTTTTTATGTGACAGGAATAAAGCTTCTTTTTAAATTTTCACCAAATATGGACTCACTTATAGCCATGGGAACAGGGGCTGCAATGATTTACAGTCTATACGGGACCTATATGATTAGCAGCGGTAATATAGAATATGTCCATTTTCTATATTATGAATCTGCCGTTGTGATATTGGCTCTTATTATGTTGGGGAAGTATCTGGAAAATGTAAGTAAGGGAAGAACCTCAGAAGCAATAAAAAAGCTTATGGGACTCCAGCCTAAAAAAGCCAGTCTAATAAAAAATGGCGACATTGTGGAAGTTGATATAGAGGATGTAGAAAAAGGAGATATTCTCCTTGTGAAACCGGGTGAAAGTATCCCGGTAGACGGTGAGGTAACAGAGGGAAGTTCTAGTGTAGATGAATCAATGCTTACAGGAGAAAGCATTCCAATGGAAAAAACTCCCGGATCAAAGGTTGTAGGAGCTAGTATAAATAAAAACGGTAGTATAAAGATAAGGGCAACTGCAGTGGGGTCTGATACAGCTTTGGCAAAAATAGTAAAGCTTGTGGAAGATGCCCAGGGGTCAAAGGCTCCTATTGCCAGAATGGCGGATGTCATATCAGGATATTTTGTTCCGGTGGTCATAGGAATAGCAATTGTATCGGCCATTACTTGGTATATTCTCGGAACAACAGGAAAAGTTGTTCTTTCGGAAACACCGGCAATATTTTCTCTCAGTATATTCATAGCGGTACTGGTCATAGCATGTCCCTGTTCTCTAGGGCTCGCTACTCCTACTGCTATAATGGTAGGGACAGGAAAAGGGGCTGAATACGGAATCCTAATAAAAGGGGGCGAAGCTCTGGAAATGACCCACAGAGTAGACACAATAGTTTTTGACAAGACGGGAACTATAACAGAAGGAAAACCAAAACTAACAGATGTCATCAGCTCAGGAGAGCTTTCAGATAATGAGATACTAAAACTGGCGGCTTCGGCAGAACTCCATTCTGAGCATCCTCTAGGAGACGCAATAGTGGAAGGTGCCAAAGAAAAAGGGTTAAAATTTGCAAAGATAGAGAAATTTAATTCTATAACAGGAATGGGAATAGAAGCTTTAGTAGACGAGAAGAATATTCTAGTGGGAAATCAGAAGCTGATGAAGACAAAGGGTATAGAGGTAAATTTCACACCAGAAGAAGATCAGTTATCAAAAGAGGGGAAAACCCTTATGTTAGTGGCAGCAGACGGCAAGTTCCAGGGAGTAGTGGCAGTGGCTGATACTGTGAAAAAGACATCTAAGGAGGCTGTGAAAATCCTAAAAGAGATGGGGATAAAAGTAGCCATGATAACAGGAGACAACGCCCTTACTGCAGAGGCCATAGCAAAAGAGGTGGGGATAGAGATAGTTCTTTCAGAAGTTATGCCAGAAGATAAGTCTATAGAGGTAAAAAGACTTCAGAAAAATGGTGCAAGAGTTGCCATGGTAGGGGATGGAATAAATGATGCACCTGCTCTTGCACAGTCAGATGTGGGAATAGCCGTTGGAAGTGGAACAGATGTAGCAATTGAAAGTGCAGATATTGTTCTTATGAAAAGTGATATTAAAGATGTAGCTTCTGCAATACAGTTAAGTCATGCTACAATAAGAAATATAAAGCAGAATCTTTTCTGGGCATTTGCTTATAACAGCATGGGAATACCTGTAGCTGCAGGAGTTTTATATCTTATCACCGGACATCTTTTGAATCCCATGATAGCTGGTGCAGCAATGGCTATGAGTTCGGTATCTGTTGTAACCAATGCCTTAAGACTTAGATTTTTTAAACCTAAATTTTGAAGGAGTGGAAAAGATGGATGGAAAAGAATGTTGCCAGGTGAGGAATGCTCATCACTCGGTAGAGTTCAAGAAGAAATTAAATAACCGACTGAACCGTATAGAGGGTCAGATAAGAGGTATAAAGAGAATGGTGGATGAAGATGTATATTGTGATGACATACTGAACCAAGTGGCTTCTGTAAAATCTGCTATGGACGGAGTGGCAAAAGAACTTTTGGAAGCTCATATGAAAAGCTGTGTAGCGGATCAGATACGAGAGGGGCATGATGAGGTTATAGAGGAACTCTTTTATACAATAAAAAAACTTCTCAAGTAAAAGACACAGAAACGCCATAAAAAAATGCTAAAATTTTTTAGGAGGTGGGTAATATGGAAATTCTAAAACTATCTTTATATTTAACTATTATGTTGGGAATGGCATTTTATTTCAGAAAAAAAGTTCTTTCAAAACCCGAAAGAGAAACTGCGAAAGTAAAAATAACAAAAGGAATAATCAAATAAAATACTATAGTATATAAAAGAAAATAGAGTCCTAATTAAGGGCTCTTTTTTAAACTTGAAAATAGGTGATGACGAATGAAAAAGATACTTGTGGTAGAAGATGAATGGAAGATGCGAAGGCTGATAAAAGATTATCTGGTGAAGGAAGGATATCATGTAGACGAGGCAGGAGACGGGATGCAGGCATTAGAAATGTTTCAGGAAGGTGGATATGATCTCGTAATACTAGATATAATGCTTCCTAAAATGGATGGGTGGAGTGTATGCCGTGAAATAAGAAGAGAGTCTATGGTTCCTGTTATAATGCTGACAGCCCGTAGTGAGGAAAATGATCAGATTTTTGGATTTGAGCTGGAAGCGGATGAATATATAACCAAACCTTTTAATCCTAGACTGCTTGTGGCGAGAATAAAAGCTATATTCAGAAGAGCTGGTAAACCTGATAAAATAAGCCGCGGAGATATAGAGATAGATGAAGGAAGCAGGAAAGTAGAGATAAAAGGCGAGGCGGTGGAGTTAACTTCTAAGGAGTTTGAAATGCTGCTTTATTTTGTTCAGAATAGAGGCATTGCTCTTTCTAGGGAAAAGATACTGAACTCTGTATGGGGATGGGATTATTTTGGAGATGTGAGAACTGTGGACACCCATGTGAAAAGATTGAGAAAAAAAATAGGAGAAATATATATACAAACAATAAGAGGATTTGGCTATCGTTTTGAGGAGGGATAATGAGAATAAGAAGTAAGATTTTTTTTCTGATATTCAGTGTGGTTCTCTTTATAATGATGGGTTTTTATGTGATTACAGAATTTTATCTTGAGAGATTTTATATAGACAGTAAAAAAGAAAATCTGAAATCAGTGGCACAGATTATCTCAAATCCAGAACATTCATTAGATTTTGAACAGTTAGAGAGAGAAAACAACGTAACAATATATATAAGGCAGTTTTCCAATGATCTCTTTGTGTCTTCAGAAGACTTGTATATAAAGGGGCTAGAGAACAAAGGGATACTTGAGGATGTAAGGGATGGGAAGCAGGTTTTTCAGAAGATAAAGATTGAAGAGCCTGTAGGTGAATTTATGATTTTATTTACTCCTTATCAGCACAATAGGTTTGTGGAGATAAGAACCCCTATAAGCTCTATACAAGAATCTGTCCATGTGGCAAACAGATACTATATGAGAATTATTGCCTATGCCTTGGCCTTTGGACTTATTATGGCTTTTATATTTTCAAAAAAGATAACCCAGCCCATTCTTCATCTGAAGGAGATAACAAAGGGAATATCAAATCTGAACTTTTCTCTAAAATTTTCATCAGAGAGAAAAGACGAGATAGGTGAACTGGGGAATAGCATAAACAGGATGGGAGATATTCTTCATGAAACTATAGAGGATCTGAATATTGCAAACCTGGAACTAAAAAAAGATATAGAAAAAGAAAAGAAACTGGAAAGTCTGAGAAAAGAGTTTGTTGCTAGTGTGAGTCACGAATTAAAGACCCCTATAGCCTTGATACAAGGATATGCTCAAGGGTTGATGGAAGGCATCGCCACAGATGAGGATAGAAATTTTTACTGTGAGGTCATAGTGGACGAAAGCAGAAAAATGGATGAACTGGTTAAAGAACTTCTTCTGATATCCCAGATAGAGGCTGGATATTTGGAACTGGATATAGAAAAAATAAATCTTGGAAAGATGATAAGACAGGTAATGGATAAGTATTACATGGAATTTGAAAAATACGTTATATATTATCCTGAAGATGACATATGGGCTCTGGGAGACTGGAAATATATAAAAAGGGTCTTGGAAAACCTCGTGAGTAACGCTTTTAAATATACTCCGGAAAATGGAAAGATAAAAGTCGACGTAGGTGAAGACGGGGAAAAATACAGGGTGAAGGTTATTAATACATGCAGTGATCTGACTGAGGAGGACTTGAAGGAAATATGGGCTCCATTTTATAGGGGTGACAAGTCTAGAAGCAGTGAGGGGACAGGCCTTGGTCTGGCCATAGTGAAAGGAGTTTTGGAAAAGCATAGCAGTAATCATGGTGCTTATCTTGAAAATGGTAAAGTTATATTTTGGTTTGAACTTGATAAAATGATATGAAAAAGGAGTCCGATGGACTCCTTTTTAAATTTAAAATAGATATGATGCTCCTATAGACACAGTGTAAGAGTAGTTTGAAGTACCTGCACTGTCCTTATAATACTCAGTAGTTCCATCGGAATAATATGCAGTATCATCACCTGTTTCTCTGAAATATTTTTGGAAATCTGTAGAAAGATTTATAATTAGATTTTCCATAACCATATAACCAATATTTAACCCTAATGAAAGATAGGCTATATTTTCAAATTCATCTTTGAATGTTATCGAGTCACTACCGGATAAATATCCAGAAGAAGACCCAGTATCATAAGTAAGTCCGGGATAATAGTGAGTGTCTTCAGCTTCTCCCCATGCCCACAAAGATCCTCTAATATAGGAAGAAATAATCCATTTATTTTTTTTCGTGTTGAAAGTCAAACCCAAATATGGAGCATAAAATTCTTGATCGTAAGAAATGTTTTTTTCGTCATCAAAATCAACATCAACACTGCCACTATCATATATAGCATAGCCTCCGTAGGCATTCCATTTATAGTAGTCGTGTCTAAAACCCAATTCTCCACTTAGAGAAAAGTTGTTTTCCTTATAAAGAAGATAGCTCATGTTGATATCTAGCATATAGGCCTCATCAAGTTCAGTATTGTGCGATGAATAATCAGTCCAAGGATTGTCATCTCCATTATACCAGTCATAGTCTTCCATGTTTCCACTACTCTCAGAAATCTTTGTCCAACCTGAAAAATTTAATGAAAATTTTTCCTTAAACTTTACAGAAGTATCAATTCCGATTACAGGAACATTATCCAAATCCCAGGTAAGTTTGCTTAATTTACTTGAACCATCATAAACATACTCCTCTGACTCACCGTTTAAAACTCCTGTTGAAATGGAAATGGATACCGGTATTTTACTCTCACTTTCTACCATGAAAACTTCATTTGAAGTGGCAGACATGGAATAGCTGTTGGAAACTGTGAACATAAAAAAAGCTGCCAGCAGAGCCAGCCTTTTGTTTTTGGTATTTACCATTAGCATAAAATTTCTCCCCTTTTACATTGATATAAAAATCCCCTCAATAGAGATAATAGCCTTAAAAATTGGTAATTTCAAGGCCGCCTGATTTTTAAAATGAGAGGAAAATCAAAATTAAGTCTGATTTCCAACAGAAATAGATATTTTTTTGATACTTTTTTTCGGAATATAAGTACTTTTTATGATAATGTCATAGGTAAAAATTTTGTAAAAAATATCACAACAAAGAGTAAAAGCAGTTGTCAGGATACTAGCTTTTTTTTTTTTATATGTTAAAATACTTTATATTTTACGAAATAAACAGACGAGGTGGAGATGTATGAAACAGATTGTTTTTGATTTGAAAAACATGGATCTTCCTACTGTGGCAAAAAAAGTTAAGTCTGGAGAACTGATTATATATCCTACAGATACAGTTTATGGTGTGGGAGGGATAATCGAAAAAGAAGAGGCACTTAAGAAGATATATGTGGCTAAGGAAAGGACGTTTTCTTCTCCTCTTATAGCTCTTGTAAGTGATGAGAATATTGTAGAAAAGATAGCTTATATTGATAAAAATAAAGAAAAGATTGAAAAACTTATGAAGTCTTTCTGGCCGGGAGCATTAACTATAATTCTTCGTAAAAAAAAGAATGTACCTTCTGTAATGGTATCTGGAGGAGAGAGTATAGGGGTTAGAATGCCAAATCATCCTCTTGCCTTGGATATAATAAGAGCTTGTGGTGGTATATTGGCAACTACAAGTGCTAACATATCTGGAGAACCCAGTCCAAAGAGATTTTCAGATGTAAGTGAAGAATTCAAAAAAAGAGTGGATATACTTGTAGACGGAGGAGCATGTAATCTCGGAATAGAGTCTACTATTATAGATATGAGAGAAAAGCCATTTATTTTGAGGCATGGAGGCATATCAAAAGAAGAGATAGAGAAAATAATAGGAAAATTTTAAAATAAGCAAAAAACTTGTTATGTATGGAGGAGAATTAATGAAAGGTCAAAGGATTAACCCTAATAATCTAAACCCTATGCAAATGAACAATATGAGTTCTATGGCGGGTATGATGAACACAATGCAAAAGATAGGTAAATCAAAAAGAAAATATACAGTTAGTCTAGATAAATCCAACAAAAAGTTTTTATCTAGATTTATAGACGAGATAAAAAAACAGTTTGGAAGCTCTCCTATACCTCAAGGTCAGGGAGTAATGTCATTTTTGGACTATTTAAAAAATGAGTGTGAAAAGAAGGATAAAAAGGAATTTAAAGTTAGTTTTGAAGAACTTGAATTTCTGAAAAAAATGTTATCAGATTCCCTTAGAGGAATCGAGGGAATGAAGTTTAAATGGTATCAATTCCCCAAAAAGATATTTTTAAATATAATGCTTAAGCAATATAAATATCTGCTAGAAGAACTTAAAAAGTAAGAATTATTTGGAGCCTTATAGGCTCCTTTTGTTTTGGGATACTTTATAATTTAGTATTCTTTAAATGTTTTTCTTGAAAAAATATCCTTTGAGAAGTAGTATAATTATGTGGAAATAATGTAAAAATTAATTTTGGAAGGGAAAAGAGATTTTATGTATATAAAACCAAAAGTTGTCGTAATAGGCGGAGGTACAGGGCTTTCAGTTCTCCTTAGAGGGTTAAAGCATTTCCCTGTAGAGATAACCGCTATAGTAACGGTGGCAGACGATGGAGGAAGCAGCGGTAAATTAAGAAATGAGTTTGATATGCCTGCTCCTGGTGATTTGAGAAATGTGATGGTGGCATTAAGTGAAGTGGAGCCTCTGGTAGAGGAACTTCTTCAGTATAGGTTTAAAGGAGACAGCAGCCTAGGGGGGCATCCTCTTGGCAATCTGCTTCTTACAGCTATGGTGGGAGTTACTGGGGACCTGGTTAGTGCTATGAAGGGTCTCAGAAAAGTATTTGATATCAGAGGTAATATATTGCCATCTACCTGTGAAAGTGTAACACTTTTGGCAGAGATGGAAGACGGAGAAATAGTAGTTGGTGAATCTATGATTCCCAAAACTCATAAGAGCATAGAACGGGTGTTTTTTGGAAAAAATCCACAACCTGTAAAAGAGGCTTTAGATGCAATAGAGAATGCTGATTTGATAGTACTAGGAATAGGAAGTCTTTATACCAGCATAATTCCAAATCTTCTTATACCAGAGATGAAAGAGTCTCTTATAAAATCAAAGGCTAAAAAAGTGTATATATGTAATGCAATGCAGCAGCCTGGAGAAAGCAGAGGTTATACTGTATCAGATCATATAAAAGCAATAAATCAGCATGTTGGTGGAGAATTTTTGGATGTAGTTGTCACCGATTCCAGTGAGATACCTGAATGTATAATGGAAAAATATAATGATGAAGGTGCCGGAAGAGTAGAGGTCGACTTTGAAAATCTAGAAAAAATGAAAATAGATATTTTGGAGCAAAAACTTCTTGAGATAAGTGAAAAAGGTACAGTAAGGCATCATCCTTACAGGTTGGCAGGAGCTATTTACTCACTTGTAGAATATTAAGGGGGAAACTTATGTATAAATATGTATTTGGACCAGTTCCGTCTAGGAGGCTCGGAGTCTCATTGGGAGTTGATCTTGTAGAGGCAAAAACCTGCAACCTCAACTGCATATACTGTGAATGTGGTGGAAACAGCAAAACTTTCAGCGAGAGAGGAAGTTATGTAAATCTTGAAGAGGTCAAGATAGAGCTGAAAAATGCCTTGAAAAAAATAAAACCTGACTATATAACCTTTTCAGGGAGTGGTGAACCAACGCTGAATAGTGACATAGGAACACTTATAACTTGGGTAAAGGAAAATACTGATTCAAAGGTGGCTGTGATAACAAACTCAACCCTTCTTCATTATGATGAAGTTATAGAGGATATAATAGAGGCAGATGTGATAATGCCCTCATTAGATGCTATAAGTGAAGAGATTTTTGTAAAAGTAAACAGACCCCATGCAACTCTTAGGTCAGAGGATATTTTAGAAGGGCTGGTAAAATTATCTGAAAAATTCAAGGGAAAGATACTTTTGGAGATATTTATAGTAGAAGGGGTGAATGATACTCCAGAGGAATTAAAACTTTTTGCTGAGTTTTTGAAAAAACTTGGTATAGAGGCTATACAACTAAATACTCTTGCAAGACCAGGAGCCGTTGATTGGATACAGCCTGCTACCTTTAAAAGACTTAAGGAAATAAAAGAATATTTTGAATCTTTTGGAATAAATGGGGTAGAGATAATAAAAAAATATAAAAATAGAGATCAAATTGAGAAATATTCTCCAGAGGAAGAAAAGTTGATCTTAAACATGCTATCTAAACGAGCTTATTCTATCGAAGAACTTTGTGAGATGGTGGGAGGAAAAAAGAAACAGCTCTATAAATACTTGGAAATATTGGAAAAAGAGAAGAAAGTTGAGTTCATATATACAGAGGGGTCATTTTTTTTAAAAAAACTTTAAAAAAAAATTGACAAACAACAGCGGGTAATATATAATTACTTTGTCTGTCGCCGCTTTAGCTCATCTGGTAGAGCAACTGACTTGTAATCAGTAGGTGATTGGTTCGACTCCGATAAGCGGCACCATAATGCCCCGTTCGTCCAGTGGTGAGGACATCAGATTTTCACTCTGAAGACAGGAGTTCAATTCTCCTACGGGGTACCAAGAAATTATGGACACAACTAAATATGGTGAGATTCCCGAGTGGCCAAAGGGAGCAGACTGTAAATCTGCCGGCTCCGCCTTCGAAGGTTCGAATCCTTCTCTCACCACCACTTTACCACTACACAACTGATCCTTTAATCTTGGGAAATTTGTGTGGATTTTTTTTTTACTGGAACTTAGATATTAAAGAAATTTATATAAAACAAAATCAGGAGGATTGAAATGGCTAAGGAAAAATTTTCAAGATCAAAACCCCATGTAAATGTAGGAACAATAGGACACGTTGACCATGGAAAGACAACAACAACTGCAGCAATCTCAAAAGTACTTTCTGACAAAGGATTAGCAAAGAAAGTAGACTTTGCAAACATTGACCAGGCACCAGAAGAGAGAGAAAGAGGAATCACAATCAATACAGCTCATATCGAGTATGAAACAGCAAACAGACACTACGCTCACGTTGACTGTCCAGGCCATGCTGACTATGTAAAGAACATGATCACAGGAGCAGCTCAGATGGATGGAGCTATCCTAGTAGTATCAGCAGCAGACGGACCAATGCCTCAAACAAGAGAGCATATCCTTCTTTCAAGACAGGTAGGAGTACCTTACATCGTAGTATACCTAAACAAAGCAGATATGGTAGATGACGAAGAGTTACTAGAATTAGTAGAGATGGAAGTAAGAGAACTTCTATCAGACTACGGATTCCCAGGAGACGACATTCCTGTGATAGCAGGATCAGCACTAGGAGCTCTTAACGGAGAAGCTCAATGGGTAGCTAAGATCGAAGAACTTATGGATGCAGTAGATTCTTACATTCCATCACCAGAAAGAGCAGTAGATCAGCCATTCCTAATGCCAGTAGAAGACGTTTTCACTATCACAGGTAGAGGAACAGTTGTAACTGGAAGAGTAGAAAGAGGAATAATCAAAGTCGGAGAAGAGATTGAAATAATCGGAATCAAAGACACACAAAAAGCAGTTTGTACAGGAGTAGAGATGTTCAGAAAGCTTCTTGATCAAGGAGAAGCCGGAGATAACATCGGAGCACTACTAAGAGGAATAAAGAAAGAAGACGTAGAAAGAGGACAAGTTCTTGCTAAGCCAGGAACAATCACTCCACATACAGGATTCACATCAGAAGTATATGTACTAACAAAAGAAGAGGGAGGAAGACATACTCCATTCTTTACAGGATACAGACCACAATTCTACTTTAGAACAACAGATATCACAGGAGCAATCAACTTACCAGAAGGAGTAGAGATGGTAATGCCTGGAGATAACGTAGAGATGACAGTAGAACTGATTCACCCAATCGCGATGGAAGAAGGACTAAGATTCGCAATAAGAGAAGGTGGAAGAACAGTAGCTTCTGGAGTAGTTGCTACAATTACTAAATAATAATTTATTCTAAAGAGGGCAGATTAAATCTGTCCTCTTTATTAATATCTAAAGAGTTTTAAATATTTTTTGTAAAATAAAAGAATCAAAAATCATTAGAGTACACTAATTTACAGGTTAATTATTCTTGTAAATTAAATAAAAATCAAATTAAATAATTACATTATTTTGGTAGTAATAGATTGAAATAAGTGTTATAATGTACCCGAAATAAAATCTTTTAAAAATATAAAAATACAAAAAGATTTTAGTGTACACTGATTTTAGTTTTTATACAATTAATTATATTTATAAAAGTCAATAGATGTTATAATGCTCCTATAATTTCAAAGAATAGGAGGGGATTAAGAATTTTGAAATTTTCAATCAGCGAAATTAGTTTTACTGGAGTTCTTATATTATTCGCATCATTTCTTTTGGGAATGAAATTTCCAGACTGGGACTTAAAGTTAAAATTAAAACACAGAAACATACTCACCCATAGTCCTATTATTATGATATTTTTTTATAAAATTTTAAAATTGGAAAATAATATAGATTTCAGGTTTTTTATAATGGGTTTTTCTATAGCCCTTGCTCTTCATTTTACATTTGATCTATTCCCTAAGGGGTGGTTTGGAGGAGCACTTTTAAAAATTCCTGTTATAAATAAAACTCTTTCACCTGTGGGGAGCATAGTTTGGCTATTAACTTCTACGATAGTTTGTGTAGTTATAGCTGTAAGTTATACAAAAAATTTTACTGAATTTATAATTTTATTTTTTTTAGGATTATGTTCACTGATTTTTAATAGAAAGAAAGAAAAAAAGATTATACGACCTTTTGCTGCTTTTGGAATGCTTTATATTATAATGGGATCGGTAAAGTATGAAATACTTTTTAAATATTTTACAAAGGGAATCATTGCCTTGCAAAGAGTCGTCTCTGAAATGATGACAACGATATAAAGTTTGTTTTGTTGACAATACTAAGTTAAATTTAATATACTTACTAAAGAAAGTTAAAATTGAAAGGAGATGGAAATGGCAGATATTAAACTCTTAAAAGAAAAATCAACACAAGTTAGAAAAGATATCGTTCAGATGATTTGTAAATCAAAATCTGGACATCCGGGGGGGTCTCTTTCTGCGGCGGATATAGTTACAACACTTTATTTTTCTGAGATGAATGTAGATCCTAAAAATCCAAAAATGGAAGGAAGAGACAGATTTGTTCTTTCTAAAGGTCATGCTGCACCTGTTCTTTATGCAGTTTTGGCTGAAAAAGGTTATTTTGACAGAGAACTTCTAGGGACATTGAGACAGTACGGTTCAATATTACAAGGACATCCTGATATGAAAAAGGTACCTGGGATAGAAATATCTACAGGTTCATTAGGGCAAGGACTTTCGGTAGCAAACGGAATGGCATTGTCAGCTAAAATTTCAGGGGAAGACTACAGAACTTATGTTTTGATGGGAGACGGAGAATTACAAGAAGGTCAGGTATGGGAAGCTGCTATGACTTCTGCTCACTACAAGCTTGATAATATCTGCGCATTTGTTGATTATAATAATCTTCAGATAGATGGAAATGTAGACGAAATAATGGGTGTCGCTCCTCTTGATAAAAAGTGGGAGTCATTTGGATGGAATGTTATAAAGGCTGACGGACATAGTTTTGAAGAGATTTTGGATTCTTTGGAAAAAGCTAAAGAGTGCAAAGGTAAGCCTACAGTTATAATAGCAGAAACTACAAAAGGTAAGGGTGTATCTTTCATGGAAAATGTATGTGGATTCCACGGTGTTGCCCCTACAGCTGAGGAAACTGAAATAGCTGTAAAAGAACTTGAAAAAGTAGAAGAAATTCTCGATTAATCATAAATTATAAATTGGAGGTTTGAACAGATGGCAAAAAAATCTACAAGAAAAGCTTATGGAGAAGCTCTTGTTGAACTTGGAAAAATAAATGAAAATGTTGTTGTTTTAGATGCAGATCTTTCTAAATCTACTCAGACTGCAATGTTTCAAAAAGAATTCCCAAAAAGACATATAAATGTTGGAATAGCAGAGGCTGATTTGATCGGTACAGCTGCTGGTATGTCTACTTGCGGTAAGATACCATTTGCTTCTACATTTGCTATGTTTGCAGCTGGAAGAGCATTTGAGCAGATCAGAAACACAGTGGCATATCCAAAATTAAATGTAAAAATAGCTCCTACTCATGCTGGTATATCAGTGGGAGAAGACGGTGGATCACACCAGTCTGTAGAAGATATAGCACTTATGAGAGCTATACCTGGAATGGTAGTTCTTTCACCTGCAGATGCTGTGGAAACTAAAAAGATGGTTCAGGCTGCTGTAGATTATGATGGGCCTATATACCTAAGACTTGGAAGATTAGATGTCCCTGTTCTTTTTGATGAAGAAACTTATGATTTTCAAATAGGTGTAATAAATACAGCAAAAGATGGAGCAGATGTAACAGTGGCAGCTACTGGACTTATGGTGGCAGAAGCTATGAAAGCTGCTGAAATACTTGCAGAAGATGGAGTTTCAGTAAGAGTCCTAAATGTAGGAACAGTAAAACCTCTAGATGGTGAAGCTATCTTAAAAGCAGCTAAGGAAACTAAGTTTATAGTTACTGCTGAAGAGCACTCTGTAATAGGAGGATTAGGTTCTGCAGTTTCTGAGTTTCTCTCAGAAGTTCATCCTACAAAGGTGAAGAAAATAGGAATTTACGACAAGTTTGGACAAAGTGGAAAGGGAGCGGAACTTCTCGAGAAGTACGAACTTACTGCTGAAAAAATAGTGTCAGTAATAAAAGAGAATTTATAGAGGTATAGAGGCGGAGTTATTTCTGCCTCTATATTTATTTTTCTAGAAATAAAAAAATGCTTTCCAGATTAGATGGGAAAGTTTTTCTTTTTTTGATATACTATAAATATCAATATAAAATAAATAGTGAAAAAAATCAGAGATGCTAAAATTTTTTTGGAGGTTTTATCTTGGTTAAATTTGTAAATGTAAATTTAAATGGAAAAACTGAAGTTAATTTAGAATTAAATAAATGTGAATTCTCTTATCTTTCTTATAAAGATAAAAATGAGAAGAATTTATTTTTACAAATGCTGACTAAAGTCGCTCTTCCTAAAAAAGGGACAATAATAATCGGAGGGGAAGATTTTACATCTTCGAAGGCAGGATGTAAAATTATTATTAGGAAACTTGGAATAACTTACGATGATTATAAATTTATAAGTTATAAAACTATTATGGAAAATTTACAATATTACCTTAATTTGAGGGACTATACCGATAAAGAGGCCAGTAAATTGTCACTAGAGGTCTTGGAATTTTTTGATCTTGCGCACAAAAAAGATGAATTTTTGGAAAATCTAACTCAAGAGGAGAAGCACTATTTCAGTTTAGCAAGAGCATTGTCTTCAGAACCTTCTTATCTTGTGATGGATGATTTTCACAGAGGGTTGGATGATCAAACTATAAAAAAAGTATTTTTACTATTAGAAGAACTTTGTAAAAATGGATTAGGTATAATGTATATCACAAATGACGTTACTATTTTGGAAAAATATCCAAAAGACTTAAATATACTTGGAGAGGGTGTTATTAAAAATGTTTAAATGGTTAAAAAGCTTTTTGAATGAATTAGATGAAATAATAGATAGAGATTTTAAGTGTTATAGAATGAATTTTTTTACTCTTATTTCTGCTTTTATAGTTTTAAATGCAGTTGGAGGAGTTATTTTAAATCTACATCAGAATACTGAAAATTTAAAAGACAATTATAAAGTAAGGGTATATCTTAAGGGAAATCCAGACGAAAAATCAATAAATGAATTTGAGGGGAAACTACTTGAGTTGCCAGAAGTGAGACATATGAAGTATGAATCTAAAGAGGTTGAGTTGAGGGAGCTAGAAGATGACCTAGGAATAAGGCTTCCTAAGGGAAACAATCCACTTTCTGACAGCATTTCAATTACTTTTGACGGGTATGATAAACTAGAACTATTAAGGCAAAATCTAGATAAGGAAGATAACTTTATAAAAGAGGTATATGTAGACAATGAACAGTTACAAAATTTAAATAAAAGAATAGCCAAAAATCAAACATTTATAAGATATTTTTTCCTAGGGGCTTTTCTGCCTGTGGTTTTAATAATATTTAATCTTCTTCATACAAATATAGTAAAACACAGCAGGGATATAAGTTCGAAGATATATATGGGAGATAATAAAAAAAATGTTCTTAAACCTTATTATTTTATAAGTGATGCCATATTTACAGGGGCCGCCTTTACAGGAACGCTTATATTTCTAAATTTTTATGAAGTTTTCAGAAAAGAGTTTATAAATTATGACAGAGACTATATATTAAGTAGTACAGAACAGATGCTTGTTTTAGCCCTTGTGACTATTCTTGTAATTATCTGCGTATTTCCGTTTGTTTCAAGAAAAATATACAGAGTTAAAGGTGATAATCAGTGAAAAAATGGGTGGTTTTTTTCTTTATAATCTCTTCAATTTCATATGGAGACCAGCTTTCTGACATGAAAAAAAAGATGGGAGACATAGAGAAGGGAATAAAAAAAAGCAGCAAAGAGATAAAAGTAATAGGTCAAAACAGAGAACTCATAAAAAAACAGATAAGTGATCTAGAAAATGAATTAAAAAAGATTGAAAGCGAAAAAAAAGAACTT
Organism: Ilyobacter polytropus DSM 2926; assembly: GCF_000165505.1. NCBI lineage: Bacteria > Fusobacteriati > Fusobacteriota > Fusobacteriia > Fusobacteriales > Fusobacteriaceae > Ilyobacter > Ilyobacter polytropus. Next base: position 1,597,727 of record NC_014632.1, on the reverse strand, counting down.
TTGATAAAGATATCGAGTTTGTCAAAAAAAATAGATTACAGTAAAAGAAATTTAAATTTCAGTTCTGAAGAACTGAAGATAAAGAACAGAGAATATAACGCTAAACTAGAGGCCTGGAACAGGGTGAAAAAAAATAAAACTGAGAAAGATTATGTCCAAAGCAAAAAGAGGAACTTTAAAGAGCTCTTATATGCTGATCTTGAAACCCTAGAGCATATAAGGGTAGTTCAAAAAGATATAGATTTGGTAAAAAATGATATAGAGAAAGACAGAAGAGAACAGACCAGACTTAAAAATATCCTAGCACAAAAAGAGAGACAGGGTGAAAGGAAAAAAAGAGAGAAAGATACTCTTATTGCTCAGCTCAACAAAAAAGAGATATATCACAAAAAAAATATCTCAACTCTTGAGATTAAGAAAAAAAATATAGCGAAAGAGATAGATAGAATAATAATAGAAAGAGCAAGAAAGGTAAAAAATATAGATATTTCAACTGCAAAATCAAAAATAGGAAAAATGAAAAAACCGTTAAACGGCAGATATGCTGTTACTTTTGGACAGAAAAAACAAGGAAATGTCACAAGCAGTGGTATAGAGATAGCCTCTAGCCTGGGAAGCAGGGTAAAGTCAGCAGCATCTGGAAAGGTTATCTATGCCGGGAAATTTCAGGGTCTAGGTAAAGTGGTAATGGTTGACTATGGCTACAACATGATAGGTATCTACGGAAATCTAATAAGTCATTATGTAAAGGTAGGAAGCATAGTCAAAAAAGGACAGGACATAGGAATACTCGGAATGTCTACAGACGGTAAACCTAGTCTTTATTATGAACTTAGATTTAACCTAAAGGCTATAAATCCATTGCTTATGTTTTGACAATCATCGGAGGAAAAGTATGAAAAAAGTATGCTTGATATACAACAGGGATAAGGTTAAAGCCCTTGAATTTTACAGGAAGACAAAAAAATACTTTATGGATAACGGACTAAAAATCTACTCCTTAGAAGATGCTTGGCAGTGTGATTTTGCAGTGGTTATAGGAGGAGACGGAACTCTTTTGAAAGCTGCCAAAGAGCTGATAGAAAAGCCTGATATTTTTGTAATAGCTGTAAATATGGGCAGTTTGGGCTTTATAACTGAGATAAAGGAGCAGGAAGCTTTTGACACCTATGACAGGGTTTTAGATGGATACTATCAGCTTGAAAAAAGAAGAGTTCTTGAAATAAGTTTAGGTGATAGGAATTTTCATGCCTTAAATGAAGTTGTGATATCAAAAGGAGGTATGCTCACAAAGTTGGTTAGAATAGGTGTGTATTCTAATGACGAATATGTAAATACCTACAGAGCTGACGGAGTAATAGTAGCAACTCCTACAGGATCTACAGCCTATTCTCTTTCTGCAGGAGGGCCCATAATAAAGCCTAATATCAAGGCTATGCTTATAACTCCCATTGCTCCTCATAACCTAAGTACAAGACCAGTGGTGGTAGATGGAGACGAAGAACTGGAATTTATAATAGAAGATATGGAAAGAGTTGGTTATCTCACAGTAGACGGAGAAAAGTCATTTAAAATATCATACGGTGAGAAGGTAAGAGTTAGATATTCAGATAAGACTTTGAAACTAGTTCTTTCTGAGAACAGAGATTATTATGGAGTTTTGAGAGAAAAGCTTAAGTGGGGCGATAGATTATGTTAAGGGAGTTAAGGATAGAAAACCTTGCTATAATAGAGGAACTTGAGTTGGAGTTTGGAGATGGGCTCATAACCCTGACCGGAGAAACTGGTGCTGGAAAATCCATAATACTCAGCGGAATAAACCTTCTTATCGGAGAAAAGGCAAATGTTGAAATGCTTCGAGACGGAGAGGAATACCTAATGGCAGAGGGAGTATTTGAAACCAGTGACTACCAGACTGAGGAACTAAAAGAGCTAGGTATAGAGGTGGAAGAGGGAGAACTCATAGTGAGAAGGGTGCTCGATAAAAATGGAAGAGGAAAAGCCTTTGTAAACGGTAAAAGGGTTCCTGTATCAAGCCTAAAGCAGATAATGGGTACCCTCGTAGATTTAGTGGGTCAGCATTCACATCAGATGCTTTTAAACAAAAATAATCATATAAAACTTTTGGACAAATTTCTCGGTGATAAGTCACAGGATATAAGATCAAAAATTGAGAACACAGTGGAACGATATGGGAAAATAAGCAGAAAAATCTCTGAAATTGAAGAGATAAAAAAAGAGATACAGGAGAAAAAAGATTTTTATGAATTTCAGCTTAACGAGATAAATTCTTTATCATTGAAATCGGGTGAAGATGAAGAGCTAGAAGATGAATATAAAAAACTTTTTAATTCTGGTAAAATAAAGGAAAATCTTATAAACTCTTATACGCTTTTAAAAGACGGTGAGCATAATGCCATGTCCTTTATCTACAACTCCAAGAAATTTCTGGAGTCTGTTTCAAAATACGGAAAAGAATTTGAAGAGGCCCAGGATAAGCTTGAAAAGATTTATTATGATTTAGAAGATGTTGTCTATATAATAGAAAACTTAGAAGAGGATACAGACACCGATGAGTTTAGACTAAATGAACTTGTAGACAGGTTAGACAAAATAAATTCTTTGAAAAAAAAGTATGGATTTACAATAGAGGAAATTCTAGACTACAGAGATGACCTACAGAAAAAATTGGATACACTTCATGAGAGTAACTTTGAAGAGAAAAAGCTAATAAAAGAGCGGGATGAACTGACAGCATTATACAAAAAATATGCTGAAAAACTAAGTGCAGCAAGAAAGGAAAGTGCAGCTCTTATAGAGAGCAGGATGGAAAATGAGCTCAAGTATCTAAATATGAAGGACAGTATGTTTAAAATATCATTTGGGCTTATAGAAGGGATGGGGAGAAACGGCTCTGATCAGGTGGAATTTCTTATCACCACCAATAAAGGACAGAGTCCTAAACCACTGTCTAAAATTGCTTCTGGAGGAGAGGTGAGCCGTATTATGCTTGCCTTGAAATCCATATTTTCTGTGGTGGATAATGTCCCTATCCTTGTATTTGATGAGATAGATACAGGGGTAGGTGGGGAAACAGTGAGGAAGATTGCCAGCAAGTTAAAAGATATAGGCGGGAATTCCCAGGTGGTATGTATAACTCACTCTCCTGCAATAGCCTCTAAGGCTACGCAGCAGTTTTATATAGAAAAGAAAACTCATGCAGATAAAACTGTTACAACTGTGAGAGAACTTAACTACAAGGGACGTATAGAAGAGATAGGAAGAATGCTGGCAGGAGAAAATATAACAGAAGCAGTTTTAAAGCATGCCAAAGAAATTTTAGATGAGATTTAGGTGGTCGTTATGAGGGAATTATTGATAGAGTTTCTAAAATTTATAAAAGATAAAAAAGGCTTTTCTGAGAGCAGTATAGAGGCCTATAGAAAGGACCTTGAGGACTTTACAGTTTTTTTGATGGGAAAAGACTATGTGGAAGTAGAAGACTTGGATGTGATGTCTTTTATAGAGACAATGAAAAAAGAATATTCTGAAAATAGTATCTATAGAAAGTTGGTCTCACTGCGAGCCTTCTACAAATATCTGTATAAAAAAGGTATTGTGGAAAAATTGCCCACAGAAGGTTTAAAACCTGTGAAACCTACGGTACAGATGCCTGAAACACTTGAATGGGAAGAAGTAGAAAGAATAATAAACCAATGTGGTAATCAGCCTAAGGGAGAAAGGGACAAATTGGTCATAGAAATGCTTTTACAGAGCGGGCTTCTCATATCAGAGGTTCTAGAGATAAAAATAAGCGATATAATATCAACTGAATATAAGAAAATAAAGTATGTAAAGAACAACAGACTTCATTTTATAGAAATAGGAAATGAGCTTTCTGAAAAGATAAAATCTTTTGTTAATGAAGACAGGGAAAAAGTCGTGAATAGCGAAGATGATTTTTTATTTCAGGGAGTGACAAGACAGAATTTTGGTGCAAGATTTAAAAAATATGGCCAGAAGGCAGGGATATCTCAAAATATATATCCGAATATGCTGAGAAATACCTTGGCAAAAAAATACTTAGATAGCAGTATAGATGATGTCAAAGATAAGATGCATCTTGAAAAGCTTGAAGGAACAGGTGTATACATCACAAGAAACTTAGATAAAATAAGAGAACTATATATGGAAATCGCAATAGGCGATAAATAGGAAGGGATGACATATGAAATCAGGATTTATAGCAGTAGTAGGAAGACCTAATGTTGGGAAATCAACATTGACAAATAAACTTGTAAATGAAAAAGTAGCCATAGTATCTGACAAAGCGGGAACAACAAGAGATTCTATAAAAGGGATATTAAACCATGGTGGGAATCAGTATATATTTATTGATACACCGGGAATACATAAACCTAAACATCTTTTAGGTGAGCATATGACCAATGTGGCTGTAAGGTCGCTAAAAGAGGTAGAGGTTATAATGTTTGTCCTAGACGGAAGTCAGGAGATAAGCACAGGGGATAAATATGTGATGGACAGAATTTTAGAAGCTGATAAAACTCCTAGAATACTGATTGTTAATAAAATTGATAAGATGAGCGATGAAGAGATAAAAGTTAAAAAAGCTGAAATCGAGGAAAAGTTAGGAACATTTGACAGAATTGTAGAACTTTCTGCAGAATATTCAATAGGAATGTACAGGGTAATAGAGGCCATAGACCCTTTTCTAGAAGAAGGAGTAATGTACTATCCTGAAGATATGTATACTGACATGCCTACTTATAAGGTTATATGTGAGATTGTACGGGAAAAAATATTAACTAGGACAAGAGATGAAATACCTCATTCTATAGCAATAGAAATAATAAATGTAGAGAGAAGACCAAACGGAAAAGATAAATTTGACATAAACATATATGTAGAGAGAAATTCTCAAAAAGGAATAATAATAGGGAACAGAGGAGAGATGCTAAAAGAGGTGGGAACAGAAGCGAGAAAAGATATCGAAGAGCTTCTAGGGAAAAAAATATACCTCAATCTCTGGGTAAAAGTAAAGGAAAAATGGAGAAAGAAAAAACCTTTCCTTAAAGAGATGGGTTATTATATGGAAGAGGAATAAAGTCAGGAGGCATAATTATGAAATACAAAGCTGTAGTATTAGATATGGACGGGACGCTTCTTAATTCCAAACTTGAAATAGATGAAAAAACAGCAGAGGAACTTAAAAAGTTTAGGTGTATAGGGGGAAAGGTTTATATAGCAACTGGAAGGACGTATCTTTCTCTAAAACCTTATTATGATATATTAGGTTTAGATACTCCTGTTATAGCTTATAACGGGGCTAAAGTTGTATCTTGTTTGGGAGACTCCATTCTTGAATACCCAATGGAGGATGATTTGGTAAAATATTTTATAGATGTTTCTAGAAGAACCGGGATACATCTTAATCTTTATCAAAATGAAAAATGGCTTGTTGAGTCTCCTTTTAACAAGGAAAGTGAAGTTTATGAAGAAATATCAGGGTTAAGTCCTGAAGAGGCTGATTTTGAAAATTTAGAAGAGTATTTTTCTACAAAGGTTTTATTTATAGCGGAGAAGGAAAAACTTGATCAACTGAGAAATGAAATATTAGTTGATTTAGATGGACTGGTTCATGTGACAGCATCGAAACCTTTTTTTCTAGAAATTATGAAAAAAGGTGTAAACAAAGGTGAAACTCTGAAAAAACTAATGAAATCAGAAGGAATAAGCTTAGAAGAAGTAATAGCCTTTGGAGACGGACTAAACGACCTTGAAATGATAAAAACAGTCGGTCTAGGAGTAGCTATGGGTAACTCTTATGAGGAACTTAAAGCAGTAGCTGACATAGTAACAAAAGACAATGACTCTAACGGAATAGGAGAAGTAATGTCAGAGCTTTTGGCTAAAGTAGAGTTATAGATTTATAAAAAGACAATGAGCAGTCTAGGATCTCTTAGGCAGCTCATTTTTATTTTATCTGAAGCTTTTGAAGTTTGTAAAAAAATGTATTTTTTGATATAATATAGTCTAGCTAAAATCATAGAAAGGAAGTTTTATGTTTGAGAAGTTAAAAGGAAATATAGAAAGAAAAAAAACTGGTATAAGAGTAGAAAAAGTATATTTTAAACTTTCCTTTGATGAAAAAGGAGCTTATTTGGATACAGTGGATGAGACGGGTAAAATACTGTGTGAAGTAGAATCCCTGCAATATGACAGAAATACAAGAGAAATTCTGAAAAGTATAGATCATATAAGAGAAAACAGTCTCTTTTTAATATCCTGGGACAGTTGTGGAGATAGGATATATCTCAGCGAACATCCGCACCTAATAGAACTCCTAAAAAAGAGCAAGTATTTCGTAGATGAAAATTTAGAGAATATAGAGTGGAGCCATGAAGAGAGTAACCTGACTCTCAAAATAGAAACTCCCGAAGAGGAAAGTAAAAAACTTAATTCTTTTTTACTTTTAAAAGGAAGGTACAAAGATTTTAAATTTATAAATGAAAAGACAGTTATTTATAATAAAAAGATTTATAGTATAGCTGATATAGGAGAAAGTTTTATAAGTGCGTCAGAGATCAATTCACAATTTCCTAAGAGTGATCTTGAAAATTTTCTTACAGTTACCATGTCTTATTTTGATAATATAGATATAGATTTTAAGGATTATACGGTGGAAATAGGGGAAGAGAAAAAACTCCAGCCACAGATAATAATTGAAAAGATTTCTAGGGACAACAGTCTATACCTGAAGGTTGGTATGACTGTATCTACAATGAATTATGATTTTTTGAGTGAATATAATATAAATAATGCTGCAATTGTAAATCATATGGAGAAAAAAATATTTTTTTGTGATATAGAGCTTCGGAATATTGGGGAAGCTATAGAGGAAGTAGTGAAGGTTCTCACAAAGCATCAAAGAAAATTGAAGTTACGAGAGGGCTATTACCTAGATGGAAACCTTATAATAATGCAGGAAAAACTTGCTAAGGAATTTGTCACCAAAGAACTTCTTCAGATGGTGGGGAAGTACAAGATAGTAGGTACTGACAAATTAAAAAAATACAGGATAAGAACCGTAAAACCAAAGCTGGTGGCAAACCTTCAGCACTCTATAGATTTCCTTGAAGGAGATGTAGAATTAGAGATAGAGGGTGAAAAGTTTACAATATTTGATGTCTTGAAGGCCTATAAAAAAGATTCCTATATAGTGCTGAGTGATGGAACCAACGCCCTTATAAATAAAAAATATATTGAAAAATTAGAGAGGATTTTTAAAAGAAAGGATGAAAAGGCCAAGGTTTCTTTTTTTGATCTGCCTCTAGTGGAAGAGCTTATAGAGGATAAACTTTTTTCAGGAGAGATGAAAAAAAGCAAGGAACTCTTTATGGGCTTCAACAGCTTAAAAGATTATCCTGTGTCTGTGCCACCTATAAAAGCTGTACTCAGAGAGTATCAGGATTATGGATACAGATGGCTTAGCTATCTTATAGACAATAAAATAGGAGGATGTCTTGCTGATGATATGGGTCTTGGGAAAACACTCCAGGCAATAGCCTTACTTTCTAGAATATATGAAACACCTAGAAAACCTAGTCTTGTGGCTATGCCTAAAAGTCTTATCTATAACTGGGAAAACGAGATAAAAAAGTTTAATCCTAATCTAAATGTAAAAATTTACTATGGTAATAACAGAGATGTAAATGAGATCAAAGAGTCTCAGATAGTACTCACAACTTACGGTACAGTAAGAAATGATATAAAAACACTGAAAGAAATGGAATTTGAGCTTGTAATCCTAGATGAGTCTCAGAATATAAAAAATATAAATTCCCAGACTACCAAGGCAGTTATGCTTTTAAATTCCCAAAACAGGGTTGCTCTTTCTGGTACTCCAGTAGAGAATAACCTCGGAGAACTTTATTCACTCTTTAGATTCTTGAATCCCACTATGTTTGGGAGTATAGACGAGTTTAATTCTTTTTATGCAAACCCTATACAAAGGGACAACGATATGGAAGTCGTAGAGGAATTGAGGAAAAAAATATATCCATTTATATTGAGAAGAACTAAAAAAGAGGTTTTAAAGGATCTTCCTGATAAAATAGAAAAGGTACACTTTGTAGAAATGAATGACGAACAAAAGAAAATCTATGACGAAAGAAGACTTTTCTATTATGATCTGATACATAATCAGATAAAAGAGCACGGTATAGGTAAGAGTCAAATATTTATTCTGCAGGCTTTAAATGAACTGAGACAGCTTGCAAGCTGCCCGGAAATGAAGACAGAGGGATTAGTTTCATCTACCAAAAGGGAGATACTAATAGAAAATATAAGAGAAGCTGTGGATAACGGGCATAAAATACTTATATTCACTAATTTTATAAGATCTATAGAAAATATATGTGAGGATCTTGATAAGCATAATATAAAACATCTTTATATGACTGGAGCTACAAAAGACAGACAGTCTCTTGTGGAAAAATTTCAGAATGATAAAAAGTGCAAGGTTTTTGTAATGACTTTGAAAACAGGAGGAGTCGGCCTTAACCTGACCGCTGCAGACACTATATTTATATATGACCCTTGGTGGAACAAGACAGCGGAAGACCAGGCTGTAGACAGATCTCACAGAATGGGACAGGACAGAACGGTATTCTCGTATAAACTTATAACTAAAGGGACTATAGAGGAAAAAATACTAAAACTACAGGAAGAGAAAAGTCGTCTTTTTGAAAAATTAATATCTAGCGACAGTGCCTCAGTAAAATCTCTTACTGAAAAAGATATTGAATATATCTTGAGTGAGTAGGGTAAAATTATGTTATTTTGTTATATTTTGAATAAAAACTTTAAACAGTTTGAAATTCTGTGATGGGAGATAAACTATGGCTATAAGCAAAGAAAAATTTATGCATGCATTAAACGAGTTTTATTCTCAGGAAACACTTTTTAAACTTTATAACAGGTATTTTATAGACTGGATTGCAGAAGGCTATATAGGAAGTAGCCTGGGATTATTTGAAATATCTCTGATATCTGAAAATTCCAATAAGCAGACTTTTTTGGACCTTATGGAACAGGCCTTTACAAAGGAAGAAACCTTTACCATGGTAGTTTCTACCTTAGATGATAAGGTGAAAGATATTTTGGAATATATAGCCTGGAACGGGAAATATCCAGTTGAAAATAAAGAGGATTACACTGTATGTGAAGAAGGGTACAGTATCTTTAAGGAACTTAAAGATGAATATCTTTTTTTTCGTTATGCAGAAGACGGGAAAAAAAACGGATACCTATATATAAATAATGATATATTGAGAATGATAAGGAAATTTCTTCCTAAACCTAAGGATTATTATATTCACGGAGCAAAGAATATAGATGCTGCATTTAAAAAGAACAGCGAGAGAGAGATGGCTTATAAGCTTTCTCTTTACTATAGTTTTTATAAACAGGGAAATGTGAATCTTTCCTCTAGCGGAAAGGTTTTAAAAGAATCAAAAAGAAACATGAACAAGTATTGCGATATAGAGGAATTTTATGCTGACAGTAAAGATCTAGATTATCTGAAGACAGAAACAATAGGGCTGTTTTTCTTTCTGCTGAAAGAAAAATACTTAGAAAGTGAAAGTTTTGAAATAAGTAACTTTAAAAAAATAATTCTAGACTTTTTATCTGGTACAAGTGTTAAAGATGAGGGATATCATTACACAGGTCTTTATCTTAACTATTTGAAAGGTCTAAGGAATATTTGGAAGAAAGAGGAAAATATAAAAAGGGCTCTTCAGAGTATAAAAAAAGTGATGGAAGAACTCCCAGATGACGGAATAGTAAGTGTAGAAAACATAATAAAATACATTACTTACAGGGATGAATTTATAGAGATAATAGATCCTCAGGATGTTTATGATTATGTCTATATAAATGAAGCGAATTATGGAAGAACTAAAATAGTTAATTATGAAGGATATCACAACTATGTGATAGTTCCCTTTATAAAATCAGTGTTGTTTATACTATCTTCACTAGGGGTCTTAGAGGCTCATTATAATCTACCTTCTGCTAGTAACGGCCTTTATATGAAAAATGGTTATCTAAGTAAGTATGACGGATTGAAGTATGTAAAACTTACAGAACTAGGAAGATTTGTCCTAGGAAGAGTGGATGATTATGATTTTGGAGATGCCAAAGAAAAGGCGGAGATCTTGTTGGATGACGACAGATTGATTATGAGTGTTATAGGGGAAGCCCCTGTAAAAATTATGTTTCTTGAAAAGGTATCTAACAAAATAGGACCGAACAAATTTAAATTTACAAGTGAAGCTTTTTTAAAGGGAATAGAAAATATAGGGGAACTAAAGGGAAGAATAGAGGAATTCCGTAAAAAAATATCCCATGAAATTCCTGGCATATGGAGTGAATTTTTTGAAAGTCTTCTGAAAAAGGCAAAATCAATAAAACAGGTAGAAAATATTGTTGTGCTGAAAATAGAAAAAGACAAAGAACTGGTGAATCTTTTGGGAAGAGATGGAGAATTGAAAAAAATGATATTGAAGGCTGAGGATTTTCATATTCTTTTAAAAGAGGGAAACAGACAGAGAGTTTTAGAAATATTAAAAAGTTACGGATATTTTGTAGAAGTATAGGGTATTAAAAGTATCCATAATTAGGCCGCCCATTATGAGGCGGTCTTTATTTTTAGCTGTTTTAGTTTTTACAGCTGTTTTTTATGACTCAACTATGTAGTGCAAAAAAAAAATATATGAGGTATAATCTAACTGAAAAATATAGGAGAGGATGCATATGAAGAATAACTTTGTACATCTACATTTACATACTGAATACAGCCTCCTCGACGGAGTGGGTAAGATAGATGAATACCTAGATAGGGCTAAGAAGCTTGGTATGCGGTCCATGGCTATTACTGACCATGGAAATATGTTCGGTGCTGTGGAGTTTTATAAAAAGGCGCTTTCAAAGGGGATAAAACCCATAGTAGGAATGGAGGCTTATCTTTCGGAATTCTCCATGGAGGAAAAAAGCGGAAGAAACTTTCACCTGGTACTGCTTGCCAAAAACGAAACTGGATATAAAAATCTTATGAAGCTTTCATCAGAGGCTTATCTTAAAGGTTTTTATTATAGACCCCGTATAGACAAGGAGATCCTTGCACAGCACAGTAAAGGAATAATAGCACTTTCTGCCTGTATGCAGGGAGAACTTTCTAAAAGAATACTCGATGAAGAGAGTGAAGAAGATTTAGACAAGGCGGTAAATGAATATGTTGAAATTTTTGGTAAGGAAGATTTTTATGTAGAACTTCAGTCTAACGGGATAAAGAAGCAGGAGAAGTTAAACGATGCCCTCTATACCCTTGCTAAAAAACATGACTTAAAAGTTGTGGCTACTAATGACACTCACTATGTATATTACGGAGATCACACCCTCCAGGATATTCTCATATGTGTCCAGACAGGTAGTAAAATTTCAGATGAAAAACGGATGAAGATAGAAACAGACCAGCTTTTTCTCAAAAGCAGGGAGCAGATGCTAGAAGAGCTGGGAAAATACGACAGAGCTGTTGACAATACAGTGGAGATAGCTGACAAGTGCAATTTAGAGTTAGAATTTGGAGTATTCAAATTTCCAGAATACAAGATACCAACCTGTGTAGACAGTATAAGGGAATTTTTAAGGAAATTGGTTTATCAAGGATTAAAGAGAAGATATAAAAATGATCTGGAAAAAGATGTCATAGAAAGAGTAGAATATGAGCTAGATGTCATAAACAAGATGGATTATGCTGGCTATTTTGTGGTAGTGTGGGATTTTATTGATTATGCAAAAAAGAACAGGATACCTGTGGGTCCAGGAAGAGGTTCTGCTGCTGGAAGTATGGTGGCCTACTCCCTTGGAATAACAGAGCTTGATCCTATGAAATATAATCTTATTTTCGAAAGATTTCTTAATCCTGAAAGAATCTCCATGCCAGATATAGATATAGATATATGTCAGGAAAGAAGGCAAGAGGTTATAGACTATGTGGGAGAAAAATATGGAAAAGACAGAGTTGCCCAGATAATAACCTTTGGAACCATGAAAGCTAGAGCTGCAATAAGAGACGTAGGAAGAGTGATGAATGTTCCCTTGTTCAAGGTGGATAAAATAGCCAAATTAATTCCTCCATTTTTTAGTCTTGACAGAGCTCTAAAAGAGGTGGAAGAACTACGAGAGGTATATGAGACGGACAGTGAGTCACAAGAATTAATAGAATATTCTAAAAGGCTTGAAAATACAGTAAGACACGCCTCTATACACGCAGCCGGAGTGGTGATAACAAAGGATCCCCTTACAGATGATGTGCCTTTATACAGCGATACAAAAACAAAAGTTGTGTCCACTCAGTATCAGATGAAGGAGTTAGAGGAGCTAGGGCTGCTAAAAATGGATTTTTTAGGTCTCAGAAATTTAACTATACTTCAGAGAACTGTAGACTATATAAGGGAAGATACCAATGAGGAGATAGATCTTAATAAAATACCGCTAGATAGTTTAGAGGTGTACAGACTTCTTCAGAAGGGTGATACCTTAGGTGTGTTTCAGCTAGAGTCCCACGGAATAAGAAAACTTCTAATGAAGCTGAAACCGGACAGGTTTGAAGATATAATTGCCGTACTTGCTTTATACAGACCGGGGCCTTTAGGTTCAGGGATGGTAGATGACTTTATAGAGGTTAAAAACGGAAGGGCGGCAATAAAATATCCACACCAATCCCTTGAAGATGTACTGAAAGAGACTTATGGTGTAATACTTTATCAGGAACAGGTAATGAAGATAGCCAATATAATGGCTGATTATACATTAGGAGAAGCAGATTTGCTGCGACGGGCCATGGGAAAGAAAAACATGGCTATAATGGAAGAAAACCGAAATAAATTTGTAAAAAGAGCGGTTAAAAAGGGTTATTCAGAGGAAAAAGCCACTGAGATTTTTAACCTTATCGATAAATTTGCAGGCTATGGATTTAACAAATCCCATTCGGCTGCCTATGCTCTTGTGGCATATTGGACAGCGTATTTTAAAGGATGTTACCCAAAACACTATTATGCAGCCTTGATGACTTCTGAAAGGAATAATATCGAAAAACTGGCTGTTTATGTGGAAGATGCCAAGGAACACGGTATAGGGGTGGCACTTCCGAATATAAACAAAATAAGCACTAGGTTTATAGTTGACGGAGATCTGGTAAGATTTGGAATGTCTGCAATAAAAAATGTAGGAGAAACCCTTATAGAAAGAATAAAAGCTGAACATGCAAGAAACGGGGATTATACAACCTTTGAAAATTTTGTAACAAGAGGCAAAAAAGAGGGAGTAAATAAAAAAGCACTGGAAGCTCTTATACTTTCAGGGGCTCTTGATTCAATTCCAGGTAACCGAAGGCAAAAATATGAAAGTATGGAAAAGGCCTTAAACTATGCCACCAAGGTTATGAAAGAAGACGATATACAACAGATGAATCTCTTTGGTGAAGCTAGAGCAACTATTGAAAAATTCCAGATGCCATCTGTGGAAGAGTATAAAATGGAAAATCTTCTGACTGGAGAAAAAGAATTTCTGGGGTTTTATTTTACGGGACACCCTTTAGATAAATACCGTCAGATGCTAAAAGTCTACAGGCTTACTGAGATAAAAGATATAGTCAGTGATATGCCTGTTCATATAAAAACCTATGGAATGGTTAGAAACTTGAAGAAGGTTATAACAAAAAAAAGCGGTCAGGTAATGGGAGTTTTTGATTTAGAAGATTATTATGGTAGAATAGGAGCGGTTGTTTTTCCTCGAGACTATCAAAAGATGGGTCACTATCTTTTAGACGGAGCACCTCTTTATGTAGAAGGGGTAGTGCAGACAGATCACTTCGGAGGACATGAGGAAAAAAAGATCATAATAAGAGAACTTAGGCCCTTAGACGAGATAGGAGAGATTCTAAAGTTTAAAGTATATATTCTCATAGAGGAGGAAGACAAGCCAAAATTACCTGCTTTAAAAAAGATAATATCCAGACACCAGGGAGACCACAGAATATACCTGGCTCTTAGAGAAAAAGGTGAGAAAAAAACAGTGGAGCTGGCGAATAAGTACCGTGTAACTCCATCTAAGTATTTTATAAGTGAGGTAGTGGGACTTTTAGGAATCGAAAACATAGTTATAAAATAATAAAGCAGTTAAGATTACGTGTGTAATAATTTCTTGAAACAGTATTTTATTTGTGATAAAATGAAATGTAAAACAGACATATAGGAGGATCTTTTTTATGAAGGATGATATAAATAATGTAGAAGATTTAATGCAGATATTAAATGATACTAACCTTACTGAGATCAATTTTGAAAGTGAGGATCTGAAGATAGTGCTTAAAAGACCTAAACTTGTACCTGTCGCACCACAGCAAGTTGAAGTCTCAGAGACTGAAAATGAGGTAAAAGAAACAAAACAGTATAAAGAGGTAAAATCTTATAATGTAGGTAAGTTTTCTTACCGTAATAAAAGTGGAAAAGCTATAATAAAAGTCGGAGATAAGATAAAAGAGGGGCAGGAGATAGGTTCTATCTCTACAATTGGTGTAAATAGCCCGGTGACAACTCCTTATGCAGGTACTGTTAAAGAGATACTTTTAGAAGAAGGAAGCCTAGCAGATTACGGAAAGAATCTTGTTTTAGTAGAGTTAGACTAGTAAAAAGTTGATTTAGGAGGATAATAATGTTCAATAAGATTTTGATTGCCAATAGAGGAGAAATAGCCGTAAGAATTATAAGAGCTGCAAAAGAGTTAGGAATAAAGACAGTTGCAGTATTTTCAGAGGCCGACAGAGACAGTCTTCATGTAAGAATAGCAGATGAGTCAGTATGTATAGGACCTACCAAAAGCACAGAATCATACCTTAAAATACCTAATATAATATCTGCTGCTGAGGTTACAGGTGCAGATGCGATACATCCAGGATACGGTTTTTTGGCAGAAAATGCTCAGTTTGCAAAAATATGTGGGATGCACAACATAGTATTCATAGGTCCTAGCCCTGAGTGTATAATAAATATGGGTGACAAGGCAACTGCGAGAAAGACAGCAGTTGAAAACGGAGTTCCTCTTACTGAAGGTACCGGGCTTATTAAAAATATAGAAGAAGCAAAAAAAGAGGTAAATGAAAGAATAGGCTATCCTGTAATGATAAAAGCCACTGCCGGAGGCGGTGGAAAGGGAATGAGAATCGCTAGAAATGACAATGAACTTGCAACAAATATGGTAGCTGCACAAAATGAGGCTGAAGCTGCCTTTGGTAATCCAGATGTATATATAGAAAAATTCGTGGAGAATCCTAGACATATCGAGATACAGATCATAGGGGATAAGCATGGAAATGTAGTTCACTTGGGAGAGAGAGACTGTTCTATACAGAGAAGGCACCAAAAGCTTATAGAGGAGGCACCTTCTGCTATTCTGCCTCAGGATGTGAGAGTTGCAATGGGTGAAGCCGCAGTAAAACTTGCTAAAGCAATAAATTATGATTCAGCAGGAACCCTTGAATTCTTAGTGGACAAAAAAAATGATTTCTTCTTTATGGAGATGAATACAAGAATACAGGTAGAACACACTGTAACAGAGATGGTAACGGGAGTGGATATCATCAAAGAGCAGATTATAGCTGCAGCTGGTGGAAAACTTACTGTTACTCAAGATGATGTAGTTATAAAGGGACATGCCATAGAATGTAGAATAAACGCAGAGGATACTGTGAATAATTTTCTGCCTTCAGCAGGAACTCTCGAGACCTATATCCCTGCAGGGGGAATAGGAGTAAGAATCGACTCTCATTCATACCAGGGTTATGTGATAAGTCCTTATTATGATTCTATGATTGCTAAGCTCATAGTTCACGGATCAGACAGAGAAGAAGCTATTATAAGAATGAAAAGAGCCCTTGAAGAGTATGTAATAGAAGGAGTGGATACTACTATACCTTTCCATCTTCAGGTTATCGAAAATAGCGCCTATCAAAAAGGTGATGTGTATACGAGTTTCATAGAAGAGTATTTTGATAAAAATAAAAAATAAATAAAGGAAAACAACTTATTTTTTTAAAGAACTTTTTAGAGATATAATTTATGGGGGGGTAGTTTTATGAGCGAATTAGGAAATATAAAAATTGCTGATGACGTAGTAAAAGTAATATCTGCAAAGGCCGCTGTGGATGTAGACGGAGTATTTAAACTAGCTGGAGGAGTAGCGGACGAAGTAAATAAGATATTAGGTAAAAAAAGACCAACTCATGGAGTTAAGGTAGAGGTCGGAGAAAAAGAGTGCAGTATAGAGTTGTTTATAGTTGTAGAGTATGGATACTCTATACCAGAAGTGGCAGGCGAGGTACAGGAAGCAGTTATAAAAAGCATAACTGAGCTAACTGGACTAAAGGTTGTAGAAGTTGGTATATATGTACAAGATATTAAAATAAAAGAAGCAGAAGCAGAAGAAGAAATTGAAATTTTAGATTAGAATAGAGGCGGTTTCCGCCTCTAATCTTTTAATTTTGGAGGGATGAGAATGGTTAGAAAATTAATATTTGCCCTTGCATGGGTAGGTATATTTATAATTTCTCTTGGAGGAATCTATTTGGGAATTATACCAGAATATTTTTACAATGTAGATTTTTATGGCTATGCTTTCAGGGGAGCCCTCATAGGTCTATCTACTATTTATCTTCTTTTAGCTATTGAAAAATTACTTTCTAATTTTGAAAAACCAAAAGATTATGAGATACAGACTGAAAATGGCAAGCTCACTGTATCATCATCTTCAGTAAATAATCTGGTGAAAGAAATAGTGGGGTCTAGCCCGGACATAAAAAATATAAGACCTTCGAATAAAATAAAAAGAAAAAAACTATTTATTACTGTAAAGGTAGATGCTTATACAGACAGTGAAATATCTAAAAATATATTAGATCTGCAAAGTCAGATTAAAGATTATGTTTTTGAATATCTTGGTGTAGAGGTGGAGAACGTAGAAGTTAAGGTTTCTAAGCTTGTTAAAAGGAAAGCTGCTTCTGGTTTTAGGTCTGAAAGAGGTGATGAGTAGTGCTTGCAGAATTTATAGAGGGACTTTTGGTAAACAGAAAAAAATATTTAGGAGCTATAGGGGGTTTTCTTTTTGGACTTATTCTGATACAATATGGATTTGTGAAGATGCTTATCGTATTGGCAATAACATGTCTAGGGTATAATCTTGGAGATATGGAAAAAATAAAGAGAATAAAAAAGGTACTGATTACAAGATTAAAAGAAGACTAGAAAGGTAGGAATATGAGTAGAAAAACAGCAAGAGAAGAATTTTTTAAACTTCTGTTTGAAGCTGAATTAAATGAGGTTGATGCAACTGAAGTCCTTGAGGATTTTATTTCAAGAGATGATTTTAAACTAAGCAAAGCAGGACAGGAATTTTTGGAAAGATATGCCAATGGAGTGACAGAAAATAAAGCTGAAATCCAAAGAACTATCGATGAAAACATGACTGGATGGACACTAGACAGAATAGGAAATGTGGAAAGGACACTTTTGAAATTTGCAACATACGAACTTTTAAAAGAAGATGTAGGTTATGAAATAGTCATAAATGAAATCGTGGAACTTGCCAAGAAGTACGGTGAAGAAAAGTCTCACGAATTCATAAACGGAGTTTTGGCTAAAATAGTAAATAAATAAGAGGCCCTAGAAGGCTTCTTTTTTTATGATATATACAAACTTGATTAAAGATTTTACAAAAAAAGAACCAGGGGTTATACTTTAGTTATAATAGTGAAAAATCTGTGTTGGCAGATACGGACTAACGGAGGTCAAGTATGATGAAGGAGATAAAAGAAAAGCTGATTTCCTTGAAAGGGGAGGGGCTTTTCAGAGAGATTAAAGATATAGATAAACTGGAGGGAAAACATATATGGATGGAAGGAAATAAATACCTGGATTTTTCTTCTAGTAATTATATAGGATTTAGAGATGATAGGAGAATAATAGATGCTGCAAAAGATGCCCTTGAAAAATATGGAATGGGAAGTGGAGCAAGTCGTGTAGTTGTAGGAACTGCATCTCTTTATAAAGAATTAGAAGAACTTATTGCATCTGAGAAAAAGAAAGAAGCTGCACTTATTTTTAACAGCGGATATGACGCCAATCTAGGTATAATATCTACTATAATAGGGAAAAATGACGTGGTGTTTTGTGACAAGTTAAATCACGCGAGCATATATGATGGAATACGTCTGAGTGGTGCCAAAATGATTAGGTTTAGGCATAATGATATGAAAGACCTAGAAAATAAACTCAGAATGTTTAGGAAAGGTTATAAGCGTGCTCTAATTGTTGTAGATTCTGTATTTAGTATGGATGGAGACAAAGCTAATCTGGTAGAGATAGTGAGGCTTAAAGAAAAATATGATGTTACTCTTATGATAGATGAGGCCCACGGTGGAGGAGTTTTAGGGGAAGAGGGACTAGGGCTAGCAGAAGAATTAGGTATACTCGAAGCGATAGATATAAATATGGGTACATTTTCAAAAGCCTATGGTTCCCAGGGAGCTTATGTTGCAGCCTCAAAGGAGATTATAGATTATCTTATCAACCACTGTAGGAGTCTTGTGTACACAACATCTATGCCACCGGTAGTGGTCGGGGCCAGTTTAGAAGCTATGAAGCTTACAAAGAATGAAAAAGAGAGAAGAGATCACTTGAAATATTTAGGTGACTATCTTCGTTCTAGACTCAACGAAGCCGAGATAGATACCCTAGAAAGTACTACTCAGATAGTTCCTGTGGTTGTTGGAGATAATGACGAAACATTAGGTCTCAGTGTGTTTTTAAAAGATCATGGAATAATGGCTCCGGCAATAAGAAAGCCTACTGTAACAACTCCAAGAATACGTATATCTCTCAGCTCTAATCACAGCAAAGAGGATATAGATTTTCTTGTGGAAACGGTGTTAGAATACACTAATAGAAAACGTAGTAAGAAAGATAAGGTAATAAAATGGGTTAAAAATGTACTGCATAAGACTCATAACCAGGAAAAGAAAGATAAAAAAAATATTCAATAATTTCAAGGCCGCCCTTTTTAAAGAGCGGCTTTTTTTTAGGTTTTACACATTAACCGAGTAATTTTTTAATTCTTCTTTTTTAAGAGTTATTATTTTTTTTCTTTGTTTTTTTATTATTCCCTCTTCAGATAATGACTTTATTACTCTTGAAAGATTTCTATAGCTTACATTTAAGTGGGCAGCTAGATCAACCAAAGACGTAAAATTAATCTCATAATTATTTTTTATAAGGTAGTTTGCAAGGACTGTTTTTAAAGAATAGCTTCCCTTCAATATGATAGCTTTGTTTGTTCTAAGGAGTTTTTTACTGCATTCAGTTGCAAGCAGTCTCCAGAATTGCGGGTTATTTTCTAGATATTTTTCGGCAATGTCAAAGGGAAGTAGGATGACAGTAGAGTCATCAGCAGCTACCACGTCAAACATAGCCTCTTGTTTGTTCATATATTCAAGGTCTCCTATAAGCTCAAGAGGGAAAAGATTGTTTATAAAGAGTTTATTCCCTGATATCATTATGCTGTTTATCTCCACAAGTCCTTCCACTAAAAAATAGATATACAGCACCGGTTTATAGGCGTTGAATATTATTTCTCCCTTAGTATATTTTTTTACTTTTAGGAAACTTCTGATCTCAGGAGAGAAAACCTCCTCAAGACCAAATTTTTGTATGTAGTTTTCCAGTTTACTTAAATTCTTTATCATAAAATGCCACCTGTCCTATTTTTTTATATTAGAATTTTATATCATATTTTTGGGATAAAATATATAAAAAACAGGTTAAAATTAAAAAAAATGTATAATAGATTGTAGGCTTCTATCTAAAGGGGGTAAGTTATGAGGGCAGTTGATATAATACAAAAAAAAAGGGATAAGGAGATTCTTACAAAAGAGGAGATCAATTTTTTACTAGAAGAATATCTAGAGGGAAATACTCCTGATTATCAAATGTCATCTTTTTTGATGGCGGTTTACTTTAACGGAATGACAACTGAAGAACTTAAATATTTTACTGAAAAGATGATATATTCAGGGGATACCATAGATTTTCCAGGAACCCACAAATTCTTGGTAGATAAACACTCTACAGGTGGAGTCGGTGACAAGACGACAATAGCCCTTGCACCTATATTCGGAGCACTGGGAATGGGAACTGCTAAGCTCTCGGGAAAAGGGCTAGGGCATACAGGAGGAACCATAGATAAATTTGAGTCCATAGAGGGATTTAAATTTTCCCGAACAAAAGAAGAACTTATAAAACTTGTGAATGAAACAGGTACCGGAATAATGGGATATTCAGATAAAATAGTTCCCTTAGATAAAAAACTTTATTCCCTAAGAGACGTCACAGCCACTGTACCGAGTATACCTCTTATTGCCAGTTCAATCATGGGGAAGAAGCTTGCTGTGCACGCAGATGCCATAATATTGGATGTAAAGGTAGGTTCAGGGGCCTTTATGAAAAATATAGATGAAGCAAGGGAGCTTGCTGAGACTATGTATGAGCTTGGAAAGGCTTTTGATAGGAACATAGTCTGTTTTCTCACAAATATGGATCAGCCTTTAGGTGAAGCGGTGGGAAATTCCCTAGAGATGATAGAAGCCATAGAAACTCTCAAAGGGAAT
Source organism: Ilyobacter polytropus DSM 2926 (assembly GCF_000165505.1). Lineage (NCBI taxonomy): Bacteria > Fusobacteriati > Fusobacteriota > Fusobacteriia > Fusobacteriales > Fusobacteriaceae > Ilyobacter > Ilyobacter polytropus. The sequence continues at coordinate 1,576,927 of NC_014632.1, read as the reverse complement.
GGTCCAGAAGATTTTACTGACTTAATTTATACTCTGGCATCTCAGGCCCTTGTGATGAAAGGGGATACAGCTGACCTTGAAAGTGGGAAACAAAAAGTAAGGAAAGTTATTGAAAACGGCCAGGCCCTAGACATGCTGAGAAAATTCATAAAGGGAAGCGGTGGAAATCCCAGCGTCTGTGATGATTACTCACTTCTTCCGAAAGCAAAGGAAAAAGATGTGTTTCGTGCAACAAAAGATGGATACATAGAGCACCTTAATGCAGAACTCATAGGAAGGGCTGCTATGATGTTAGGAGCAGGAAGAGCAACAAAAGATGATATAATAGATCACTCTGTTGGAATAATAATGTGTTCTAAGGTGGGAGATAAACTTGAAAAAGGTGCTGCAATCTTAGAGATATTCCATAATGGGAATTTAAGAGATGAAGTTTTAGAGACTCTTGCAGAAGCAGTTGTAATCTCTGAAGAAAAGATAGATAAACAAGAAATAATTTTAGAAATTATAGGAGGATAATAGATGGAAATCAACAAGTATATAGATCATACAGTATTAAAGGCTACAACAGTTAAGGAAGATATAGTAAAGCTTTGTCAGGAGGCGAAGGAGTATGGATTCTTTTCTGTATGTGTAAACGGATGTTATGTATCTCTTGCAGCAGAAGAACTAAAAGGAACAGATGTGAAAATAGCTGCTGTAGTAGGATTTCCTTTAGGAGCTATGAGTTCTGAGGCAAAGGTATTTGAAGCAAAAAAGTGTATAGAGGACGGAGCGTCTGAAATAGATATGGTGATAAATGTAGGCCTTCTTAAATCAGGAGAAACCAAACTGGTAGAGGATGAGATAAGAGCGATAAAAGAGGCTATAGGGGATAATGTATTAAAGGTAATAATAGAGACATGTTATCTCACTGAAAAGGAAAAGAGAACTGCATGTCAGCTTTCTTTGAATGCCAAGGCTGATTTTGTAAAGACTTCAACAGGATTTGGTACAGGGGGAGCAACATTTGAAGATGTGGCGCTTATGAAGGAAGTGGTAGGAGATAAAGCACAAATTAAAGCGTCTGGAGGAGTAAGAGATCTAGAAACTGCCATGAAATACATTGAGATGGGAGTTACAAGATTAGGAACATCTTCTGGGGTTATGCTTGTGACAAGTGGTAAGGCCAAAGAGGGAGAATATTAAAAATATTATTTAGTGGGACTGTGTCCCACTTTTTAATCTACTATTTTTTTAAAAAATAAGAGAAGGGTTTATAATAAATTACTGACTTTTTCCAAAGTTCTGTTACTTTTCCTTGATGAAAAGTAACCAAAAATCAAGGCCTGTGAAAAATAAGCTAAATGCCTTCGGAAATCTAAGAAAAAATCAAAACTCGCTTTGCTCAAACAGTTGATTTTTTCTAGAGATTTCTTTCAGTCATTCTTAACGCTGATTTTGTCAATGGCCGAAAGAATTTCAAAAGATTTAAAAAAATTATTTAAAGATTTTAAATTCCCCTTTAAAAAATACCGTTAAGAAATCATCTTGTGAAATCCACTTTCATTGAAATAAGGAGGTTTACCGACTATATTTCAATAGAAAGTTAGTTCAGAAGTGATTTTAGGTATTTTTTAGGGGTGCCTTTTCTTTGGTTACTTTCTTTGGGCAAGCAAAGAAAGTAACACAGGTTTTTGGATAAATTCAATAATTTAATTAAACACACAGTAAGAAAGGAGAATGGTCATGAAAAAAATAGAGAGAGCCACTATAATCGTACTAGACAGTGCAGGTGTGGGATATCTTCCTGATGCTGCAGAGTTTGGAGATATAGGGGCGAATACCTTTGGAAATATATCTAAAAAATGTGGTGGGCTAAATATACCTAATATGGAAAAAATGGGTATAGGAAATCTAACTGAAATAGTTGGAGCTGGTAAAATAAAAAATACTATAGGGGCCTATGGAAAAGCGGCAGAAAAAGCAAAGGGAAAAGATACAACTACGGGACACTGGGAAATAGCAGGTGTTATAGGGGATAAACCATTTCCGACATATCCAGACGGATTTCCAAAAGAGGTTTTAAAAGAACTGGAAGAAAGAACTGGTAGGAAAATACTCTGTAATAAGCCATACTCTGGAACTGCAGTAATCGATGAATACGGGGAAGAACAGCTTAAAACAGGTGCTTGGATAGTCTATACCTCTGCAGACCCGGTACTTCAAATAGCAGCCAATGAAGAGATCATTCCTTTAGATGAATTATATAAAGCCTGCGAAATAGCACTTGAAATATGTATGGAAAAATCACCTGTAGCAAGGGTTATAGCAAGACCCTATGTGGGGAAGGCTAAAAGGGAGTTTGAAAGAACTTCCAACAGACATGATTATTCTGTAAAACCCCCAAGGGCGACCCTTTTGGATAAACTGAAATCTGCTGGAAAAGATGTAGTGGCAATAGGAAAGATAAGTGATATATTTGCAGGGGAAGGTATAACTGACACAAGAGGAACGAATCAAAATGATAAAGACGGAATACTAAAAACAATAACCGCTCTTAAGGAAGACAGCAAAGGCCTAATATTTACCAATCTAGTGGATTTTGATATGAAATTTGGTCATAGAAGAGACCCACAGGGATATAAAGAGGCTATAGAGCAGTTTGACAGATATCTCCCAGAGATAATGGAAAATCTGAAAGATGATGAAATACTTATAGTGACAGCAGATCACGGATGTGACCCGACCTACCAAGGGACAGACCATACAAGAGAATATATTCCTATTTTAGTCTATGGTAAAGAAGTGAAGGGCGGAGTGGATCTCGGGATAAGAGAAAGCTTTGGGGATATAGCTGCTACTTTAGAGGAGCTTCTGCTAGGAAAGAGTATAGAGGGAAGTTTTGCAAAAGAGCTTTATTGATCTTAAGTGTACATAAACAATAATAAAAAACTTAAATCAAATATATAAAAATAGATTTGGAGGTATGAAATGAGTGTACATATAGCTGCAAAAAAAGGAGATATAGCAGAGACAGTCCTTTTACCTGGAGATCCTATGAGGGCAAAATGGATTGCAGAGACTTTCCTAGAAAATCCAGAATGCTATAATACAGTAAGGGGAATGTATGGATATACGGGAACTTACAAGGGGAAAAGAGTATCAGTCCAGGGAACTGGAATGGGAGTTCCTTCGATATCTATATATGTGAATGAACTTATCAGAGAGTATGGAGTAAAAAACCTAATAAGAGTTGGTTCAGCAGGATCATATCAAGAAGATGTAAAGGTTAGAGACATAGTCATAGCCATGTCTTCATCTACCAACTCAGGTGTCAACAAGCTTAGATTCAACGGGGCCGATTTTGCTCCTACTGTCTCTTTTGAGCTTTTCATGAAGGCCGTGGATACTGCAAAGGAAAAGGGAATAAAAATAAAAGCTGGGAATGTAATGACTTCTGATGAATTTTATCAGGATAACTTTGAAGACTATAAAAAATGGGCTGCTTTTGGAGTCCTTTGTGTAGAGATGGAGACTGCAGGCCTCTATACTATTGCGTCTAAATACGGTGTAAACGCTCTTACCATCCTCACAATATCTGATTCTCTCGTGACAGGGGAAGAAACTACCTCAGAAGAGAGACAGAGTACATTTGATGAGATGATGGAAATTGCTCTCGGAACGCTGGAAAAATAGTATTATAAAAAATCTATAGGCAATAAAGGTTACTCTTTTGGAGGTGTATGCGATGCTTATGAATGAAAAAGAGATATTAGAACTGATTGACGAAGCTATAGAGGCCAGGGAAAATGCCTATGTAAAATATTCTGGATTTAAGGTAGGGGCGGTTGTTATCGATGAAAAAGGTAATCATTATAGAGGGGCAAATGTGGAAAATGCTTCCTATGGTCTTACTAACTGTGGAGAAAGGACTGCAATATTTTCAGCTGTGACAAATGGCATGAAGAATATCGCTGTAATATGCATAGTTGCAGATACAACAGGACCTGTGAGCCCTTGTGGGGCCTGTAGACAGGTTATAAAAGAGTTTGCCTATGAGGACACGGCAATTATACTGGCCAATCTAAAAAAAGAGTATAAGATTCTGTCTATAGAGGATCTACTTCCCTATGGGTTTGAACTTTAAAGAGTGGAATAATTCCACTCTTTTTATCGTTTAGATCATAAAATATCTTCTAAATACAAATTGATTCTAAAATAAAAGAGAAATATATTGAAAAAAAGTAACTCAGAATATAGAATAAGGGAAAATAATTGGAAAAAGGGGTAAAAAATGGAAATAGTTATTCTGGGAATTGGAATGTTTGCAGCTGGATTTATAGATTCTATCGCTGGAGGAGGAGGACTCATAAGTGTACCTGCACTTTTAATGACAGGAATGCCTCCCCACATGGCTTTGGGGACAAATAAAATGGCAGCCGCTTTAGGTAGTTTTACAAGTAGTTATGAATTTTTTAAAAGCAATAAGTTAAACAAGCAGTTACTTAAAATGCTTATTCCTTTTGCATTTATGGGAGCTGTTTTAGGAGTGGTAACTGTCCAGTATATTTCACCTAAGATTCTGGAGATACTGATTCCTTTTATGATTTTTGCAGTTGCAATATATACGGTGATATCAAAAAAAGTTGGGATGTCAAATGAATATGCAGGAATAGACAGTAAAAACGGTTTTCTCGGAAAACTGCTTACATCGGCTCTAGGGTTTTACGACGGATTTTTCGGACCTGGTACAGGTACATTTTTTATGTTCGGACTTGTAAAAATATTTAAATTTGACTTTACTGTTGCCACTGCAAATACAAAAGTTTTAAATTTTACAACTGGATTTGCAGCTCTTTTGACATTTATATTTAATGGTCAGGTAAATTTAAAATATGGTGCTATTTCGGCAATCTTTATAATTGTAGGTTCTAAAATGGGGTCTAAGATGGCCATAAAAAATGGAGCTAGATTTATAAAACCTATTTTTGTGATTATGTCTTTAGTGATGGCATTTAAAATGGCTATTAACTTTTAAAAACAAAATTATAGACAGTTTTCTTAAATTTTTTTTGAAGAAGGAAGTTATTGGAGTAATATAGATGGTATAGGGGGAGTTATGGAGAAAGAGTATTTTGATAAAATATATAAAGTTTATACTGATATAAAAGACGATATAGAGAAAAGACTAGAAGAGTTTAAGGAGAGTTGGTTTTCTGGGAATAATGAAGATATTCATATAGAGCTTTCTTTTTGTATTCTGACACCACAGTCGAAGGCCAGAAATGCATGGAAAGCAATAACAGAATTGAGAGATAATCGTCTTTTATTTACAGGGGAAGAAGAGGACATCGTAGAATATCTAAATGTTGTCAGATTTAAAAATAATAAGGCAAAAAATTTGGTTCTTTTGAGAGAACAGATGAAAAATAGTGGCGGAGAAATAATAACAAAAGATTTTATTTCAAAAATAGGTAATGTTTTTGAAATGAGAGAGTGGCTTGTAAAGCATGTTAGGGGTATAGCTTACAAAGAGGCGAGTCACTTTTTGAGAAATGTGGGTTTTGGGGATGATATAGCTATTTTAGACAGACATATACTGAGAAATCTTGTAAGGTTGGGAGTAATAGAAGAGATTCCCAAGACGATAAACGGTAAAAGATACAAGGAGATAGAGGAAAAAATGAGAAAATACTGCAGTAAAACCAGTATTCCCATGGACAACTTTGATCTTCTTCTGTGGTATCTTGAGGCTGGAGAAATATTTAAATGATTTTCTTAAGAAATATAGTGGCTTTCAAATTTTTATTTTTGAGGTGATGTCTATGTCTGTTACAAAAGATGAGTTTAAGGAGATGTTTGAGAAAAGCAAGGTGAAGTTCAAGGGGATGTTGGGAAAAAGAAAAAAATCAAACTCCAAAGACAAGCAACTTAAAGTCAAAAAAAGAGAGTTGAAGGAGAAACCAGATTACGAAGTTTTTCTCCAGTAGAAAAGACCTATTGAGGTCTTTTTTATTTTTAAAAAAAAGATGTTTTTTTCAGTAGGAATAGTAACAATAATAATAATTTCTATTAAAAAAATCCCTTAAAACAGTCGGTAAAAGCCTTCGGTATATGATCTTAAACCCTATAATTCCTAAGCTGTGAGATAAATTGTTACATTGATAAAAGAATTTGATTATGTTATAATATTTGGTATTTAAAAAAAATGAATGTTTAATGTTTTAGGAGGATAGATGAAGAAAAAAGCTGCAATTATAACATATGGTTGTCAAATGAATGTAAATGAAAGTGCAAAAATAAAAAGAATATTACAGGATATGGGATATGATATCACAGAAGATGTAAGTGAATCAGATGCTGTGTTTCTGAATACATGTACAGTGAGAGAGGGAGCTGCCACTCAAATATATGGTAAATTAGGAGAATTAAAGCATATAAAAGAAAAAAGAGGAATGATAATAGGTGTTACTGGATGTTTCGCTCAGGAGCAGGGAGAGGAACTTGCAAAAAAAGTTAAGGCAATAGACATAGTTATGGGTAACCAGAACATAGGAAAAATACCACAGGCTATTGAAAAAATAGAGTCAGGAGATTTTAAATATGTCATCTATGTAGGAGATGAGGATGAACTTCCTCCGAGGCTAGATGCAGATTTTGATTCTAAAAAAACATCCTATTCTACAATTACCTACGGATGTAACAACTTTTGTACTTACTGCATCGTCCCATATGTTAGGGGAAGAGAAAGATCTGTTCCAATGGACCAACTCTTAGATGAGATAAAAGGTTTTGTAGAAAAAGGTTCTAAGGAGATTATACTTCTAGGTCAAAATGTAAACTCCTACGGAAAAGATTTTGAAAACAAAGATAACTTTGCAAAACTTTTAGAGGAAATATGCAAAATAGAAGGAGAGTTTATAGTTAGATTTATGTCTCCCCATCCCAGAGATTTCACAGATGAGCTGATAGAGGTCATAGCTAAAAATGATAAAATAGCAAGATCGATGCATCTTCCTATTCAGGCTGGATCTTCTAGAGTTTTAGGACTTATGAACAGAGGATATAAAAAGGAAGAGTATATAGCTCTTGCAGAAAAGATAAAAAGATCTATTCCTGGAAGTTCTATAACCACAGATGTTATTGTGGGATTCCCTGGAGAAACAGAGGAAGATTTCTTAGATACAATTGATGTGGCTAAAAGAGTAAAGTTTGAGAATGCCTATATGTTTATGTATTCACCTAGAAAAGGCACTAAGGCTGCTGAAATGGATGGGCAGATTGACCAGAAGACAAAAAAAGAAAGACTTCATAGACTTATAGAGGTACAAAATGCTATTTCTAAAGAGCAAAGTGTGAGTTATATAGGCTCTATACAGAGAGTATTGGCAGAAGGCCCTAGCAGAAAAAACCCTGATGTAATGTGTGCAAGAACATCTACCAATAAAGTCGTTCTATTTAAAGGCGACCCTGAGTTAGAAGGAGAGTTTATAAACTTAAAGATAACAGATGCAAATACTTGGACTCTTTACGGGGATATAGTAGAATAACAGAGGGGGCTTTGAGATAAAATGATTTATATCTTTGTATTTTTTGTTTTGGCATATATAATAATAATGGCAGGGAAAAAGCTAAGTATCTGCGGAGACAAAATAGGTGAGGAAATGGGCCTTGAAAAAAGCTGGGTAGGGATAATAATGCTAGCATCGATAACATCACTTCCAGAGCTTATTACCAGTGCAAGCTCAACCCTTATGGGAAATCCAGATATGGCAATTTCAAATATTTTCGGAAGCAACCTTTTTAATATTTTCATAATATTTATTCTGGATGTCTTCTTTATAAAAAATTCTTTTTCATCTTCAATAAGTATGAAGAATTATTTGAGTGCTTTTTTTTCTATCCTTCTGACAACTATTTTTCTGTTGGGTTTTGTTTTAGGTGAGATTACGATATTTAAAGTCAGTTTTATATCAATAATTTTGTTTATATTATATTTTGTTGCAATTAAACTTATATATGAATTTGAACATAATTATGATTTTAATGATCCAGATGAGATAAACCCTGAAGATTCCATCATCATGAATATGAATCAGGCAAAAAAAGGCTTTGTAATAAGTGGACTAACGGTAATAACTACAGGAATTGCTTTAACCTATGTGGCTGATAAAATAGCTAATACCCCTATTTTTGGAATTAGCCTAGGGGAGAGTTTCGTAGGAGTCATACTGCTAGCCCTGGCAACATCCCTTCCTGAGCTGACAGTTTCTATACAGGCCATAAGAATGGGGTCCTTTAATATGGCTGCTGGAAATATACTAGGAAGTAACATATTTAATATTACTATAGTTTTTATAGCTGATCTTTTATACAGAAAGGGCAGTATTTTTCAAAGCCTCACAGAGTTTCATATTATTTCATCGGTGATGTCTCTTGTGGTGTTAATGGTTTTTATGATTGGGGTTCTTTTCAGGAAAAAGAAAATTAAAATAGATTCTTGGATTATCGGTGTAGTTTATATTTTGGCGATGTATATACTTTATTTAAAAAGATATTAATGGGTGGTATGTTTATTATGGATGATTTAAATAACTTTTTATTAACAGAGCTTAAAGAGATCGCAAGACAGCTAGGTATAGAGAGCTGGAACAGATACAAGAAAAAAGAATTAGTGGATATAATAGAGGAATATTATGAAAATCTCACTGGGCATACAATAGCCTGGGGTACCTTAGACGTTCTAGGAGACGGCTATGGTTTTTTAAGAGACACAAATGTAGAAAAAGATATTTATGTCTCTGCTTCTCAGGTCAGAAGATTTAAGTTAAGAACCGGTGATCTTATTTTGGGAGAAGTAAGGAAACCAGTTGGAGATGAAAAAAATTATGCTCTGAGAAAAGTTCTTTTGGTAAATGGCGGAGACATACAAAAGGCAGAATCTAGAGTTCCTTTTGATGAACTTGTACCTGCCTACCCAACTGAGCAACTTATCCTTGAGACAGAAAGAAAAAATCTGTCTGGAAGAATAATAGATCTTATTGCCCCTATAGGCAAAGGTCAGAGAGGTCTAATAGTAGCACCTCCAAAAGCCGGTAAAACTATGCTCATAAGTAGTATTGCCAACTCCATTATCGAAAACAACAAAAATTCCGAAGTGTGGATACTCCTTATAGATGAAAGACCTGAGGAGGTTACAGATATAAGGGAGACAGTAAAGGGAGCAGAGGTGTTCTCCTCTACATTTGACGAAGATCCTAAAAATCACATCAAGGTAACTGAAATGGTTTTGGAAAAGGCAAAAAGAAAGCTTGAAGACGGTGAAGATATAATAATACTTATGGACTCTCTTACAAGACTTGCAAGAGCTTATAATATAGTCATACCTTCAAGTGGTAAACTGATATCAGGAGGAATAGATCCTACTGCATTATATTATCCAAAAAAGTTTTTCGGGTCTGCAAGAAACATAAGAGAAGGTGGAAGCCTCACCATAGTGGCTACAGCATTGGTAGACACCGGAAGTAAGATGGATGATGTTATTTATGAAGAGTTCAAAGGGACGGGAAATATGGAGATCCACCTAGACAGAAACCTGTCTCAGCTTAGGATCTATCCTGCTATAGATATCCAAAAATCAGGAACAAGAAAAGAAGAACTTTTGATAAAAGAAAACAAGCTCAACCTTATATGGGGGATAAGAAGATACCTCTCTGAATACGACAGAGCTACTGCCGCAAAGAAACTTATAGATACAATAGAGTCCACAAAAAGCAATGATGATCTTTTAAAAGCTTATCAGAAGGGGGATAAATAAAAAGTGAATAGAAGATTTACTAACCTTTTGACGGCTCTTGTAGTCATCGTGCTGGTACTTTCTGTACAGGTGGCTAGAGTTGTTAAGAGAGAGGTCATGGATGTAAAAAAGTTTACAGATTATTATGAAGCTACAGACGCTGCCAACGGTGGGTTTGAAGTGTTAGACAGTAACTATATAACAATAGAAAAAGAGTATACCTTAAAAGTTGAAAAGGTTGAAGATTCAAAACAACCTGCAGAAAAGAGTTATTCTATTCCTACCTTTGAAATTTATCAGGTGAAATCGGGAGATTCCCTTTATAAGATAGCTAAAAAGTTTAATCAGGAACTGGCAGTTTTGAGAGCCAACAATCCCCAGGTGGGAAGTGTTTTAAAAATAGGAGACAAACTGAATATAATTTCTGGAAACGGAATATTCTACAAGGTAAAAAAGGGCGACTCCCTTTATAAAATCTCTAAAAAATACAATGTAAAAATTGACGATATGATGAATTATAATAAACTCAATAACAGTTCCCTTAAGGTAGGACAAAGTCTTTATATACCGAATCCAGACCTAAAACAGGTGGTAGCAGCGGCCAAAAAAAGAACTGTTAATTTTAGTATGCCTGTAAAATGGAAAGGTATAACTAGCCCATTTGGAAGAAGATTCCATCCTGTGCTAAAGAGATATATATACCATAAAGGTGTAGATTTGAGAGCAAAATATGTACCTCTTCATGCTGCAAAAGCCGGTAAAGTAACTTATGCAGGGTGGATGAGTGGTTATGGTAAGATAATAATCATAAAACATTCTGGAGGATACGAGACAAGAGCGGCACATCTTAACAATATAAATGTAAAGCCTGGACAGTATGTGAAACAAGGTCAGGTAATAGGAAAAACAGGGATGACAGGAAGAGTAACAGGTCCTCATCTTCACTTTGAAATAAGAAAAAATGGGGTACCATACAACCCTATGAAATATCTTGTAAAATAGTCCTGCCATGTGCAGGACTTTTTTTTAAAGGAAGAAACCTAGATCTCAGAATAATTTTATGTGATTTTATTATATGGAATTATCTTTTGTTTATGAAAATATGGGATCAGGAGGGATTTATGAGGGGGAAGATCATATTAAAAGAGCTGGAAAGACTTCGAGGACTGGGGGTTATCACAGATGAAGTTTACAATGATATAGAGAATTTTTATGCAGGTAAAGGAGATAATAGAAAAGGTTTTTTTAATTTTTTTATAACTACAGGATGCTTATTGATAGGCTTGGGTATAATTCTTTTATTTGCATATAACTGGTCGAAAATAGGCAGAGGTATCAAGACCGGGATTCTTATATCCTCCATAATAACGGGTCAGATTATCTTTTATTTTTCACTGGAGAAAAAAAGGGAGTTTGTATCTGGAACCGGAGTTTTTCTCATTCTGATGGTGGGCTTATCGATAGCTATGATATCTCAGATGTATAATATTTCAGGAGAGGATCAAGGGTTTTATTTAGCTTGGGCTACACTAAGTATTCCGGTATTGTATTTTACAAAGGGAGGAATAAATACACTAATTTACGGTTTTGTTTTATACAGGTACCAGAGTTCCGATGGATATATACTGATTTATATGCTACTAGGTTTGCCTATATTTTTATTTTCCAGAAAAAAAGAGGGAATAGGTGCATTAGTTGAAGCATCTTCAAAAGTTTTGTTTTTGATAGGACTTATGGCGTGGTATGGTCAGTTTTCTCATAACTCCAAGGCGGGACTGCTTTTATACAGTGCTCTTTTTGCAGGGGTCTATACCTTTCCACTGGGCTTAAAAAAAATTGGGGAGCAGCTGACTATAATAATGGCTTATTTTTTAACCTTCAAAAAAGACTATATATTCAGCAGTGAACTGGTTTATGACAAGGTATTTTGGGTTTCTGCCCTATTTTATATTATAGTATTAGTTTTACTTTTTATAAGAAAAGAAGACTTTAAAAATATTATTCTGTGGAACATGCCACTTATTATATTACCCTTATTTTTCAGTTGGGGATTTATAGTATATAATATATATTTTCTGATCATAGGAGGTAATTTTATATACGAGGGTTTCAAAAGAGGAGATGTAAGAAGCTTTAATAATGGAAGCTTAATAGTAGGAGGGCTTATTGCAACAAGGTTTTTCGATTACAAAATATCAACCCTCACAAGGGGACTTGTCTTTATTCTTCTCGGAGGAGCACTTATAGCCGGTAATCTATATATGAGCAGAAAAAGAGGTGGTTCTGTTGAGAAATAAAATTATTTTTGCAGTTATGGTATTTTTTCAGTTGGGAGTATTTTTACTTATGGTTGTAAATAAAGAGATTATAATTAAGAAGGGAAACACCCATAAATTTCGAGTTGCCCCAAGGGATCCTTATGACTATATGAGGGGGAATTATCTAAGTATAAATCTAGATCACAGAGAGCTTGCAGGAGACTATGAAAATGTTGAAAATAAAAATGGCTATCTCATCTTAAAAAAAGATGGAGAGTGGAGCAAAATAACTGAATTTTCCAATGGAAAACCTGAAAATATGGAATATATAAAGGGTAAAATAAGAAATACTTATAACAACAAAACCTATTTTGAAAACCCCTTTAAAAGATTCTACATGGAGGAAGGCAAGGCGAAAGAAACAGAAAAGAAAATAGCTGAAGGAGACAGATCTTATATTGTGGTGAAAATATATAAGGGAAGATATGTGCTGGAGTCCATTGAAATTGAGGAGTAAATTTTGTATAATTTAATTAGCGAAGACAGACAAGGATGGAGTGGAAATAAAATGACGGGTTCTAGAAAGATAAAGGTGGGGAACATATATATTGGCGGAGACAGCGAGGTTATAATCCAGTCGATGACTAATACTAAAACTTCAGATATAAAGGCCACTGTGAAACAGATAAAGGAACTTGAAAATGCAGGATGCCAACTTGTAAGGGTAACAGTAAATGACACAGAGGCAGCCGAAGCAATAAAAGAGATAAAAAAACAGATAAGCATACCTTTGGCAGCAGATATTCATTTTGACTACAGGCTCGCTATATCAGCTATGGAAAATGGCGTAGATAAGCTGAGAATAAATCCTGGAAACATAGGGAACGACGATAAAGTTGCCATGGTTGTGGAAAAGGCCAAAGAATACAACATACCCATAAGAATAGGTGTAAATGCAGGATCACTGGAAAAGAGTATACTTGAAAAATACGGAAGACCTACCCCTGAGGCCATGGTTGAAAGTGGTCTTTACCATGTGAGGCTTCTGGAAAAGTTCGGATTTGAGGATATAATAATATCACTTAAATCTAGCAACGTGAAGATGATGGTCAGAGCCTACAGGATGATGAGGGAGATAGTAGACTATCCTCTTCATCTAGGTGTAACAGAGGCAGGAACTGCATTTCAGGGGACTGTGAAATCCTCAATAGGTATAGGGGGACTTCTTGTAGATGATATAGGGGATACCATAAGGGTATCACTGACTGAAAACCCTGTGGAAGAGATCAAGGTTGCCAAAGAGATACTAAAGGTACTTGGTCTGAGAGAAGAGGGAACAGAGATAATATCCTGTCCTACCTGTGGAAGGACTGAGATAGATCTTATAGATCTTGCAAAAAAAGTGGAACAGGAGTTTAGCACCTTTGAAAAAAAGGTCAAGATAGCTGTGATGGGCTGTGTGGTAAACGGTCCGGGAGAAGCTCGGGAAGCTGACTACGGTGTGGCTGGTGGAAAGGGTATAGGGGTTCTCTTTAAAAAAGGTAAAGTTGTTAAACAGGTTAAAGAAATAGATATATTGGATGAACTGAAAAAAATGATAATGGAGGATTTTAAAGATGAAGAAGATATTTAAACTTTTGGTTGTAATGCTTCTCGTTTTTACAGGATGTTCGAAGACACAAATTGTAGATGATTTTAGAATAGTTGATTCTTATAGAAAAGATTATAATTTATTTAGAGTTAATTACGGAAGTACCCTAAAAAATGTAAAACTTCAGGGAGTTCCTGTGGAATCTGGAAGCAGCTATTATGTAGAGCCTGGTGACTATATTTTAACCTATGAGTATGCACCGAAAGTTTCCTTTAATATGACAGTGAATTATAACAATAAAACAAATAATAAAAATCGTGACAAGAGATATATTGATGATAAGGAAAAAGAATTAATAGCTGTTTATGAAGATACAGAGATGACTCTAGATGAAAAAAATATAGAAGTTTTTATTGAAGGAACAACTGGCAACTGATTTTGGAGGGATAATGAAAAAGATAATGATTTATTTGCTTGTAGCAGCATCAGCTTATTGCTCTGAAATAGATTTTACAAAGGGAGTTGATGGTGAGTTGTTACTTCAGCCAGAAGGTAAAATCAGAATTAGAGAGAATTTTATAATCCCTGAGGCCGAGAAAGAGATAGTAATAACTAATTTCTCAAGGTCTGTAGACAGAGATTCACTTATAGTTGAAAGTGAAGGTATAGAGGAGTTTATTTTGGACGGGGACTCTAAAAATAGTTATTACTTATCACAAGGTGAAGAAGTTTCCTATAGGGGAGAGAAGTACAGGCTTATTTCTAACGAGCCGTTGACCATAGAAAATATAAAGAGTGGAGAATTGATAATAAATCCTTCTGAAGAGATTAGAGTAAAGGATAAAGGGAATTCTTTGATTCTTCACGGGAATAAAGAAATTTCATCTGCAAAAATAAATTATAGTTTAGAAGGGCTCACATGGTCTGAGGAATATCAAGTCTACCTAAATAAGAATAGTGTGAAAAAAAATATTTTCATTAAGAATGATTCAGACAGAAAATTTGAGAATATCTCTCTTATTCTTCCTAGAGGAACCGAGCCATTAGGTAAATTGAATTTAAAAACTTTTGCAGGTATAAATAAAAATATATTTTATAAAAAGGCTAGTATTTCAAAAAATTATATTTATCTAGAAAGCAAAGAGAAAAAAAACCCGGAACTCAGTCTGGCAGTGGCAGGAGTCGACATATCTTCTTCTGATAAAGTTAAAGTTTTTGATGAAAAAGGGTATAGGGGAGAATTTACAGGTGTAAATAAAAACGGAGAACTTCAGATAAAGGGACTTTTGGATCAGGATGTAAATATAGTTTCCTCTGAGGTGGAGAAGAATCTAGGTACGAGATTAAAACAAAGAAAAGTAAGTTATTCTGTAAAAAATTATAAAAAGGAATATATAATATTAAAGATTTTCTATGATAAATTTCCCGAAAAATGGAATGAACTTAGAAGTGAAGAAAGCTACGAAATGAAAGAAAGAAATGCTGTATTCACTCTAAAAATCCCTGGGAATTCTAGGAAAAATATAAAGTTTTCTTTTATTGAAGAAAAAAACTAGACTTTTTTTCTTATTTTATCGTCAAAATTGGCAAGGAAAACAAGAAAGGGAGTAAGATGGATTTTGACAAAATTTTTGATACATACTTTGAACGAGTTTACAACAAAATCCTAGGGATGGTTAAAAATCCGGAAGATGCTGAAGATATAGCTCAAGAAGTTTTTGTAAGTGTATATAAGAACCTTAAAAAATTTAGAAACGAGAGTAATATTTATACTTGGATATATAGGATAGCGATAAATAAGACCTATGATTTTTTTAGAAAAAACAAAACTACCTTTGAACTAAATGAGGAAATCCTTGAAATAGAAGACGACACCAATGCTCACACAACTATGATACTGGAAGAGAGACTAAAAAAAATAAATTCCAGAGAACGTGAAATAGTTTTATTAAAGGATATATATGGATACAAGTTTCGTGAAATATCTAAGTTAAAAAATATGAATCTTTCTACAGTTAAATCAATCTATTACAAGGGTATTAAAGATATGGGAGGTACAGGATAATGACACCAAAGGACCGGGTTAAGCTCAATGTTTATAAATCTCTGCTCGAGGAGGAGAAGAAAAAAAACAGGAAACTAGTTGTAATGGGAGCTTCGCTTTTTGTGATGGGTATTTTTACTGATACTGTATACCAAAGTGCGGTTAATAAGGTAAATGGAAATGATATTTTAAAAAACAGTGTAGCTTTAGAGCAACATTTTGATTTTAATAAATCAAATGAAAAAGAAGGTCTTGTATGGGAAAACTTTTATGAAAATAATATATTTAAAGAAAGAGATATAGAAATGAATCCAGAGGAACTTTTTGTAAGTGACCTTGGTATCTAACGGAGGGAATAGATGAGAAAGAAAATAATATTACTACTTGGTTTACTTGTATGTGTAATATCTTTTGGAGCTTCTAATGTGGATAATATAGGAATAATTTATGAAGAAGATTTTCGAAGTGTCGGAGTACCTGAAAAGGATATAATTAAAGCTAAGGAAATAATATCAAATGCCAGTACGAAGCATAAACTTCTTTTGTTGGACAGAAGGCAGCGTGAGCTAGAAATAAATAAATATCTTTTGGAGAGCCCAGAGAAAAACTGGAACAAAATAAGCCTTGTTTTTGATGAGGTAGGTAAAATAGAAGCTGAGATATTAAAGAATAAACTTAAAAGTCAGATAGAGGTAAGAAAATATATAAACCCAGAGGAATACAATAATGCCAGAGCTATTGCAGTAAAAAGAATTGAAGAAAATAAGAAAAAAAAGAACGAGAACCAATAAAAAATAGGGGATTAATTACCCTATTTTTTATTTTTCAGATTAAAAATCAACCTAAAAGTGTGAAATTGATTTTTATTTCATAGTGTGATATACTTTCTAAGTTAGAGTAAAAGAGACGAAAGGAATGAGAAAGCATGTTTGGAAAGCTTGAGGAAGTAGTAAAAAAACATGAGGAACTTACAGGACTGCTAGGTAGCAGTGAGGTTATAAAAGATCCCAAAAAACTTATAGAATACAACAAAGCACTTAATGAAATTACTCCAGTTGTGGAAAAATACAAAGAGTATAAAAGATACTCAGATGATTTGGAATTTACCAAAGAGAGTCTCAAAGTTGAAAAAGACCACGAGATGAAAGAGATGCTTCTTGAAGAGATGAGAGATATAGAAGAGGTTTTGCCAGGGTTAGAGCAAGAGCTCAGGATACTTCTTCTTCCTAAAGATCCCAATGATGATAAAAATGTTATTATAGAGATCAGAGGTGGAACAGGTGGAGATGAGGCAGCTTTATTTGCAGCCAATCTTTATAGAATGTACTGCAGATATGCAGAGAGAAACAAATGGAAGACAGAGGTAATGAGTAAGAGTGAAGTAGGAGTTGGTGGACTAAAAGAGATAGTTTTTTCTATTCAAGGTCAGGGAGCATATTCTAAGCTTAAATTTGAGTCTGGAGTACATAGAGTACAGAGAGTTCCTGAGACTGAGTCTTCTGGAAGAATACATACATCTACAGCAACTGTAGCTGTTTTACCTGAAGTAGATGATGTAGAACAGGTAGAAATAAAGCCATCAGAATTGAAAATAGATACTTTTAGATCATCAGGAGCAGGGGGTCAGCATGTAAATACCACTGATTCTGCAGTTAGAATAACTCACCTTCCTAGTGGGGTTATAGTAGAGTGTCAAGATGAAAGATCTCAGTTGAAAAACAGAGAAAAGGCCATGAAAGTACTTGCAACGAAGCTCTTTGAAATGGAAATTGAAAAGCAAAGATCAGAAGTAGAGAGTACTAGAAAACTTCAGGTAGGAACAGGTTCTAGATCTGAAAAAATAAGGACTTACAACTATCCTCAGGGAAGAATCACAGACCACAGAATAAAATTGACGCTTCATAAGCTAGATGCTTTTTTAGATGGCGATTTGACTGAGATGATAGATGCCCTTATCACATTTGACCAAGCTGATATGCTTACGAATTTAGCAGGATAATGGAAAAGTTAATTAATATACTTAAATTTAGTGAGGAGTATTTGAAAAAATACTCCTTTTCCAAACCCCGGCTTCAGGCAGAAAAAGTGGTTGCCTATGTGTTAAAGCTTGACAGAATAAGCCTTTATGCATATTTTGACAGGGATCTCAGCGAAGATGAAAAAGTACAGATTAAAAATTTTTTAAAAGAGATGGCAAGGAACAGGATGGATTTTGGAAAAGTCCTTGAAAAATTGGAAAACAAAAACGTAGATGAGATAACAGTTGAGAAAGAAAATCATAAAAAAGAAAACCTTCAACTTCTCAAACACTCTGTAGAGTATATAGAGAAAAATGGCATAGAAAATCCCAAACTTGAGGCAGAATATATATTTTCTCACGTTTTGAAAACCAATAGACTGACTCTGACTCTTGATTTTACAAGAAAGATAAGTGAAGAAGAAAAAAAGCTAATAAAAGAGATGATAATAAAAAGAGCAAGAGACAAAAAACCTCTTCAGTATATTTTGGGTGAAGAAGAATTTTTTGGTTATAAATTTAAGGTGGATGAGCGAGTTCTTATACCTAGACCTGAAACAGAACTTCTTGTAGAGCAGTGCATTGTTTTGATGTCAGATGTAAAAACACCATTTATTTTAGATATAGGTGTTGGAAGCGGAGCAATATCCGTAACTCTTGGAAAAAAGATCCCAACATCAAAAGTTCTTGGAGTGGATATAAGTGATGGTGCCTTAGAAGTAGCCAATCAGAATAAAGAACTAAATAATGTAAAAAATGTAAAATTCATAAAATCTGATGTTTTTGAGAATGTAAGCTATAAGGAATTTGATATGATAGTATCTAATCCTCCTTATATTCCAGAAAAAGAGTACAAGATTCTCATGCACGAGGTAAAAAAATATGAACCTAAATTAGCACTTACAGCAGAGGATGAGGGGCTGTATTTTTATAAACTTATAACGAAAAAAGCTTCGGATTATCTCAAAAACGGTGGAGTTTTGGCCTTTGAAGTTGGGTATAATCAGGCTCAAAAAGTAAAAAATATGATGGAAGACAATGAATTTGAAAATATAGTAATTGTCAAAGATTACCATCAGATAGAAAGAATAGTAATAGGAAAAAAGAAGTAAGGAGAAAATTATGTCAACAAGATTGTCTGACTATGACTATAATCTTCCAGAAGAACTGATCGGACAAACTCCTGCAGAACCAAGAGACCACTCTAGGTTAATGCTGGTAAATAAGAAAACTGGGGATATAGAGCATAAAAGATTTTATAATATAATAGATTCTCTTAAAGAGGGAGATGTCCTCGTAAGGAATTCTACTAGGGTAATACCTGCAAGACTTATGGGGAGAAAAGATACAGGGGCTATTCTCGAGGTATTTCTTCTGAAAAGAAAAGATATAAATACCTGGGAGTGTCTTATTGGAAATGCTAAGAGACTTAAAATAGGTCAAAAGGTATTTATCGGTGAAAATAATGAGCTGGTAGCTGAACTTAAAGAGATAAAAGAAGACGGTAATAGAATACTTACTTTCGATTATGAGGGAGTTTTCGAAGAGATATTAGACAAGCTGGGACAGATGCCTCTTCCTCCATATATAAGTGAAAAACTTTCAGAAAAAGAAAGGTATCAGACAGTATATGCTATAAAAGGTGAGTCTGTAGCTGCTCCAACAGCTGGACTTCATTTTACAGAAGATCTTTTAGAAAAAATTAGAGAAAAAGGTGTGGAGATAGCTGATCTTTTTTTAGAGGTGGGACTAGGAACTTTTAGACCTGTCCAGACAGAAGATGTGCTAGATCATAAGATGCATGAGGAAACTTATGAGGTTCCAGAAAAATCAGTTGAGATAATAAACAGAGCCAAAGAGGAAGGAAGAAGGATCATAGCGGTTGGGACAACCTCTATACGTACCTTAGAGTCCTCGGTAGATGAAAATGGGAAACTTGTAGCAGGAAAAGGAACGACAGATATATTTATTTATCCTGGATATAAATTTAAGATTGTAGATGCCTTGATAACAAATTTCCACCTTCCGAAATCTACCCTTTTAATGCTCGTGTCTGCATTTTCTAGCAGGGAATTGATTATGGATGTTTACGAAAAAGCGGTTATAAAGAAATATCAATTTTTCAGTTTTGGAGATGCGATGTTCATTTATTAGGAGGTGAGATATGAGAATAATAGCCGGAACAGCTAAAAACAAAAGTATAAAATGCAGAAAAGGGACAGAAACAAGACCTACTTTAGACAGAGTAAAGGAGGCATTGTTTTCAAAAATACAGCCCTATGTAGAAGATTGCAGTATCTTAGATCTTTTTAGCGGAACTGGGAATATAGCCCTAGAAGCTATAAGCAGAGGTGCAAAGAGAGCTATAATGATAGAAAAAGATCAGGAAGCCCTCAAAGTAATAATTGAAAATGTAAACAGTCTTGGCTTTGAGAATAAATGCAGAGCTTATAAAAATGAGGTTTCTAGAGCAATAGAAATCTTGGGTAGAAAAGGAGAAAAATTCGACATAATATTTATGGATCCTCCTTACAGAGAAAATGTATGTACAGAGGTTATTAAAAAGATAGAAAAAAACGGTATCCTATCTGATGGTGGTCTTATTATATGTGAACATCATCTTCATGAGAGACTTGACCAGGAGATAGTGGGATATAAAAAAGTAGATGAAAAAAGCTACGGAAAGAAAACTCTTACTTTTTATACAAAATAATAATCAGCCGCCTGTTTATTTCAGGCGGCTTTTAAATTTTTTGTGAGGAATTATTGAATTTATCGGGATTCGTTACTTTTCTCTTGAAAGAAAAGCACCCCAAGGGCATTTCCTCCCTTCGGTCAGGGCATAACCAAAAGTTCAAGCCTGTGAAAAATCAGCTAAATAACCTTGAAAATCCAACAGCAATAAGGAAACTCAGAAAACGAGTTTCTGAGAACCAGAAAATATACTCGTGTAACTCGTTATTTTCTGGTCACTCGCTACGCTCAGACAGTCGATTTTTTCTAAGGATTTCACTGCAGTTATTCTTAACGCTGATTTTGTCAATGGCAAGGGAAAAAGGATAAAAAAACCCTTTTCGCAAAAGAGAGTGTTTATAGTTTCGGTTTTAACTCTGTGAAACTCTCTCTTTTTCTCTGTGTCCTCTGTGGCAAAAGGTTTTGTATTTATTCGTGTTAATTTTTTTGACTTTTATTGGTTTTCATTCGTGACAAAATCTTTTGACTCTAATATTCTTGTAAATTCAGTACTTTATTAACTTGTGAAGAGCCCTTTGATATAGTATAATTTTCTATGAGGTGATAATATGGCAAAGGTAAAAACTTTTGAAGAAAATTTAGTTGAGGTAGATGAAGTAATATCCAAGCTTGAAAGTGGAGACATGGAACTTTCTGCTTCTATCAAGGAATATGAAAAAGCCATGAAACTTTTGAAAAAATCTTCAGATATGCTTGAAAAAGCAGAGGGGAAGATAATGAAAGTTATAGAGGAAAACGGAGAAATTAAATTAGAGGAGTTTTAATAGGAGATAATTATGCTTAAAAACTATTTGAAAGAAAAAAGAGAAATCATAGATGAAAGTGTAAAAAATTACCTGGATGACCTGAAATATCCCAAGGTGATAGCAGACGGGATGAAATATGCAGTGTTAAACGGCGGTAAGAGGCTTAGACCTATTCTGCTCCTGATGACCTTGAAGCTATTGGGAGAAAGGGAAGAAAAGGGGATACCAGCTGCAGTGGCTATAGAGATGATACACTCTTATTCTCTTGTACATGACGATCTGCCTGCTCTTGATGATGACGACTACAGAAGAGGAAAGCTCACTACACATAAAAAATATGGAGAGGCTCAGGGGATACTTATAGGTGATGCTCTTTTGACTCATGCCTTTAATGTACTAACATCTAAAGATCAAGAGATAGATGCTCAAAAGATCGTAGATATAGTAAGGCTTACATCTCAGTATGCAGGTGTAAATGGTATGATAGGCGGACAGATGGTAGATATAGAAAGCGAAGGAAAAAGTATAGACCTTCCTGTTTTGCAGTATATCCACACTCATAAAACAGGCAAGATGATAAGTCTTCCTGTGGAAGTGGCCTGTATAATAGCCGGAATAGAGGGTGAAAAAAAAGAAAAACTTATTGAATATTCTGAGCTTATAGGGCTGGCCTTTCAGATAAAGGACGATATATTAGATATAGAGGGTGATTTTGAGAAAATAGGAAAACCTGTGGGAAGTGATACAGAACTTGAAAAATCCACTTATCCTTCTATTTTTGGAATGGAAAAAACAAAAGAGATGCTAGCTGAAAAAATAGAAGCGGCCAAAAATATAATACGCAGTGAATTTGAGTCGGATAAGGGAAGGCTCTTTATAGAACTAGCAGATTATATACAGGAAAGAGAAAAGTAGGGACCTAAGGGTCCCTTTTTTAGGAGGCAGAATGTACAGAAAGCTGATAAAGGAGATATGGGAAAACAACGGGGAAGCTTATCTTGTGGGAGGCTGGGTAAGAGACCGGCTAATGGGAGCAACAGAGGATGAGATAAAGGATATAGACCTTGAAGTGATGGGGATAAAAAGGGATAAGTTTGAAAAAATCCTTCAAAAGTACGGAAAATTTAAAAAGGTGGGAAAAAGCTACGAGATATACATACTGAATAACAGCATAGAGATCTCCTTTATAGAGGTGAAAATCCCAATAAAAGAATGTGCAAGAAGGCGAGATTTTACAGTAAATTCCATTTACTATAATCTTATAGAAGACAAGTATCTGGATTTTTTTGGTGGAATGGAAGATATAAAAAATAAACTTCTGAGCTATGTGGATAAAAATAGTTTTTTACAGGATCCCCTTAGAATCCTTAGAACAGCACAGTTTATAAGCAGGTTTGGATTTTCTGCTGACCATTTATTGGAAGTTATTATAAAGACAGAGAAAGAAGAGATTTCAAAGGTTCCCAAAGAGAGAATATGTCGGGAGCTTGAGAAAATATATATGTTGGGAATAAAACCCTCTGAGGGATTTCTGTTCCTGGAAAAAACAGGTATTTTACAAAGGATAATGCCTGAGATAAGCTCCTTAAAAGAGGTAATGCAGGATGAGATTTATCACCCTGAGGGAGATGTATTTACACATACCATGATGATGTTAGATGTACTTTCAAAAGAAGAAAGAACTAGGGAATTATTCTGGAGCATACTTTATCATGATGCAGGTAAAAAAGAGACCTTTCCGGGATTTGAGGGACACTGTGAAAAATCTCATGAGATATTTGACAGGGAGATAATAAAATTTACAGATAACAGAGACCTTATAAACAATGCCAGAAAATTAGTGAGATATCATGAGGAACCTCTGAAAATCCTATTAAAAGGAGGAGCTGACAAGATCTCAGTAAAGAAGCTGGCTGCAAAGGTGGATATAGATAAGTTATTAAAACTCTACAGATGTGATGTACTAGGAAGAGGACGAAGTGACAACAAAAAAGAATTAGAGATAATAGAGAGTATAGGGGCTGTTTATCACAGAGTTAAAGATGAACTTAAACCAATAGTCAAAGGTAAAGACCTTATAAAATGGGGATTAGAACCTGGTGAAAACTTTGGTGAGATACTAAAAGAACTTTATGAGGCACAGCTAGAGGAAGAATTTAATAACCTTAAAGAGGCTGAGGAATTTTACTTCACTAGGCTGGCTGGAGGGCTTGTTTACAAAGGAATTTAAATATGTTATATTTATAGGAGAATAGAGGGGCAGTCCATAACTATATTCTAAAAAAACAGGATAAATCTATACATAGAATAATTAAGAAATTTCCAAGGATAAAATAAAAAGAGAAAGAGGGGAGAAATAAATGGCATTAAAGGTTAGAAATTTAATAGTGGCACATAAAGCCAATATAAACAAGCAACTAGGGGGAGCTATAGACATTTTAGGGGCATTTTCTGAGATGATTCAGCCGGTTTTCCCATTTCCTATGAAGAACCTTTCTATGGTTTTGGAGTTAGACGGACTTGAGAGAAATACAATGTTTGAAATGAGACTTAACGGGCCAGAGGACGAGCTTATCTCAAAGGGTGAATTTGGTATAGCGGCTTCCCCTTTTGGTACAGGTAAAAAAGTCATAGACATTGAAAACTTTCTAATTACAGAAAGAGGAAAGTATACCTTAGACCTTTTGGAAAAAAAGCCTGAAGGACTAAAATTTGTGCAATCTTGCGATCTTTTCATAGCAGCATATCCACCTCAGAGAAGGTTTGGCGAAGAGGAGATAAAAAAAATAATGGCTGATGAAAATCTCATCAAGACTGTAAAAACAGAGTTTAGACCTTTTGGAACCAAGGAATCAGTAAAGCTTCAGCTTAATCTCAAGAATGAAATGAGTATAGAGGAGGGATTTACTGCCTTTCCTATAGATGACAGGATCTCTCTCGACGGAAAGGAACATGATCTTACAGGGCTTAGAAGACAGATAGAGTGGATGTTTGGAAGACCTATTCCTAAGTCTGAGGACCCAAAAGAAAATAATTAAAGAACCTTTAAACAGGACGATTTAATGTCGTCTTGTTTTTTTATTTTTTTATAAATATAACAGGATGTCCAGTATAGAGGGGAAAGAAAGTTAAAAAATAATTTTAAGATTTATATTTCAAGTAAAATGTCTTGACATAAAATGTTAAAAAATATATAATACTTTGGTAAAATAATCCTTTCCCACAAAGGACCGTTGCGTTATATTTATGTAAATATAACTTACTGAGGAGGAAAAAATAGTGAACAAGTACACTGTAATGCAAAGAAAAGAAGATGTAATAAGAGACTGGTATCACTACGATGCTGAGGGAAAAATTCTAGGTAGATTAGCTGCTGAAATAGCTAAGAAACTTATGGGTAAAAATAAAGTTACTTACACTCCACATATCGATGGAGGAGACTTCGTAATCGTAACTAACATGGAGAAAATTGCTGTAACTGGAAAGAAACTTACTGACAAAATGTATTATAACCATTCTGGATTCCCTGGAGGGCTAAGAGAGAGAAGACTTGAAGAAGTCTTAGCTAAAAAACCAGAAGAAGCTTTAATGCTAGCTGTAAAGAGAATGCTTCCAAATAACAAATTAGGAAGAGAGCAGTTAACAAGATTGAGAGTATTTGTTGGAGCTGAACACACTCACGCAGCACAAAAGCCAGAAACGGTAGAACTATAATTTAGGAGGTAATTGACAGTGGCAGAAATGATGCAATATATAGGAACTGGAAGAAGAAAAACTTCTGTAGCAAGAGTAAGACTTATCCCTGGTGGATCTGGAATAGAGATTAATGGTAAAACTATGGCAGAATATTTTGGTGGAAGAGAAATTCTTTCTAAAATTGTAGAACAGCCGCTAGTACTTACTGAGACTTTGGATAAATTTACAGTAAAAATAAATGTAGATGGTGGAGGAAATGCCGGACAAGCTGGAGCAATCAGACACGGTATATCAAGAGCTCTTCTTTCTTCTGACGAATCTTTAAAGAAAGCATTAAGAGAAGCTGGTTTCCTAACTAGAGACTCTAGAATGGTAGAAAGAAAGAAATTCGGTAAGAAAAAAGCAAGAAGATCACCACAGTTCTCAAAAAGATAAGTTTTCAATTTTATGGAAAAGACGGGTTTATACTCGTCTTTTTTTGTATTTGAATTTTTATAAAAACAAGAGAAAAAATTAAATATCTGAGAAAATAGTTTCTTAAGTTAAAATTATTATGAAGATTATTTTTTAAAATAACAATGCTTTTTATTCTCAATAAGTCTAAAAAGTGCTGTATATATAGTGAAAACTGCATATAAGAATAACAGGTAAGGGTAAGCTGTGAAATAAAAAAAAATTAAAAAAAAGTGTGAAAAAAGTGTACAATTTTTTCCAAAAAAGAGCGTTGCAATTGTATAAAATGAACAATCGTTTATCTTATAAAGCTATATTTTAAAGGAATAAATAAAAAACAATAATTCTCTATAATAAAAAAAATAGTTTGCATATAAAAAATATATTTTAAATAAGAGTAAAAGTTAAATATACTTACATTAGCGAGAGATTTTGGAAGTTATTAAAATGAAAAAGGGGAGAGATAATAATGAAAAAAAGACTTATAGTTACTTTAGCTGGACTACTTGCATTAGGTGTAATGGCACCAGCAGCGACTGGATGGGTTAGAAACTGGGCTGAGTTAACTGAAAATCGTCCAACTAACAACGATACTGGTTCTAATTCTCAAAACGTAGAATGGACACTAGTTGAAGGTTCTATCGACATGACAGATAAGCTTGCAGTTACATTCGACGTAGAGAAAAACTACAAAAATGTAACAAATGGTGACGATTTAGAAACTTACTGGGATAACAGATTTGGACTATCTTATGACTTAGGAAAGTCTGGAGATTGGGATCTTGCAGCTGGATTAGATTACTACTATGATACAAACGGAAGCGATGATGTTACACAATCATCTTATTCACCTTGGTTAGAAGCTAGTACAGCTCTAACAGACAATACAACTCTGACTTTATGGGGAGCTATGTATTATCAAGATGGTGTAGAAACAGGAGTACACGGAGACGACTATGAGTTAGACATCTTACTTGATACTGGTAAGTTAGGAATCTTCGACTGGACAGGAACATGGTTATATCTATACCACAACACTTCAGGAGGACACGGAAGCAACGAAAATACATCTGCTGAGTTAGAGATGGAAGCTTTCTCTACTCTATACAAGCACGATTCTGGAGCATATGTGGGACTTGAGTACTATGCTGATGGTACAGCAGGAGACAAAGCTTCTGAATCTCTAAATGCTCACATCGCACCAAGAGTAGGAATCTCTAAGAAATTAGACAACGATGTTTCTCTATGGGCTTACACTTCTTACGAGGTAATTTCAGTTAACTATGCTGAAGGTGGAGACTGGTACAGCGACAACCAATTCCAAGTTGTTGTAGGAGCTAAAGCTGCATTCTAATAGAATATTAAATCGAACCTCTGCTTTTGCAGAGGTTTTTTTTATATTCTATTAACAAATCTGTTATAAAAATTCGAGATGTTTTATGGATTAATTCTATAAAATTATTCTTGAAATAAGAACAGGTTTCTTTGGTTTACATGGAGTTAGGAGTGATCAAAAAATAAAATAATAATTCTTTAAACTTTATGGGGAAAGTAGTAGTCAAAATATTGAGAACAAAAAAAGGAAAGCTGATTTATCAAGAAATATGACTTGTCAGCCACTAATGCAGAAAAACCTCTTTATGACTTCCAACTCTCGCAAAGTTACAGAAGGCAAAAAGAAGACAGACTGCAATAACATTATTAACTCTCTCCTTTTTTATTTTCATACAGACTGCAGGCTTTTAATTTTTGAGAAAAAACTGTGGTTACTCTCCCTTTGTAAGAAGCCCTTTTATAGGGCTTCTTTTAATTTACTTTTTATATTTTAACAAAGGAAGAAAGTAAAAATTCAGAATAAAATATAAAAGGAGCTGATAATATGGAGATAATCGGAAAAGGATTTAAAATAAAGAACAGAGATATAATAGGTGAACTAGATGTAGATGTAAAACTGAAGATGAGCCTAGAGGATCTCAGGATACTGTCACGTTATCTCGAGGGAGAATTCTTAAACGGCATGGAGAGCCTGGTAATGGACCTAGAGAATGATGGGAATCAAGAGGAGCTCCTTTATTACGAAAAACTGAAAACAATACTAGAGGATCTGACTGACGGAATATATAAGGGACTGGTAGATACTGAGAAGATGATAATAGGTGAGCTAAAGAATCATGAGATAGATGAAGATGAGATTATAGAGCTTATGGCTGAAGATGAGTACGACAAAGAGCGAGTAGAAAATATATATATGGCAATGAATGACCTGAATCGAGAGGAAAAAGAAGCCCAGGAGATATTTGACAAACTGGATATTTACGGGAAGATGATTTTAAGTAAAATAAAGGAATCAGGAGAGGATTTTTATATGCCATTGGTTTTTAAATTTTTCTGGTTTTTATACGACTCTGCAGACAGGTCCGGTGAAGTAGTATTTACTGAAAATTCTCTAGAAGAACTACTGGACTTAGACAGAGAGGGACTAGAGGTATTTTTGGATCAGATGTCTAAAATAACTGTCAAGGTGGGAAATCAGACTGGAAGTCTTATAGAGTATTTTAGTTTTTTAAATGACAGTACCATGAAGCTAGAGTACAATCTTTTTGCGGTGAATCCAAGAAAATATATGGTACTGGACCATGAATTTAAAATAGGAAAGGTAGAAGAGGTAGAGATAAAAATTATTTGATAAGGGAGATGGTTTTATGCAAAATGAGATAGTAAAGATTATGAAGGAGTATGGTGATACTGTTTCTGTCTATGCAAAAAATCTCTCAGATAACAAGGTGTTGGTATCTCACAGGTGTAATAAGGTTTTTAGATCTCCCACAGTCATGAAAATAATGGTAATGGTAGAGGCCTTGAAAGAGGTGGAGGAAGGTCATAACACTTTAGATGACAGGATAGAGATAAAAGAGACAGGTATATCATATCTCAGCCTTATAAGGGATCTTTCCATAAGTTCTTATACACTGAAAGACCTTATAATTCTCATGATGACAGCCAATGATTATACTGCCATAAATACACTGCTTAATTTATTTGGTCTAGAGAAGATAAATAACAGGATAGATAAAATGGGTCTCTTAGACACAAAGGTTCAAAGAAAAATGCTTGATTTTTATGCGATTGAGAAGGGAAAGGATAATGTAACCAGCATAAGAGATATGTCTAATATTCTGGAAAGAATATACAATAGGTCTGTATTTAAATATAGAGAAATAAGTGATTTTTCAGTTGAAATGCTAAAATATCAAAGAGTTGGAAGAGGTGTTAGAAATTATATACCAGAATGGGAGAGTACATACAGAAGCGGAGAGGTGGGAGATTTTTACCACGATATTGGAATTGTATTTTTAGAAAACGCCCATTATATACTGGGAGTATTCGTAGACGATGCCTTAGATCCCCTAGAAGCTTTGGAAATAATTTCAAGGGTAAAAAAAGCCTTTCTGAAAAATGTTTCTCGAAAGTCTGATGTATCCTAGAATGAAATTTAATGAAAATTTTAAATATAGAAATCATTTAGAAACAAAAATCCAGGCCTGAAAATTTTCAGACCTGGATTTTTTGATAGAATATTTATGATAGTGTTTTGTTTTGGTGATAAATTGTAAAAAGACCCTGGACACTTAAATCTGAGCAGTATTCATCAATCTCTTCTATCTCACCTGAAAGAACTCTTCCTAATCCCCCTGTTGCTATTACATAAGGATTGTCAACTTCTTCTTTTATTTTTTTTATGAGATGTTTTATCTGACCTGCATATCCGAAGAATATTCCAGCTTTTATCTGATCTACTGTGTCTTTACCAAGAACTGAATCGGGTTTTCCGAATTTAACCTTTGGAAGTTTGGCAGTACTTCCGTATAGGGAGTTTATGGACATCTCTATACCAGGAAGGATACCTCCTCCTACATAGATTCCGTCAACGAGAACCTCGTAAGTGGTAGCAGTACCAAAATCAAAGATAACCAGGTTTCTGTCTGGGTAGAGAGTGAGAGCCTGGGTTATATCAATAATTCTGTCAGCACCAAAACCTATGGGATTAAGGTTATCGGCAAAGGTAAATGGGAGTTTCAGTGAAAGATCTACCACGATAGGAACTATCTTGAAATATTTCCTGCCTAAAAAGTCGAATATTGTCAAAAGACTGGGAACAACCGATGAAACGATTATACCCTTTACATCCAGGAGATCAATATTGTTGAATTTTGTGATATTTCTGAGGTATGAAAAAAATTCATCTTCAGTAAGTTTTTCATTGGATGAAACTCTGAAGGTGAGAAGGACTTCACCGCTGTCGTTTAAAACACCTGAGACGATGTGGGTGTTTCCTATATCAAAAGCTAATAGCATAATTATTCCCCCTGAATAAATGATTTACCCCTATTATAGTATAGAGGAAAATAAAATTCAAATAAATTAAATAATATGTCTTAAAGATAGGGAATTGGTATACTGAATATATAATTATTTTTTTACAGCGTAGGAAAAACAAAGATTGATTTGAAAGATATATTATGGAATGTATTCATAGGAAGGTGATGAAATGAAGAAGATAATTATTATAGCAATAATGTCTATGCTCTTATCGTGTGCGTCTGTACACCCTGGTAAATATGGAAAACAGATAAGAGGAGACGGAAGTATAGCCCAAAAAAGAAAAGCCCCTACTGAAGCGGGACTTCTCATAAGCGGAGATATGGAAAAGGCCATGAGTGGTGATTTTTATAAATTTATGGTTTTTACTGTGGAAAACAAAACTGGAAACATAGCAAGAGTATCTGATGTAATTGTTGATTTTCATAATGAAAAGTTTAATAACGAGATAAAAATAACTTCAGGTCAGGAGCTTAACAGATGGTATGAAGCAACAATGGCAGAAAAAAGAAGAAAAGAGCAGAACAGAAGTACCGGATTTAGCTTTGCTGCAATAGGTGGTGGTCTTTTAGCCGCCTTTACAGACAATAGTCTGAGTAATGTTGGGGTAGCTCTTTTGGCAGGTGGAGTGGCTTCACTTACAATAGACGAACTGTATAAAAGTAAAAAAGAGCTGGAAAGAGGGAAGGTATTTCCAGATGCACATCTTATGTCTGGAGATTTTCAGGTTCCTGCAGGCCTTTATGAGAGAAAATGGATAGTGTTTAATGTGATGGATAAGGATAACCTTCCAGAGAGCCTTGAGTTAAGCTATATGGTAAATGACAGAGAAGAAAGAATCTTTGTTCCTATCAAATGGTAGGAATTGAAATAAAAATTATGTTATAATTATAAAAGGGTGTGAAGAATCTTCACACCCTTTTATAAGGAAAAATACATAGAAAAGCTTTGAGGAGTGTAAATATGAAGGCTACTGGAGTGGTTGTAGAATATAATCCCTTTCATAACGGACACAGATATCATCTGGAAAAAGCTAGGGAAAAGGGTATAGGGGATGTAGTAATAGCAGCTATGAGCGGGGACTTTCTTCAGAGAGGGGAACCAGGGATAATAAACAGATGGAAAAGAGCGGAGATGGCCCTTAGAAGCGGCGTGGATATAGTGGCAGAGCTACCTGCGTACTATTCCAATCAAAGTGCTGAGATCTTTGCCAGGGGAGCTGTAGGAGTCTTAGGGGCTCTTGGTGTAAGTGATATAGTTTTTGGATCTGAAAGCGGGGAGATAGAAAGGTTAAAAAACATAGCCTCTCTAGAAGAAAATGATGAGTTTCAGATTTATCTTAAAGAGGAGCTCGGCAGGGGGAGCTCATATCCCACATCTTTTGCGGCGGCAATAGAAAAGATAACAGGGGAAAAAGGATATATGACTCCCAATGATATACTAGGAACTGAATATGTGAGAAGTATAGCCAAACTGAGACTAAATATAAATCCCATTGCCATAAAAAGAGAGGGGACAGGGTACCATTCCCACGATATAAAGGATGATATTGCCAGTGCTACCGCCATAAGAAAGATGTTAGAAAAAGAGATGGAAAAAATAAAAAATCTGGTTCCGGAACCGGTGTATGAAATACTGAGCAATGAATTCAGAAAAAAAAGGTGTGCTTGGCTTCATGAATTTTATCCTATATTAAGGCATGAGATAATACTTCATAAAGATTCTCTAGAAAAGATACAGGATGTAGAAGCTGGTTTTGAAAACCGTTTATATGAGGCGGCACTTAAAAACAGGGATTTTGAAAAATTCTATGGGGATATAATGACAAAAAGATATACAAATGCAAGGATTCAGAGAATATTGACCCATATTCTTTTGGGATTAACTGTAAAGATAACAGAAAAGGCCAAAATGGGAGTTCCTTATGTACGGATATTGGGATTTAATCAAGAAGGAGGAAGATACCTCAAAAGTATAAGGGGGAAGACAGGTATAGAGGTCTTTACCACGTTAAAAAATGTGTCAAAAAAACTCTCTGGAAGAGAAAAAGCACTTTTAGATTTTAATGAAAGGTGCAGTATGATATACACTGTGATAAAAGAGTACGAGGAGAGAAAAACTCCGATTATTATAAAATAATCTTATATTAAAGAAAACTAAGGTGAATTTTACCTTTAATTAATATTTAAACAGGTGTGGGTAAAGAAGTATTTTTTTAAGATTTTCGCATCGAGGGGGAACAATGGAAAAAAGATTACCGAGGAGTGTACAGTTATTTTATGGTATAGGGGTGAGCTATGCCATAGTAGATCAGATATTTGCTCAGTGGGTTTTATACTATTATCTTCCACCGGAAAATTCGGGAATAAAGCCTCTTATGGCCCCTATACTAATATCCCTAGCTTTAGTCCTGTCGAGATTTGTGGACATGGTTTCTGACCCTTTGGTAGGTTATCTGTCTGATAAGTCTAGCAGCAGGTGGGGGCGTAGAATTCCTTTTATAGCTGTGGGAAGCATCCCCTTGGGGATCTCCACAGTGGCGTTTTTTTACCCTGTAAAGGGAGGGGGAATGGATACTTTTCTCTATCTATCACTGGTAGGTTCTGTATTTTTTATTTTTTATACAATAGTAGGAGCTCCTTATAACGCCCTTATTCCAGAAATAGGTAATACTCCCGAAGAAAGGCTCAATCTTTCCACCTGGCAGTCAGTTTTTAGACTGGTTTATACGGCCATTGCCATGATACTTCCTGGAATACTTATAAAGACTTTGGGTAAAGGAGACACAGAGACAGGAATAAGAATGATGGTTATACTTCTAAGTACAGTTTCGGCATTGGGTGCCTATGTGACAGTTTTCCTGGTCCCTGAGAAAAAATATTCTCATGGAAAAGTGTCCAAAACAACTTTAGGGGAATCCTTTAAGATACTTTTTCACGATAAGTCCTTTATATACTATCTTTTAGGTTTGTTATTCTTTTTTGTCGGGTTTAATATCCTAAGGGCATCTATGAATTATTATGTGGAAGACGTTATGGGAATGGGGAAGGGAGCCATAACTGGGGCAGCGGCTATACTTTTTGGTACTTCTGCACTTTTCTTTTATCCCACCAACAGAATGGCCAAAAAAGTTGGGTACAGAATACTTATGCTCTTAGCTCTTGCTGCTTTGACGATACTCTCTCTTGTGCTTTATAATTTAGGTAAGGCCATACCGGTGAGTGCAGGTTTTTATATATTTGCACTTATGGGAATACCAGTTTCAGGTGCAGCTTTTATATTCCCGCCGGCTATGCTAAGTGAGATAAGTACTAATATAAGTGAAAAGAGTGGTCATAAAATAGAGGGGATGTGTTTTGGAATACAGGGATTTTTTCTGAAGATGGCTTTTCTTATATCTATAGCTTTACTCCCTATAATCCTTGTAGCAGGAGGGGGAGATATAATACAGGCTATAGTTACAAGTCCTGAGGGCGTCTCAAGATCAGGAGTCTACACTACCGCACTTTTTTCTGCAGGTTCCTTTGTGATTTCCTTTATATTTTATTTTCTTTATAAAGAGTAAAAAAGGAAGAAAATGATTTTTTTAGAAGATAATCAATGATTTGACTGAAGAATTTATAAGGAAATTAATTTTTATTTAGTGACTTTAGGGAGGAAGAGATTATGATGAACTGGGAAGATCTTATGAAACCAACTAAATTCCGACCTGGAAAAGGTGAGAAAAAAACTGCTCTCAGTGAGTTTAAAGAGGACTATTCGAAGATTATTTTTAGCTCATCTTTTAGAAGACTCAAAAATAAAACTCAGATTCACCCTTTAGACAGCAATGATTTCATAAGAACCAGGCTGATACACTCCCTTGAAGTTTCAACAATAGCAAGTGAAGTCGGTGGATTGGTGGAATCAGGACTTATCAAAAGAGGTAAGTTTCCATCTGAGATGAAAGAATGCATGGGAAGTGTTTTAGAGGCGGCCTCACTGCTTCATGATGTGGGAAATCCCCCCTTTGGGCATTATGGTGAAGTTATAATACAGGATTTTTTTACAGAGTTTTTTGAAAAAAAATTTAACGAGAATATAGATTTTTACGGAGAAAAATGGAGTAAAGCAGAATTAAATGACTTTAAGAAATTTGAAGGGAATGCTCAAACTTTGAGAGTTATAAGCCGACTGCAGTATATAAGAGATGAGTACGGTTTAAACCTTACATTCCCAACTATGGCATCTATAATAAAATATCCTAGGTCCTCCTTTGAGGGAAACAACCCGAATATGGGAATCAGCTATAAAAAATTTGGATATTTTCAGAGTGAAAAAGAACCCTTTGAAAAAATAGTATCGGAACTAGGCATAAAAATTGATGGAAAGGCAAGAAGGCATCCCCTTGTATTTTTATTGGAAGCATCTGACGATATAGCTTATCTGGTGGCAGATATAGAAGATGCAGTGAAAAAAGGTATACTAACTACAGAAAAGGTAAGGGAAGTAATTGAAAAATACTTAGACTCAGAAAACGATAAGGAAAGAGAGATATTGGAAAGTCTGGGGGAAGCAGAGGTAGACTGTCTTTATCCTGACCCTAGGGAGATAAAGATGCAGATATTCCGTGTGAAGATACAAAAGTTTATGATAAATGAAACGGCAAAATCTTTTTTTAACAACTATGAAAATATTATGAGAGGAACTTATGAAGAAGAACTTTTGGATTCTTCTGATGCAGTTCATCTGAAAAAAGCCTTTAGGGAGATTCTATCTATTATAATAAGTGATAAAGATGTTATTAAGCTTGAGATAAGTGGAGACAGAATACTGAGAGTTCTTTTGAGGGAGTTTACAGATGCTGTGGTGTCTCCGAAAAAAGACCGGATAGGAAGTAAGGAAGAGAAGCTCTACAGGCTTATATCAAGCAATTACAGATTTTTGAAGGACAGATATCCCTATAAAAATAAACTTTATAATGAGCTGAAGCTGGTTACAGATTTTATCTGCGGGATGACAGATTCTTATGCTTTAGAACTTTATCAGTCCATAATGGCCATAAAATTTTAGCCCCTATAGGGGCTTTTGTTGATTTTATACCTGGAGTTGATCTATGGAGACGACCTATCTTGCAGCTTTAGAATTATTGATAATGAGTCTGGCTTTTTGCTTTTTTTCCCTATGGATAGCAACTGCTGTAACCGTTTTTTTGGTTGTATCAACTTTTTTTATGAAAAACAGGTCAAAATTATTATTGGTTATTGCCTTGTTATTCGTGGTAAGAATTTTTACGGGAGTAGATCTTGGGAGTTATAATAAAGGTGAAAATATTGTCTTAAAAGTTAACGGCGGAAATAACAAAATTGAAAGAATAAACAGGAAGATTCCGAGAAAAGCTTTATATATTTACGGAAATAACCTCGAGGACGGGAAATCAGAGATAAAAGGGATACTGCAAAATAAAATTGAAAAAAACAACCGAGAGTATTATCAACTCGAAGAAGTTTACACGACACCTATACCCAAAGGTTTTGTTAACAGATATCTAGATGAAAAAATAAGTACTTTAACCAGAGAGTATTCAGGAGATATGGCAAAATTTTACAGGGCTGTAATTTTGGGAGAAAAAGGGAACCTTTCAGATAAGGTGAAAAATATGTTTTCTTATACAGGAACTTCACACCTTATAGTTATATCTGGTCTGCATATAGGGGTTATAATAGCAATAATATTATTTTTGACTGGAAAACTTCCTTTACAGAGAGAACTGAGGTATTTTATTTCTGCAGTGATACTGACCCTCTATACTGTAGGTGTAGGTTTGGCTCCTTCTGTCCTTCGTGCATATATAATGGGAATGTGTTATATCGGTGGGGAACTTTTTTATGAAAAACCAGATCCGAAAAAATCTCTTTCAGCTGCCTTTGTAATATCTCTGATGATAAATCCAGTATCAGTTATGGAATTATCTTTTCAGATGTCATTTATGGCTGTAGTTGCGATTATTTTCATCTATCCCAAGGTAGAGAAAAAATTAAATTCATCTGTCAGAGGCGGATTTATAAAAAAAGTTTTATTATTTGCCGCCATGAGTCTCACAATACAGATTTTTCTGACGCCTATATTTTTGGTGTATTTCAGAACTATTCCAATTTTGTCATTTCTTGTGAATTTGGTTGCCATTCCCCTAGGCGTTTTATTTGTCCAGAATGCCTTTGGAGCACTTGTACTTTCTGTTGTAGGACTAGGCGGGATTCTCATGCCCACTGTCAATCTGAGCTATCATATTTTGTTAAAATTCATAGAAATAACGTCAAATATACCTGCTCTTTCAGTGAATTATTACGGGATAAAGAAAAGTGGAATGATAATTTTACTTTATTCAGTTATTTTTGGAATGGCTTTTTTAAGAGGTAGATGGAAGGGATTGTCTGTGATTCCTTTATTTATACTACTGTTTATTGATGGACCGGATCCTCCTGAAATTCTGGATTATAAAGGGATAGTATATTACAGGGAAAAACCGGGAATTTTGGTTTCTGGGAAAAGGATAAGTGACAGAGATATTATATTTCTAAGGGATAACGGAGTAAAAGCTATAGAGGTTCTTATATCAACAGAAAAGACAGATGAAAAATTGAAAAAAATATTAAAGGTATCTGAAGAGTTAATACTCTTTGAAGGGGATGAGGTAAAACTTAAAACCAGAACATTCATAAACATCAAAGGCAAGATAGTTGAACTAGAAAGAATTGAAAAAACTATTCAGATATGATAATTTATACATAATAGAGGTGATACAATGAAGAATTTTATAAAAGAGTTTAAATATCTAAATTCCAATGCTCCGACTTCCACAAAGGTGATATACGGTATTATAGCCGGTCTTTTGCTTTTAACCATGGTCAAAAAATTAGTCGTCCAGCCCTTTACCGGGGTTATGATAGGTATACTTATTTTTTCTGTTATGCTTCATGAGATAGCCCATGGACTGGCAGCATATAAAAATGGTGATCCAACTGCAAAAAATGCAGGTCGGCTTACTCTAAATCCCATAAAACATTTAGATCCACTAGGGACTTTGCTTCCTATATTTCTAATTGCTACAGGGGCAACCTTTGTAATCGGATGGGCAAAACCTGTACCTGTAAATTACAGAAACCTCAGAGATAAAAAATGGGGAGTGTTTCAGGTATCTGTAGCAGGAGTTCTCACTAATTTTATCCTGGCTTTTATAGGGGCCACTATGTTCAAATTCATGGGGCCTTTCCTTTATGAGATGAATCTAATAGCTGCTGTAAGTTACCTCATAAGAATAAACTTGGTCTTGGGTATATTTAATCTGATTCCCATACCGCCTTTAGACGGATCTAAAGTGTTTTCTAGTCTCGGGAGCTACAGGGTCAAGGAGATTTTTTACAGTATGGAGTCCTATGGATTTTATATAATAATAGCTCTGGCATGGTTTGGATTGTTGTGGGATATAATAAATCCTTTTTACCAGCTTGCTGTAAAATTATTAAATGCTTATATTAACTAAGGAGAGGTCATGATTATAGAAGTATTGAACACCCTAGGGATAGTTGCATTTTCTGTCTCGGGAGCTTTAAAGGGTGAAAAACATAAACTGGACATATTTGGTATAGTAGTGCTAGGAGTGATAACGGCAGTTGGTGGCGGGATAATAAGAGATGTTGTACTTAATCAGGTTCCTGATTCCATAATCCAAGAAAGAGATGCGTATCTGGCAGTTTTTATTGCGATAGTTTCTTATATAGTCTACCATGACAAATTAGAGGGTAAACTTTCTAATATAATTAAAGTTTCAGATGCTGCAGGACTTGCAGCCTTTACTGTAATAGGAGCCCAAAAGGGCTTAGGGAATGACCTAGGACTTTTGGGAGTTTCTATAATGGCCACTCTCACTGGTGTTGGTGGAGGGGTTTTAAGGGATATGCTTGTAAATGAGATCCCATTTATACTAAAAGAAGATGTATATGCATTTTTATGTCTTATAGGAGGGGGAGTTTACTGGGGCGGAATAAAGCTAGGGTTTTCAGAGGCTCTTATGATGAATACAGTGATGATCTCAATTTTTATAATAAGAATTATGGCCATAATGTTTAATCTTCAACTTCCGTCAAAGGGGAGGTTGAAACATGCAGACAGTTGAAAAAGAGTGTTATATAGAGTTTGAGGAAAAAAGATCCAAGTTTATAGGATATATAAAGCCTGTTTCTTCAAAAGAAGAGGCGGAAAATTTTATAGATAACATAAAAGGAAAACATCCTGATGCCACTCATAACTGTAGTGCCTACAAGGTTACAGAAAATGGTCAGGAATACTATAAGGTAGATGATGACGGTGAACCGGGAGGGACTGCAGGGAAGCCTATAGGGGAGATTATGAATCTTTTGGATGTGGATAATCTGGTGGTAGTTGTAACTAGGTATTTCGGAGGGATAAAACTCGGTGCAGGGGGACTTGTGAGAAATTATGCCAAAGCGGCTAAGCTAGCAGTCCAGGAATCAGGGGTAATAGAGTATGTGCATTTAAAAAAATATGTAGCTGATTTTTCTTATGACAAGGTAAATGAAGTAGAGGGAATCATAAATTCTTCAGGGGGCAAGATTCTAGAAAAAGAGTTTATGGACAAGGTAACATTCAGAATTATGATAAAAGATGAAACAGAGTCTCTTTTAAAAGAGGTAAGGGGACTTGTGATATTTGAAATATAAGAAAATCCCGCTTTTAAAAGCGGGATTTTCTTTAATAATTACTTATTTTTCAGAAAAAATATTATTTTTTAGATCCAACCTTCATGAGCATAACCCTTGCAACTTTAGGGTTCTGTAAAATAGAAGGTCCGGCAATACATCCACCACGACATCCCATTCCCTCAAGAAGAGTATAGTCTCCAGATTTTTCAAAGGCTACGAAGCTTTCTTTTCCTTCTGCTAGTCCGTTCATATGGATTACCTTTACGTCTTGATCCAACTTTTCTGCAACTGCATTTGCAACTCCTCCAGTATGGGCAAATCCCCATCCAAAGGAAGTCCCTAGGATATCATCTTCAGGGAGTGTTGCTACATCAAGTTCTCTAGCCTCTATCCATGCGGCTACATCGGTAAAAGTTAGTACGTAATCCACAACTTTTTTCTCTTTTAAAACATTATATTTGTCGGCTTCCATTTTTTTTGCAATGCATGGTCCGATAAATGCGATTTTTTTATTTGGGTATTTTTCTTTTAGATGCTCTGCCAGTTTTGCCATAGGAGATGGTGCATGGGAGATATATTTTTCCATTTCAGGCTGATGTTTCTTTATATAGCTATAAAAAGAAGGGCAGCATGATGTTGTCATTTTTCCAGGATTCTCTCTTAGAATCTCTACCTCTTCCTCTGCAACCATATCTGCTCCGACAGCTACTTCCATTGCATCTGAGAAACCAAGTTTCTTGAATAAGGACTTTATTTTTCCTGGAGAAACAGTATGTCCGAACTGAGATACTATTGCCGGGGCGTATATTGCGATAACCTCATCCTGGTTTTTTATGGTATGCACTACGTCTAAAATCTGGGTAGGTGATTCTATGGCTCCGAATGGACAGGCCACATGACAGGCACCGCAGGCCACACATTTATCCTTGTTGATATCTGCCGCACCGTTTTCATCTTTTGTGATGGCGTTAAGTGTACAGGCTCTTTCACAAGGTCTTTCTAGTTTTACAATTGCATAGTAGTCACATGATTTTGCACAAAGACCACAACCAATACATTTTTCAGGGATTATTTTTGCTCTTCCATCATCAAAGACTATAGCATCCCTTGGGCATACATTGGTACAGTTATGGGCAATACAGTTTCTGCAAAGATCTGTGGCATAATATTTTCCAGATGGACAGACATCACAGGCTTCTTTAATCACTCTAACATACTTATGTTTTCCCCTTAGTTCATCTTTTTTATAGAAAAATTTTGAATCTAAGTGGTTTACAAGTTCAAAAAGCTCAAGATCTCTAGTCTTTTCATAATCAAAATCAAGATAAATTTTGATTCTCTGTTTAAGAATCTCTCTCTCTCTGTAGATGTTGTTTCTGTAAACAGGGTTGTCTCCTGGGAGAATCTCTCTTACGATTTTAGGAAACTTTTCTCTAAGTTGGTCCTTTTCGTAGAGAGATACAATGGTTTTTAAAGTGTCTCTTCGAAGTTCCATTGCTTTGTTGAATACAAAGTTACGCATTACTAAATCACTCCTTTATGTTAAAAAAATAACTAACTATGTAGGAAATAAACCTACCTTTTTTTAGTATAAAAAGGCAGGTACATTACGAGAAAACAGACAAAGGTTATAATCTCTAGGACTATAATATAATATGGCCAAGGTCCCATATAGTCTAGGGGACTTTTAAAGGTCGGTTTATAGTTTACAAACATATAATTTGTTTTTAAGGCTAAATTTATAAAGAAAATTATTATAAAGGCTAAATTTACATACTTAAAGGCCTTTAAAAGATTTTTAAAGTCTGGCTTAAAATTAAAAACTTTCACACAGTACACAGCAGAAAAAATAAGATAAAAATGTGTGGAAAAAAAACTAATATTTAGAAGATGGGGAAAGTTGATCTTCACTTCTGGTGTAAGGAGGGCAAATATCGTTCCGGCACTCCAGAAATATGTAAGGTTTAAAAAAAACTTGTTTTTAGTAATCATTGCAATTATTGCCATTATAAGAGTCAGATTGCAAAGATGCAGTGGAAGTAAGAACCTGATAGGATCCCCTAAAATTACGAATCTGTAAGCCAACTCTGAGAGTTTTAAAATCCCTATAATCGTGGCAGAATTTCTAGCAAAGCTCTTTTTATCCCTGACCTTCAAAGAGATGATGATAAAAATAAGAGTAATAAGAGAGTAGGCTGCCAGGTAAAAAAAATGTTCTTTGCTGAAAAGTTCGAACCTGTTCAAAAGACCACCTACCTGTGGAATCCAAGGTCTGCCGGGTTGATGTCTCCGGAAATATATTCTATTTTACCGCCTAAGGATTCATATTTTTTTCTCAGTTCTATCACAAGATCGGCCAGTTTTAATGTTTCTTCTTTCTGATCTTGACGTTTTATTATTCCCTTTGACCAAAAATAAATTACGAGATTGCTGTCTCCGTAAATATTTCTTATATTTTCTTTTAGGGCTATTTTCATAGCACAGTAAAGACCTAGAAGTTCTCCGAAGTTATTTGTCATACCATCTTCTGTAAGATAGTTTCCGTGAGGGTTGATCTTGTCTGACGAGATACATCTGTCTAGGATACTATTACCCATCTTGTCTGTAACCCTTACCTCGACCCCTATACCTCTTCCTGTACCAGCATCAAAATATATTCCATGAGGAAGTGCTCTTCTGATCTCTTCTTTTGATTGGTAAACCCCACCTTTTTCCAGCCATTTTTCAGCTTCTTCCAAGGTCTTAAAGGATTTGTAACGGGATTTTCCAGCCTGTATATAGCTTTTACAATCCTCCCAGGAGTGAGTGATTCCACTTTCCTGAGTATCTACCATATAATAGGCATAAAATTTCTTGCTTTTTTTTGTTTTTGGTTTGCTTTGCGGATTTTCCAGCCATTTTTTTGCTTGGTTTATATCTTCAAAGGATCTATATAAGGCCTTTTTTCCTAAGACTATTTTTTTACACTGGTCCCAGGTATCACAAATCCCTTTTTTGTTATTAGACTCCAAGAGATATGCATAAACTTTTTTCCCCATATTTACCTCCCAATCATTATGTAAACAATTATAAAACAATAAGAGATAAAAGTAAATTTAAAAGATTTTAAATTTTTTTTTGAAATAGTTTAATTTTGTTCCTTAAAATAATATTTGGTATGATTTAATCTTATTTTAACTGATAATGTGTATCTTTCAGATGAGGTTCTAGTTATTTTATAAACTGCCTTGAAAGAATTATATAATAAAGTAGATCTTCTAATAGAGGAGAATTCTCAGGAAATATAAAGATAAGGAAGTGTCAAGTAATTTCGGCTTACAAAAAAATATTGCAAAAGTTTGATATTTATGATAGAATTTATTTCGAAATTAAGAAGTTTTTTAAGGAAGGTGAGAGGACGATGAGAAAAGGAATTCATCCTAATTATCATGTAGTTACTGTTGATTGCACATGTGGGGAAAGATTTGAAACTAGATCAACTTATTCAAAAGGTGATGAAATCAAAGTAGCTGTATGTTCAAAGTGTCATCCATTCTACACTGGTAAAGCGAAGTTTATCGACGCTGCTGGTAGAGTAGACAAGTTCAACAAAAAGTACGGAATGAAAAAATAAAAAAAACAGGACTATGGTCCTGTTTTTTTGTGTGGAGCACCCAAAAAATAAAATATGAAAATATAAGGTTTTAGGAGGTTAAACTAATGGCGATAGTAGAAGTAAATCATCCGCTGATTCAGCACAAGCTAACTTTTTTGAGAAACAAAGATACTGACACAAAAACTTTTAGAGAAACTCTGAATGAAATAGCAGGTCTTATGACTTATGAGGCTACAAAAGAACTAAAGTTGGAAGAAACAGAGGTGGAAACTCCTTTGATGAAGACAAAGTCTTATATCCTTCCAGACAAGGCAGTTGCAGTTGTACCTATTCTTAGAGCAGGTCTAGGAATGGTAGACGGAATATTAGCTCTTGTTCCTACTGCAAAAGTAGGGCATATAGGTGTGTATAGAAATGAAGAAACACTAGAGCCTGTATACTACTATTGCAAGCTTCCTACAGATATAGCCGAGAGAAAGGTAATTCTTGTAGACCCTATGCTTGCAACAGGTGGATCTGCAATTTATGCAATAGATTACCTTAAGGAAAACGGAGTAACAGACATAACTTTCATGTGTCTTGTAGCTGCACCAGAAGGACTTGCAAAGGTTATAAAAAAACATCCAGATGTGGATATCTACGCTGCAAAGATCGATCAGGGACTAGATGAAAATGGATATATATATCCAGGTCTCGGAGACTGCGGAGACAGAATATTCGGAACTAAATAAAAAAAATATTTATACCCATCAAAATATAAAGCAGGTTTATGCTGGTATTTTGATGGGTATTTTTATTTTTTCTGAGAAATATAATTAACTCAAGTTGCTACTTGAAATAAATTCTTATAAATTACTGAATTTAGAAGAATATTAGAGTCAAAGGATTTTGTCACGAATGAAAACCGATAAAAGGCAGAAAAATTAACACGAATAAGGATAAAACCTTTTGGCCACAGAGTACGCAGAGAAAAAGAGAGAGTTTCACAGAGTTAAACCAAAACTATAAACACTCTCTTTTGCGAAAGTTTTTTTATCTCTTTTCTTTTGCCATTGACAAAATCAGCGTTAAGAATAACTGCAGTAAAATCCTTAGAAAAAATCGACTGTCTGAGCGTAGCGAGTTTCGAGTTTTTCTTGGATTTTCAAGGTTATTTAGCTGATTTTTCACAGGCTTGAACTTTTGGTTATGCCCTGACCGAAGGGAGGAAATACTCTTGGGGTGCTTTTCTTTCAAGAGAAAAGTAATGAATCCCTATAAATTCGATACTTTAATTTGGATAGGGGCGACAACCTAGATCAATTAATTTTATTGTATGGAAAAAGTAGGAGGAAGCCACTATACTCCGTAGATAATTAGTATGAAAAAGCTAATGAAAAACAGCAATTTATTTTTACAGTAAAAACAGGAGGGTCTATGGAATTTCAGAGAAGCAGCGGGATAATAATGCATATAAGCTCTCTTCACGGAAAATATGGTATAGGGGATCTGGGAAGACCAGCCTATGAGTTTGTGGATTTTATGGCAGATGCAGGGCAGAAGTTGTGGCAGATTTTACCAATGGGACCAACTGGATACGGTGACTCTCCATACCAGTCTTTTTCGGCCTTTGCAGGGAATCATTATTTTATAGATATGGAAGCTCTTGTGGAAAAAGGGTTTATCGAACAAGATGATTTGGCTAACTTAGTGAATGGGAATATAGAGGGAAGTGTGGATTTTGGACTGGTACATCGCGAAAAAATGAAACTATTGAGAAAGGCATACAACGGCTATCTTCAGGCTGAACAGTGGGAAGATATGGAAGTATTTAAGAAAAAATCTGAATACTGGATAGAGGACTACTGTCTTTTTATGGCTTTAAAGAAAAATTTTGGCTATAAGCAGTGGCAAAAATGGCCTAAAGACTATAGATATAAGAAAAAATCTGTTATAAAAGAGACAGAGATGGATCTTTGCTATGAGATGGAATTTCACCTTTTTCTTCAGTATGTTTTCTATGAACAATGGCAGAAACTCAAAAATTACGCCAATTCTAAAGATATAAAGATTATAGGGGATATTCCTATCTTTGTGGCTCCAGACAGCGTTGATGCGTGGTCCAAGAGCAAGATGTTTTTGTTTGATAAATACAAAAGACCAAAAAAATTATCTGGAGCTCCCCCTGATATGTTTAGCAAAGACGGACAGTTCTGGGGAAATCCTCTGT
This sequence comes from Ilyobacter polytropus DSM 2926, assembly GCF_000165505.1. Taxonomy (NCBI): domain Bacteria; kingdom Fusobacteriati; phylum Fusobacteriota; class Fusobacteriia; order Fusobacteriales; family Fusobacteriaceae; genus Ilyobacter; species Ilyobacter polytropus. The sequence continues at coordinate 1,532,707 of NC_014632.1, read as the reverse complement.
ACGACTGGGATTATATGGAAAAAAGAGGTTACAGATGGTGGCTAGAAAGGGTAAAAAACTCCTTTAATCTATACGATACAATAAGAATAGATCACTTCAGGGGTTTTGAGTCTTTCTGGACGGTGAGATACGGAAGAAAAACCGCAAGAAAAGGCCGGTGGGAAAAAGGGCCTGGCATGAAGTTATTTGGAAAGATAAACAGAACCTTAGGAGAACTTCCTATAATAGCAGAAGATCTGGGGTTTTTAACTCCTAAGGTGAGAAAACTTCTAAAGGACAGTGGATATCCTGGGATGAAAATACTGGAATTTGCCTTTGATACAAACAGTGAAAATGAATATCTTCCTCACAGATATCCGGAAAATTGTGTGGCTTATACTGGAACTCATGACAATGATACAGTTATAGGCTGGTATAGGGGACTCGATAATTTTCACAGGGGAATATGTGAAAGGTATCTGGGAAATATGCCTGAAGTGGAATCAGAGGAGATAAACTGGAGATGTATAGAGGCTATATGGAGCTCTAGGGCGATTATGACCATAACTCAGATGCAGGATGTAATAGGATTGGGAAGTGAAGCAAGAATGAATTTTCCTGCAACATCCTGGGGAAACTGGAAGTGGAGGATGAAAAAAGAGGACTTGAAAAAAGAGAAAGCTCTAAGATTGAAAAGAATAACTGAGAAATACAATCGATAAATTCTTTGGGTATAGGGGGTAAAAAATGTATTTAGATAAAGAAAAAATAATAGATGGAATAAAAAGATATCTAAAGGTTGACTGGGGAAAATCTTTAAAAGAAGCAGAAGATTTTGAGATTTATCAGGCTCTCGCCAAAACAATAATGGAGGGTATATCTGAAAACTGGGAAAAAACATCAGAAGAATACAAAAAAGGTAAACAGGCCTTTTATTTATCTGCTGAATTTCTCATGGGAAGGGCACTTGGAAATAATCTTATGAATATGGGGGTGCTTCGTGAGGTAAAAGAAGTTTTAAAAGAGTTGGGGATAAAATATAACCAGATAGAAGAGGCAGAAGATGATGCAGGTCTAGGAAACGGCGGACTTGGAAGACTGGCAGCCTGCTTTATGGATTCCTTGGCGACCCTTAATCTGCCTGGACAAGGTTATGGTATAAGATATAAAAACGGAATTTTTACACAGAAGTTTGAAGATGGATTTCAAAAAGAATATCCTGAAACCTGGCTGAAATACGGAGACCCATGGTCTGTTAGGAAATCTAGTGATGAGGTCATTGTAGAATTTGGAGATCAAAAAGTCAGGGCTGTTCCATACGACACCCCTATACTGGGATATGGTACAGATAATGTAAACACCCTTAGACTATGGGAAGCTGCACCTATCAATGACTTGGACTTAGATGCCTTTAATTCACAGGAATATGAAGAGGCTGTACAGGAAAAAAACAAGGCTGAAAATATATCGAGGATACTTTATCCAAATGATTCTACCAACGAGGGGAAAAAACTTAGGCTGAAACAGCAGTATTTTTTTGCATCGGCTTCACTGCAGGATATACTTAAGAGTTTCAAAAGAATACACGGTAAAGATTATGAAAAACTTGTAGATTATGTGGCTATACAGTTAAATGACACCCATCCTGTGATTGCCATACCTGAGATGATGAGGCTACTTTATGATGTAGAGGGTATAAGCTGGACAAGGGCGTGGAATATAGTGGAAAATATATTTTCCTATACCAATCATACTATTTTAAAAGAGGCTCTTGAAAAATGGTGGATAGAGCTTTACAGAGAGGTACTTCCTAGAATTTATGATATAACTTACAGAATCCATATCGAACTTCTTCAGTCCCTGGAAAAACAATATCCTGAGGACAGAAAAAAGCATGAAAAAATGTCTGTTATTCAAGGAGATCTTATACATATGGCTTGGATGGCTATATATGGGTCAAAAACTATAAACGGAGTGGCAGAACTTCACACAGAATTATTAAAAAATCAGGAGCTGAAAGAGTGGTACAAACTTTATCCTAAAAAGTTTCAGAATAAAACCAACGGAATAACCCAGAGGAGGTGGCTTCTTTTTTCAAATGAGGAGCTTTCGAACTTTATCACCAAGCTTATAGGAGATGAATGGATAACTGATTTATCACAGCTTAAAAAACTGGAGAAATATAAAGATAATAAAAAAATACTAGATAAATTTCTTGAGATAAAAAATCTGAAAAAAACACAGCTTTCCAATCATCTGAAAAAAGTTCAGGGGATAGAGATAGACACAGACTCTATTTTTGATGTACAGGTAAAGAGGCTTCACGAGTATAAGAGACAACTCCTTAATATATTTCACATAATGGACCTCTATAACAAGATAAAAGAAAATCCTGAGATGGATATTTATCCTGTGACTTATATTTTCGGTGCCAAGGCGGCTCCGGGATATTTTAGGGCAAAGGGGATAATAAAACTGATAAATGAGGTTGCAAAAGCTGTAAATAATGACCCTAGGGTAAAAGGAAGAATAAAAATTGTTTTCGTGGAAAACTACAGGGTTTCTTTAGCAGAAAAAATATTCCCTGCGGCAGACATTTCAGAACAGATATCTACTGCAGGAAAAGAGGCATCAGGAACTGGAAATATGAAATTTATGATAAATGGTGCTTTGACTCTGGGAACCTTAGATGGTGCCAATGTAGAGATAGCCCAAGAGGCAGGTCTTGAAAATAACTATATCTTCGGACTAAAAGTAGAGGATATAAATAAACTAAAGGAAAAGGGATATAATCCGTCAAAAGAGTATGAATCTGTAGAGGGCCTTAAAAAAGTAGTGGACAGTCTCATAGACGGAACTTATGATGACGGTGGAACAGGAATGTTTCAGGAACTTTATGATTCCCTGTTAAAAGGAGCTAGCTGGCATAAACCAGATCAATATTTTATTTTTAAAGATTTTGCAGAGTACCGAGAGACACAGAGAAAAGTCAACATAGAGTATAGGAACCAAAGCGAATGGGCTAAAAAAGCCTGGATAAATATAGCCAACGGAGGAAAATTTTCTTCTGATAGGACTATAGCTCAATATGCTAGTGAGATATGGGGTATAAAAGCCAAAGAAATATAAAAATTTGATTAAAGGGGCAGGGGAAATATCCCTGCCTGTTTAATTTAACAGATGGGAAATAAAAAGAGTTTATTACTAATTTATATGAATAAAAGATAAGATAATAATTTTTCAAGGTAAATTTATAAAAAAGAGATATAAATTGAGATACCAACAGATCAATTAAATATTATAGCTGAAATAAAAAATAAAAGTGAAATAGTTTTTAAAATAAATTAATGTTATAATAAACTTCAGGAGGATTTACTATGAATTACAGTGAGATATTGAAAAAACTTGAATATAAAGACAGTACAATCATATCCCGGGACAAGTATTTTAATTCTGCAGTTATGGCGGTTATCTGTAAGATAGACGGAGAGGAATATTTTGTCCTTCAAAAAAGGGCCAAGAATATAAGGCAGGGAGGAGAGATAAGTTTTCCCGGGGGACAATATGAAGAGAGTGACATCAGTTTTTTAGAGACTGCAATAAGGGAAACTGAAGAGGAACTCGGGATTTCAAGGGAAAAAATAAAAGTATTGGGCAAGATCGGAACCTTGATTATTGCCACAGGTGTGATAGTAGAATCATATGCCGGAATAATAGAAATTGACAGTATAGAGGAGTTTAAAATAAACAAAGATGAGGTGGAAAGGCTTCTCTTTGTCCCACTGAAATTCTTTATGGAAAATAAGCCTAGAATAGAGAGAATAACAATAAAATTTCATCCTTATTATGAAGAAAACGGTGTGGTGAAAGAGTTTCCTGCAAAGGAGCTAGGACTTCCAGAGAGATATTTTAAGCCCTGGGAAGGGAAACCTAGACAGGTATATTTTTACAGCTATGACGGAGAAGCTATCTGGGGAATCACAGCTGAAATAATAATAGAAGTAACAAATATGCTAAGAGAAATTGAAGTTGAGAAATCTATGGGTATATTGTAAAATAATTAAAAGATATAAAGGGTGTGAACTATCGTTGAAGAGAGTATTAGAGAGAAAAGAAGCAGCAGAATTGGTATGTAAAATAAAAAAAGAAGGAAAGAAAGCCGTATTTACAAATGGTTGTTTTGATATACTTCATGTGGGACACCTTAGATATTTAAATGAGGCGAAGGATCAGGGGGATATTTTAATAGTAGGAGTAAACTCAGATGAATCAGTAAGAAGACTAAAGGGACCTACAAGACCTATAAACTCACAGGAAGACAGGGCAGAGATGCTTACCGGACTAAAGGCTGTGGACTATGCAGTTATTTTTACTGAGGATACCCCTGTAGAGATAATAGATGAGCTAAAACCATCTATCCATGTAAAGGGAGGAGATTATAAAAAAGAAGAACTTCCTGAGACAGTGGTAGTGGAAAGAAACGGAGGAGAGGTAAGAATACTTACTCTTGTAGATGGTAAATCTACCAGCAATGTGGTAAATAAGATCATGGATAAAAAGCAGTAGAGGAGAGAAAAATGGAAAAAACAGTTTCATTTGAAGAACTGGATAAACTGGCAGTTGATCTGGCAGATTTTTCAAAGGAAAATGATGTGATAGCTCTTATAGGGGACTTAGGGACAGGAAAAACTACCTTTATCAAGACCCTCGCAAAAGAGCTGGGTATAGAAGAAAATATAAAAAGCCCCACTTTTAACTATGTACTAGAGCATCATGGGGGGAGACTTCCTTTATACCATTTTGATGTGTACAGACTCACCGACCCTGAAGAGGTATATGAGGTGGGTTATGAGGATTACCTCAATAACGGCGGACTAGTTGTTATAGAGTGGGCGGATATTATAGAGAGTGAACTACCGAAAGAATACATTGAGATAAAACTCTACTATCACGATGATGATAGCAGAAAAATCTCTGTTGAATTTATAGGGAACTCAGAAAGAGAAAGAGAGTTGTTTGAATATGTTGGCTTTAGCAATTGATACATCTACAAAGTCTGGAACAGTGGCTTTATACCATAAGGAAAAGGGCCTTGTAGCTGAACTGAACCTAAATGTAAATCTGAATCACTCTGATACAGTGATGAGTGCCATAGACGCACTTTTTGAGCTTTCGGGAAACAGTATAAAAGACATAGAAAGAATAGCAGTGAGTATAGGTCCAGGATCTTTTACCGGGATAAGAGTGGGAGTAGGGACTGCAAAGGGCCTAGCTTATTCACTAAAAGTTCCTTTAGTGGGAATAAATGAACTAGATGCAATAGCAAATCTGGCGCCACGTACATATAAAAAGATAATATCTTTGATAGATGCCAGGAAAGAAAGGGTCTATTATGCAGAATATGCCTATAACTCTAAGGACAGGCTAGAGAGAAAAACCGACTATAAAGACGGGGAACTCAGGGGCATCTTAGACGAGTATAGAGGTGAAGAGGTACTGTTCTTAGGTGATGGGAGCATTCATTATAGAGAACTGATAAAAGATATTATGGGTGATAAATGTTTTTTTACAAGTAATTCACTATCTCTTCCTAGAGCTTCTGTTATGGCTGAAATCTGCTTTGACATGCCTGAGGACAATGTTTTTCGGCTAGAGCCATTTTACCTGAGCAAAACCCAGGCCGAACGAAACAGAGAGAAAAATAAAAATTGAAAAACCTAAAGATATCTTCAAGGTGTTAAACTGAATCAGACTAAATACACTCTTGTTTCACAAAATGATATCTTAAGAGAAGAAAAAAACTTATTTATTAAACCCAGATAAAATAAGGGATTGCTCTAAATATGATAAATGAAAAATAAAAAAAGTTTGACAAAAACAAAAATCAGATATATACTATGAATATAAAACAGGACATCAATAAACAAAATAAATACAAGAAGTGAATGGCATCTTGGCAGAAAAAAAAGAGATTTCTCTTTAATACCCTGAAAAGATATAAAGTCGTTTTACTTTCTCTGAAAATCAGATGAAAGTAGTACGACTTTTTTTGTATAAAAATTCTATTAAATTAAAGGCTAATTCTTCTAACACTAATCAAAGAACTTCTAAACTTATTAAAAACCTACCAAAAAATTAACCTTTAAGAACTCTAAAAAATACTGAAGCTAATCGTATCCAAATAAAAACAATTCAAAAATTATCTAAATTAAAGGTAAAACTTTCTAAATCCTATTCAAAACATTTCAGTCTATTCAAATTAACCTATTCAAAAATAATTCTATTCCAAATAACCTTTAAAGTTTATATCAAGGGCTTATTTTAATTCAAAACTAAACATCATTATATGCAGAAAAGAGATGTAAAATCTAAATTAAAAAAAAATTAAAACCAAATTATAAGTTAATTTTATATAATTTTATTATTTCAAATAAATATTACTTTAGATAATCTAAATAATATTTATTTGAGGCAGTAAACGGGTAAAAGCTATCGCTAATTTAATCTAAGGGGGTAATTAAAATGGCAGAAGAAAAAAAATTAAGACAGTTGGCTATCTATGGTAAGGGTGGAATTGGTAAATCTACTACTACTCAAAACACAGTTGGGGCATTGATGGAAATGGGTAAACATATCATGGTAGTAGGATGTGACCCTAAGGCAGATTCTACTAGACTTCTTCTTGGAGGACTTGCACAAAAGACAGTTTTAGATACTCTTAGAGAAGAGGGAGAAGATATCGAATTAGATGACATCCTAAAAGATGGATTCAAAGGGGTAAAATGTGTAGAGTCAGGAGGTCCACAGCCAGGTGTAGGATGTGCAGGAAGAGGAATCATCACTTCGATCTCAATGCTTGAGCAACTAGGAGCATATACACCAGAACTTGACTATGTTTTCTATGACGTACTTGGAGACGTTGTGTGTGGAGGATTTGCGATGCCGATAAGAGAAGGTAAAGCAGAAGAAGTTTATATAGTTGCATCAGGGGAATACATGGCACTTTATGCTGCAAACAATATCGCAAAATCAATTGCACAATATGGTAAACAGGGTAAAACAAGACTTGGTGGAATCATATGTAACTCAAGAAAAGTTGATAAAGAGTTAGAACTTCTTACTGAATTTGCAGGAAAATTAGGAAGCCAAATGATTCACTTTGTACCAAGAGACAACGTAGTACAGAGAGCAGAAATTCATAAAAATGTAGTTGTAAACTATGAGCCTGAATGTCAGCAAGCTGATGAGTACAGACAATTAGCAAAGAACATTGACGAGAACGAAATGCTTGTAATACCTACTCCTCTCACTACAGATGAATTGGAATCACTAATGATGGATTACGGATTCATGGAAGTATAAGGACCAACTATTATAGAAATTAAAATTAAAAAAAACAGGAGGGGGAACATAATATGAAAATGATAAGAGCGATTGTTAGACCTGAAAAAGTTAATGAAGTACTATCTGAATTAAATGAAGCAGGTTTTCCGGCAGTGACAAAAATCGAAGTAGTTGGTAGAGGTAAACAAAGAGGGGTAAAAGTCGGAGATGTACATTATGATCAGCTTCCAAAAGAGCTAATAATTATGGTTGTAAAAGATGAAATTGATAAAGCGGATGCTATCAGCGTGATCATGAAGACAGCAAAAACATCAGCTTCAGGAGCCTTTGGTGACGGTAAAATATTTGTAAGTGATGTTGAAGAGGCTTATACAATCAGTAGTGCTTCTAACACTCTTTAGTAATAGAATTAGCGCTCAATCGTTGGGTAGTCTGAAAAAGAGGAGGGCAAAAATAATGAAAGAGGTTATGGCAGTAATTAGAAGAAACATGATCAACCAAACAAAGCAAGCCCTATTGCTAGCCGGGATTGATTCTATGACAGCCCGTACAGTAAAAGGAAGAGGTAAAAAAAAGGTAGCTTTTGAACTTTTAAAAGATGTCGAGACAGAAGGTGATGTGACACCTGCAATAGCAGATGCAGTGGCAGAATCTCACAGACTTATAAATAAAAGACTTTTAACTATTATAGTACCTGAAGACAAAGTGAAAACAGTTGTGGATACTATTATAACTGTAAATAAAACAGGGAATCCAGGGGACGGAAAAATATTTGTATTACCTGTAGCAGAATCTTACAAAGTTAGAACCGGAGAATCAGGGGAAGAAATACTTTAAAACAGGGGGTGGAATAATGGAGACGAAAGATAAGATTCAACAGATGCTGGATGCTTACCCGGCAAAAACCATGAAAAACAGAAGAAAACATATATTTATAAAGGACTCCCTGCAAGGAGAACAGCATATAGAGGCTGATACAAGAACTGTACCAGGTACAATGACAAACAGAGGTTGCTGTTATGCAGGGTGTAAGGGGGTTGTTCTAGGGCCGCTAAAAGATATGGTTCATGTGGTTCACGGACCTATAGGATGTTCTTACTATACATGGGGTACAAGAAGAAACAAGGCAGATGCTGATGATGATGGTAAAAACTTCATAAACTATATTTTCTCAACAGATATGCAAGAGAGTGATATCGTATTTGGTGGAGAACCAAAACTTGAAAAAGCCTGTATGGAAGCTTATGAGATCTTTAAGCCAAACGCTATGACAATATCGTCCACATGTCCAGTGGGACTTATAGGTGATGACGTTCACGCAGTAGCAAGAAGAGTGCAGGAAAAAACAGGTATGACTACATTTGCAGTAAGTTGTGAAGGATATAAGGGTGTAAGTCAGTCTGCAGGTCACCATATTGCCAACAATAAACTTATGACGGAAGTTATAGGTAAAGGTGAAAAAGAAGTAGAAGGTAAATTCAAAGTTAATATTTTAGGGGAATACAACATAGGTGGAGACGGATGGGAAATCGGAAGAATCCTAGACAAAATAGGATATACAGTTATCAGTGTTATGACTGGTGATGGTAGTTATGAGACTCTAAAAAATGCCAACCAGGCAGATTTAAACCTTATCCAGTGTCACAGATCAATAAACTATATAGCTGAAATGATAGAAACTAAATATGGTGCACCTTGGATGAAGGTTAACTTTATAGGAGTAGAAAGTACAGTTCAAAGCCTTAGAGATATGGCTAAATACTTCGGAGATGAAGAACTCGCTGAAAAAACAGAAGAGGTCATCAAAGAGGAACTTAAAGAGATAAAAGATGTTATAGCTGAATACAGAGAGCAGTGTAAAGGTAAAACAGCATTCTTATTTGTCGGTGGTTCTAGAGCACATCACTATCAAAACTTACTAGCTGAAATTGGTATAGAGACAGTTGCAGCAGGATATGAATTTGGACACAGAGATGACTATGAAGGTAGAAAAGTAATACCAACAATCAAGACTAATGCTGATAATAAAAATATCGAGAGTATAACTGTAGAAAAAGATGAGAAGAACTATAAAGTATATCTTTCTCCAGAGAAATATGAGGAACTTAAAAAAGAGATACCTCTAGGAGAATACAAAGGTATGATAAGCGACATGAAAGATGGTTCTATCGTAATCGATGATCTGAACCACTATGAAACAGAGGCTATTGTAGAGATGCTTAAACCAGACTTATTCTGTTCTGGTATCAAGGACAAATATATAGCTCATAAGATGGGTATATTCGCAAAACAGCTACACTCTTATGACTACAGCGGACCTTATGCAGGATTTAAAGGCGCAGTTATATTTGCAAAGGATGTTTCAGCAGGATTAAACACACCAACTTGGGGTTATATAACTCCACCTTGGAAAATTTCTCCAGTATTAGAAGGAGAACTAGGAGGTGAAGGTACATGCTAGATTTTACACCTAAAGAGATAAAAGAAAGAAAAGCACTGGTTATAAACCCTGCAAAAACATGCCAACCTATAGGAGCGATGTACGCCGCCTTAGGAATAAACGGATGTATGCCACACAGTCACGGTTCACAAGGTTGCTGCTCATTTCACAGAATGCACCTTACCAGACACTTTAGAGATCCTATCGTAGCAACAACAAGTTCATTTACAGAAGGAGCTTCTGTATTTGGAGGGGGATCAAACTTAAAGACATCACTAAAAAATATATTTGCAATATATGATCCAAAGATCGTAGCGGTACACACAACTTGTCTTAGTGAGACTATCGGTGATGACCTTACAACGATAATCAGTGAGGCTGCGCCAATTATTCCTGAAGGCAAATTAGTAATAAGTACGAGTACACCAAGTTATGTAGGTTCTCATATTACTGGATTTTCCAATATGGTCAAATCAACTTTGCAACTTTTGGCAGAAGGTGAAGGTAAGGGAGCTAACGGGAAAATAAATATCATACCTGGTTTTGTAAATCCTGGAGATATGACAGAGATAAAAGAACTCTTAGAAAAAATGGATGTTCCTTTCACAATGCTTCCTGATACAAGTGGTGTTGTAGATTCTCCTATGACATCAAAATATGAGATGTATCCAGAGGGTGGAACAAAAATCGAAGATATACAGGACGCTGGAAATTCAAAGGCAACTATTGCCCTTGGAACTTTTGCATCAGAAGCTGGTTCAATTGCACTAGAAACTAAATGCGGAGTTCCTTCAACTGCTATAAAAATGCCAGTTGGAGTAAAAGCAACAGATGAATTTCTTATGGAAGTTTCAAAAATTACAGGGAAACCTGTTCCTTGGGAGATAGAGAAAGTGAGAGGTCAGGTAGTGGATATAATGGTTGATACACACCATCACTTCCACGGTAAAAAAGTAGGGATTTTTGGAGATCCTGACCAGGTAATCGCAATGACTGAATTTGTACTTAGTTTAGGAATGGTTCCAAAATTTATGCTAACTGGGACACCTGGAAAAGCTTTTGATAAGCAGATAGAAAAGGTATTGGATGATGCAGGTGTGAACAAAGAAGATTCTAAATACATGAGTAAAGGAGACTTATTCCTTTTCCATCAATGGATAAAAAATGAGCCTGTAGATCTTATTATTGGTAACACATACGGTAAGTACATAGCAAGAGCGGAGGATACTCCTTTAGTAAGGTTTGGATTCCCTGTACTTGACAGATCGGTACATACTTATCTTCCAACTGTTGGTTATAAAGGTGCAATGAGGCTTATTGAAAAAATAAGTGATGCCCTACTTGAAAGAGCAGACAGAGATGCAGAAGATAAAGATTTAGAACTAGTAATGTAAGATTATTTTAGGGTCACGTTCTATAAAGAGCGTGGCCCAATAAAATAACTTGATTTATGTAAATCATTTAATTGAAAATTAGAAGGGGCAATGTTTTATATCAATCAGATTGTTTTATTGAAGAGGTGATAGAAATGGATAAAAAGATTATAGATGGAAACCTGGCATTGATAGAAGAGAGAAAAGATTTTATTGTCTGCAATAAAGAGGAAAAAGGCAAGAAGATAAAATGTGATTCTCAAAGTGTGGCAGGAGCAGTAAGTCAGAGAGCCTGTGTATACTGCGGGGCGAGAGTAGTCTTGAATCCAATAACTGATGCGGTGCATCTGGTTCATGGTCCCATCGGATGTGCGGCTTATACATTTGATATAAGAGGAAGTCTAAGCAGCGGATCTGAAGAATACAGAAACAGTTATTCTACTGATCTTAGAGAGAAAGATATTATATTTGGCGGTGAAAAGAAGCTTACAGCTGCCATAGATGAAATAATGGAACTTAAAAACCCTAAACTTATATTTGTATATTCAACTTGTGTTGTAGGGGTAATTGGAGACGATTTGCAGGCTATATGTAAGGCGGCTGAAAAGAAATACGGAATAAGGGTAATTCCGGTGGAATCTTCTGGGTTTGTAGGAAGTAAATCTGCAGGTTATAAGGCTGCAGGAGATGCGATATTGAAGATACTAGAGTTAGACGGGAATTCAGAAGGAGAGAAAAAAGGTATCAACTTTTTAGGGGATTTCAATCTGGCTGGAGAGCTTTGGATAATAAAGGGATATTTAAAAGAGATAGGGATAGATGTAGTGGCACACTTTTCAGGAGACTCTAATTATGAACAGATAAAAGAGGCTCCCACTGCGTTATTTAATGTAGTTCAGTGTGCAGGTTCTATGACTTCTCTGGCAAAAAAGTTTGAGGATAAATATGGGACTCCATATACCAAGGTCAGCTTTTTCGGACTAGAAGATATAAGAATCTCTCTGAGGTCTCTAGCTTATACCTTAGGAGACTTCAATGTGATAAAAAAGACTGAAGAATTTGTAAAAAGAATGGAAAAAGAGACCACTGAAAGACTAGAACCATACAGAAAAAAACTTGCAGGGAAAAAAGTAGCTATATATGTAGGAGGAGGCTTCAAAGCAATATCTCTCATAAAGCAGTTTAGGGATCTAGGTATAACACCGGTTATGGTAGGATCTCAGACAGGAAGACCTGAAGAGTATGAAATTATAAGAAAACTTTCAGATGAAAATACAGTTGTTTTAGATGATGCCAACCCTAGTGAATTAGAGAGATTCATGAGAGAAAAGGGAGCGGATATGCTTGTAGGAGGAGTAAAGGAAAGACCACTGGCATATAAGCTAGGGATCGGGTTTATAGATCATAACCATGCTAGAAAACATCCTTTGGCCGGATACGAGGGGGCTATTAATTTTGCAAAAGAGATAGACCTGACTGTAAACAGTCCGGTATGGGATATTATCAAAAAAAATGGTATGGGAATAGAGTAGAAAGGGAGGTGGAATAATATGAAAGATAAAAACTGTGTAGACGTAAATGTAAATCCATGCAAGATGTGTATGCCTATGGGAGCGTGTCTGGCATTTAAGGGTATGGAAAAATCCATAGTTGTAATGCATGGGTCTCAGGGGTGCAGCACCTATGTGAGAAGACATATGGCACAGCATTATAATGAACCTATAGATATTGCTTCCTCTTCCCTCAATGAAAAGGCCACTGTATATGGAGGAGAGGCCAATCTTAAAAAGGGACTCAAAAATGTGCTGAAGATGTATAATCCTAAGACTATAGGAGTTGTCACAACTTGTCTTGCAGAGACTATAGGGGAAGATATAAATCGTATATTAAAAGACTTTATGGTAGAGGAAAAAATTTCATCAGAAGATCTGACTTTGGTTTCAGTACCAACTCCTGGATACGGTGGGACTCAGTTTGAAGGATATTATCTGGCTGTGAGAAAAATGGTGGAAAAGATAGTAGAACCTTCAGAACCTAACAAGAAGATAAATATAATAAGCGGGCTTATGAGCCCTGGAGATATAAGAGAGCTGAAATTGATTTTAGAGAGGTTTGGTATCGAAGCCGTAATACTTCCAGATGTTTCTGAAACTTTAGATTCACCTTACAGGGGACTGGAATTTGAAAAGCTTCCTGAGGGAGGGACAACTTGCAGTGAGATAAAAACCATGTCTGGAAGCTTGGCGACAATTGAATTTGGTGTTCATTCAAGAGAGGATCATTCTCCTGGAGAATATCTAAAAAAAGAGTTTGGGGTACCTCTATACAGAATTCCTATTCCTATAGGCCTAGAAAACAGCGACACTCTGATGAAACTTTTGTCTAAAATATCAGGTAAAAAGATTCCAGAGTATTATGTAAAGGCGAGGGGAAGAATGTTAGATGCTATGATCGACTCACATAAATATAACGGTGAGGGAGTGGCGGCAGTATTTGGGGAGCCTGAACTAGTGACATCTATAAGTTCTCTATGTCTAGAAAACGGAATAACTCCAAGGGTTATATCAACAGGTTCTAATATCAAGAAAATAAGAGCATTTCTTGCTGAAGGACTGGATAAATATGGAGATGAAATTGTAGTTTTAGAAGACACAGACTTTGAAACAATCAGATCCTATGTGAAGGAAAAAGAGGTAAATATACTCATAGGACACTCTGATGGAAAGTATATAGAGGAAAAAGAGGGGATTCCTCTTATAAGAGTAGGATTTCCAGTACACGACAGGATTGGAGCTCAGAGACAGGTGACTATAGGCTATGACGGAAGTATGAATTTCCTGGATATCCTTACAAACACCCTAATGGCACAAAAATATCAAAGTTACAGAGACAGAATGTATAAAAAATATTATAAAGAAGATGAGGATGTAAAGGAGGTCACTGCATGAAAGTAGCAGTTGGTGTAAATGATGCTGGAATGATAGCGAGTCATCTCGGGAAAACAAAAATATTTTTAATCTTTTCAAAAGTTGGAGATGAGGTTTCCTTTGTTGACAGACGGGTGACAGACGGGCAACATACAAATCATATAATAGATGATATAAATGACTGTGATGCGGTAATCTCAGGGAAAATTGGGGCAGGGATGGTAGAAAGCCTTAAGAAAATCAATATAGAGGCGGTAATTCAGGAAGATATAGCAGATCCTTTTGAGGCGGTTGAAAGCATGAAGGTATAAAATTCAGATTATAGGGGGGCTTAATATGGCAATGGGGAATGTAGGTTGTTCGGGTGGCTGTTCAGGGAAAACAGATTACCCAGAGTGGGCATCAGAAGAATTAAAAAAGAAAACAGAGGAGCATCCCTGCTATACGGCAGACGGACATAAAAATGCAAGGATGCATATTCCAGTGGCACCTAAATGTAACATACAGTGTAATTATTGTAATAGACTATATGATTGTGTAAATGAGAGCAGACCTGGGGTAACAAGTGGAATACTTACACCAGAAGCTGCGGCAAAAAAATATTCTATAGTGAAAGAAAAAATAGAAAACCTAAAAGTTGTAGGAATAGCAGGTCCAGGAGATGCTCTAGCGAATTTTGAGGAAACAAAAAAATCCATTGAGCTTATCAAAGAGAAAGACCCAGATGTAATAATCTGCCTTTCTACAAACGGACTTATGCTCCCTGATTATGCAGAGGAGATCATAGCTTTAGGAATAAATCATGTAACTGTGACTTTAAACAGTATCGACCCAAAAATCGGGGCAAAAATTTACGAGTTTGTTAATTATAAGGGTAAAATATTAAGAGGAGAAGAGGGAGCCAGGGTTCTTCAGGAAAATCAGCTAAAAGGAATCGAATACCTAACTAAAAATGGTGTTTTGTGCAAAATAAACATAGTACTGGTAAAAGGTGTCAACGATCACCATATTCCTGAGGTTGTAAAAAAAGTAAGAGAACTGGGTGCTTTTATGACCAACATAATGCCTTTAATACCTGCAGCGGGGACTGTATTTGAGAATATGCCTCTTGTAAGTAAGAAGGAGCTAAACGAACTCAGGAACAAATGCTCTATAACAATGAAACAAATGTATCACTGCCAGCAGTGCAGGGCAGATGCAATAGGTCAGCTGACTCAGGACAGGTCTTTAGAATTCAGAGGTACTGGTGAAGAAAAGTTCGAAGAGAAAGAAGAGAGAGACTTACTTGTGGCAGTGGCATCTAAAGATAGGAAATTAATAGATCAGCATTTTGGTCAGGTAGACCGATTTCATATCTATAAATATTCAAAAGACGGAATTGAATTTATGGAGGAAAGAGAGATAGAAAAGTATTGCACAGGGATAGAAAGCTGTGACGACAAAGATTCTAAGATAGAAAAAGTTATAAAAACTTTAGGTGATTGTAAAATGGTACTCAGCGTGAGGATAGGTTATGGACCTAAGCAGATGCTCAGATCAAATAACATCTACACTTATGAGCTTTACGACACTATAGAAGATGGGATAAATACTGCATTTAAAAAAATAAACGGATAATGGGGGGAAGAAAATGATTAAACCAAAGCATCACATATTTGTATGTTCTAGTTCTAGGATAAACGGTCAACAGAAAGGTTATTGTCTGCAAAAAGAGTCAGTGACAATAATACAGAATTTTATGGAAGAGATAGACGACAGAGATTTGTCTGGAGAAATAATGGTGACGAATACAGGATGTCTGGCAATATGCGATAAGGGTCCTATAGTTATAGTTTATCCTGAAGGAGTATGGTATGGAAGTGTAACTCCTGACGATGTAGAAGAGATAATGGACTCACATATTGAAGGTGGGAAACCTGTAGAAAGACTTATGCTGTAAGGTAGTTGTAGAAGGGGGAGTTTGAATGAAGTGTAAATATGGTGACTTAGAGGGAGTTTATTATTCTGAAAATTATAATACTGGAGAATTAAAAAGCTGCATACTTCAGAAAAAGAACATGTTGAAAACGGAATACGGACTCCTCACGCCCCAGTATAAAGATGATAGTGAAAGAAGAAAACTGAAATTCTCGCTGGAGTTTTATAAAAATGGAATCATGAAAAAAGTTTATCTTCAGGAGAAGGTTCTTTTGGAAACAAAAGCGGGAACTATTACTGCAGAATCGGTGATGTTTTATGATGATGGTTCCATAAAAAAGATATTTCCTTTAGATGGAAAATTAACAGGATTTTGGACTGAGCAGCATGAATTCAAACTTGCTGAAAAATTAAAAATAAAAACTCCTGTTGGAATCATAGAAAATAAGATAATAAGTATAAGCTTTTATAGAAGCGGTAAAATAAAGTCTCTGACTCTATGGCCTGTTGAACGGCCTTTAGTAAAAACCCCTATAGGGGAGGCTACTGTCAGAACCGGGATATCTTTTTATGAAACTGGAGGTATAAAGTCCTTTGAACCTGCTGAAATGGTAGATGTGGAGACCCCTATAGGATCTCTCAAGGCATACGACATCGCACCTCTTGGAATACACGGCGACATCAATTCCCTTTCCTTTTATGAAGACGGTAAAATAAAGTCACTCTATACAACTACAAACGAGATTCTAATAAAAGGTGAGGATGAGGAATACCTTTGTTCTCCTGCAGAGACTATAAGTATGTGCAGTGATGAAAAAAAGGATATTGTTCCAATGAAAATTGAGTTTAAAAAAGGAAAAGTTTTTTTAGAAAACAGAAAAGTCAGCTTCAATATAGAAGAATTTGCCTTTAAGGTCAACGATTATAAGGTGGATAAAGATAAGATGTGCAGTACTTGCTGCTAAAATTATCTATATTCCTGGGAATGTGAGGTGTTTTTTATGGAAGATTTTTACATATTAGATACAACTTTAAGAGACGGTGAACAGACTCCAGGAGTTGATTTTACTATGGAGGAAAAGCTAGAGATAGCAACTATGCTCGATAAAGCTGGAGTAGGTGTTATAGAAGTGGGAACTCCTGCCATGGGTCAAGAAGAGATCCAGATAATAAAAAAAATCAATGATTTGGGTTTAAAGTGCGAGCTAATTACATGGAACAGACTTTCGAAGTCTGACATAGACAGCTCTATAAAAACAGGAATTAAAAATGTTCATATAGGAGTTCCTGTATCTGATATACATATATATAATAAACTGAAAAAAAGCAGAGAGTGGATTATCGAGACTCTCAAAGAGCTTGTGACTTATGCCCTTGATAAGGGATGCAAGGTTTCTGTGGGAGCTGAAGATGCCTCTAGGGCGGACTTGGATTTTCTTATTGAATTTTACAAAACAGCAGAATCACTTGGAGTGTGCAGGGTCAGGTACGCTGACACTGTGGGGGCCTTAGATCCCTTTACAGTATATGAAAATATCAAGATAATAAGAAGTGAAATAAATATAGATATAGATTTTCACGGCCATAATGATTTTGGGATGGCCACTGCCAATGCTCTGGCAGCCTGCAGGGCGGGAGCAAAATATATAAGTGCCACAGTAAACGGTATAGGGGAGAGAGCAGGAAACACTTCTCTTGAAGAGATCGTCGCCTCTCTTAAGTATATAGGAAAATATAAAACTAATTTTGACATGAAGCAGATTCCTGTTCTATCAAAATATGTGGAAAAAGCTTCTGGAATAAAACTTTCTAAAAATAAACCACTTGTGGGAGAAGCTGTATTTTCACATGAGTCCGGGATACATGTAGACGGACTTTTGAAAGACAGGAGGACTTATGAATTTATAGATCCAACAGAGATAGGGCGTGAATCAGAGTTTGTTCTAGGAAAAACTTCTGGAAAAGCTTCTGTGAAAAATGCCATGGAAAAACTAGGGATGAAGTTAGATGATGATAAAATCTCAAAAATGCTTGAAAAAGTAAGAAAGGGAGAGTCATTGGAGAAAAAAAAAGAGCCCCTAAAAAAACTTAAGTATAAAGTAGTTGGAATCTTTTCAGGTGAAATAAAGTTACCCTTTATTTTTCCCTGAAAAGGTTTAAATCCGTATTACTTTCATTTTTAAAGATGGGAGTCATGCGGATTTTTTCAATTACGGAATAATATAAGGTGTAAAATCTGTAAAATTTATCTTGAACAAATGTTGAAATATAATATATTTTATTTTAAATAGAGGGGGAGATATTGTGGGGAAATTAGTTTATAAATGCTTGGAACCTTTTGAATTTAATTTTCAGGGATTAGAGTGTAATCTAGAGATTGATATAAGTGGATGCTATGAAGACGGCAGTAGAAAAATACTTATAAAAAAGAGAAAAGATGAACTCAGGTGTTTTCCTTTTGCCACCATATCACAATATGCACCTGGTACACAGTTAGAAGAGGATGAGTTTGTACTCTACCACTGGGAGATGTATGATGAACTTATAAGGTATCTTTTGGAAAAAACAAATTATTTTGAAAATACTCATAAAGTAGTGGAAACTGAACTGGGAATAAGCCCTGTTTTAAGAATCAGATAAAACATAAAATAGAGTCAGATAAATTTTTTATATGGAGGTTTATATTATGTATAATGTTAAAATATCAGAAAAAAATTATGATCTGGCTGATTTTTATGAGGTCAGTAAAATATTAAAAAAATTTGAGGGTCCCAGGGACGGTTTCCCAGTTTATTTTTCAAATAAACTAAAAGAGTTTTTTGAAGATACCTATCTAACTAAGGGAGATGAGGATCTAGAGAAGGATATCTACAAAACACAGCTTTTGATCAATGACTGCTTTGATTATCTTTTTTCAGGTGAGGGAGATTTTGAAAAATATTTTGATGAAAAAGCCAGGGTAAAATATAAAGAGAGCTTAAGTTCCCTCAGAAAACATAAGACCAAGGTAAATGTTTGCTATGAGCCCGAAGTTGTGGCTCAGAAATTAGAGTCAGAAAATGACCTAGACTTATTTTACTACTACTCTTTCACCTTATGTTATCTCAACGAATACTTGATACAGTTGTTTTCAATATTTAAGGATAGATTTCAAGGGGGGAGTCTTGGTAAAATTGAGGTAAAGTCTTTGAATGATTTTCTTATGAATATATTTACGGTGGAGTATGAAAAGGCCTTTGTTGAATTTGAAAAAGAGATTATAAAATCTAATTAGAGGGGGAGCTTAAATGGAATTGAAGGAATTTATGGAAGAGATTAAAGCGTATAAAAATAGGTATATAAACATTTATTTTTTAAGCTCTAGAACTCAGAAAAAAGGAGTGTTAAAAAATATAACGGGAAATTTGGAAGATGGTGCAGCTAAATTTATAGATATTTCCATTAAGGAGATAAAAAGCGATGAAGAGATGCTAAAGGAATATAAGTGTGGTGGATGTGGTAAGGGTAAAAAAGATGGCAGTGGTAAAGAGAAGGAGAGGGTAACAATCTCTCTCAAGAATCTAGATGATACAACAACTATTGAGAAAAGTAAAAAAATGAAGTCCGATCTTTATAAGATAGTTATGAATGAAGAAGAGATTGGTATGGTAATTTATGATTAGTTTTAAAAATACAAGTTTCAGAAAAAACAGTTCTTAATTTTACAAGGAACAGGCAACATGATACAATAATTTGATTTTATCTTTTTTTATTTAATAAAGGGAGATGCATTTTTATGAAAAAAACTTTAAAATTTACTATTATAGCTTTATTTTCGATATTATTTTATGCATGTGGAACTAATGGGGATAAAACAGAGGCTAAAAAAGAGATCACAATTTCTGCAGCAGCAAGTCTGACAGAGATTATGGATGAATTAAAGCCGATATATGAAGAAAAATATAATACAGAATTAACTGTGAATCTAGCTTCTTCAGGGACACTTCAGAGACAGATTGAAGAGGGAGCCCCTGTGGATGTTTTTATATCTGCCAGTGGAAAAAAGATGGATATACTGATGGAAAAAGAGCTCTTGGAAAAAGGTACAAGGGAAGACCTGCTGAAGAACAATTTAGTTCTTATTGCTAACAAGGAAAGCAGTGATAAGGTAAAGTCACTGAAGGATCTTAGTAAGGGTGATGTCAAGGTGAGTATAGGGGAGCCGGGATCTGTTCCTGCAGGTAGATATGCCAAGGAGAGCCTTGAGTACTACGGAGACTATGAGAGTATAGAGGCTAAGCTGATATTTGCCAAAAATGTAAAACAGGTACTTTCCTATGTGGAATCTGGAGAAGTGGATGCAGGGATGGTGTATGGTTCAGACGCCGTTAACTTAAAAAACAGCGTTATTATCCAAAAGATAGAGGCAGAATCTCATTCTCCTATTGTTTATCCAGGGGCTGTAATCAGGGATAGTGAAAATAAGGAATCGGCAAAAGAATTTATAGAATTTTTTAAAACTAGCGAAATTAAAGAACTTGCAGAAAAATATGGTTTTGAAATTTAGTCAGGTGGTGTATGAGTATGATAGTGACCCCTATATTGATATCATTAAAAGTTGCATTTGTTTCTACATTATTTACTATGAGTATAGGGGTGCTTTTGGCCTGGATTTTTACGAAACATCCTTTTAAAGGTAAGGATTTTTTCGAGGGACTAATAATACTTCCTATGGTATTGCCTCCTTCGGTAACAGGATATGCTCTTCTCATGTTATTTGGGAAACATGGCTTATTGGGGGAGCTTATTTATAAGGTGTTTGGGACTAGTCTTATCTTTACCTGGAAGGCAGCCTGTGTGGCGTCTTTTGTAGTGTCCCTTCCTCTCATGTACCAAAGTTGCAAGGCGGCATTTATAAATATCGATTCTAGTTTAGAAAAGGCCGCTAGGACTCTAGGAGCAGACGAGAAACGTATCTTTTGGAAGATAGGTATCCCCATGGCAGCACCGGGAATAATAAGTGGTACAATACTTTCTTTTACAAGGGCCTTAGGGGAATTTGGAGCTACCCTCATGGTGGCGGGAAATATTCCTGGGAAAACCCAGACTATACCTATTGCGATATACTTTGCAGTTGATAGTGGAGACAGAAGAACTGCAAATATATTAGTTGGCATAGTAGTTATTTTTAGTTTTTTGGTTATTTATGGGCTTAATATATGGAATAGAAAGAAAAACAGATATTGAGGTGATGGATATGCTTAGGGTGAAATTATTTAAAGAGATGTATAATTCAAATTTAGATATTGACTTTGCTGTAGATAAAGAGGTCCTTGCTATACAGGGAGCTTCTGGAGCAGGAAAGAGTACTTTGTTAGAGTGCATATCAGGGCTTCAAATTCCTGACAGAGGACAGATATCAATAAGGGGAGATATTGTTTATTCTAGTGATGCCGCTATAAATACCAAAGCTAGGCACAGAAAAATAGGCTATGTTTTTCAGAATTATGCACTTTTCCCTCATATGAGTGTAAAGGAAAATATTTGCTTTGGTATGAAATGCAGGGGAATAGGAGACAGTGAATATGTGGATTACCTCATGAAAACACTAAAGATCAACCATTTGGAAAAAAGATACCCTGGTCAGATTTCAGGAGGGGAAAAACAAAGGGTTGCGCTAGTGAGAGCACTTGCTACTAAACCAGAGGTCCTTCTTTTGGATGAACCTTTTTCAGCTCTTGATCAGGATACAAAAAATATTGTATACGAGGAATTTTTAAAATTGAAAAATACCTTTGACATGAGTATAATCCTTGTGACACACAATCAGTATGAAGCTGAAGCTTTAGGGGACAGAATATTGAAGATATAAGTTTATATTAAAATAACCTTTAAAATTAGACCTTTAAGGGTCTTTTTTTTTATTCATAATTATTTAAGGATAAAAGTTGACTTTGTTGATAAATTATGATATTCTCTTACTCAAGAAGAAAAATACTCAAAATACAGATTATAAGTGTATTTTTAAAAAACTTAATATTTCAGGAGGAAAATATAATGGGTGTAATAATTAATTTAATTATTATGATTGTATTGGTAGGGTTTTTATACAGTCTACAGAAAAAATATGTGTCTTTTACAAAAAGGGTATTTACAGCCTTAGCTCTCGGTGTTTTATTTGGGGTAGTTCTCCAGATAGTTTATGGAAGAGGATCACAGGTTATCTCTGATTCAAATTCATGGTTTTATATAATATCCGGAGGTTATGTAAGGTTATTGAAAATGATAGTCACTCCACTTGTTATGGTTTCTATCATATCTGCCATCATAAATATAAAAGATGGTAAAACTTTTGGTAAGATCGGAGGAAGTGTAGTTGGTCTTTTGATCGGGACTACAGCCGTATCAGCACTGATAGGAGTTGGATCTTCACTATTGTTTAAACTCAGTGCTGTAGGGATGAGTGTAGGAGAAAGAGAGGCTTCAAGAGGAGAGATCATGGTGAACAAGCTTTCTAACTTGGACACCTCTATGGCTCAAAAGCTGGTGGAGACAATACCTACCAATCCCTTTGCAGCAATGACAGGTTCTGGAGACAACGCAACAATTTCAGTGGTTATTTTCTCAGCCTTTATAGGAATATCAGTTTTAGGAATTGCTAAAAAACATCCTGAATCTGTTGAAACTGCAAGAAAGTTTGTCAATTCAGCTCATGATATAGTTATGAGAATGGTGACACTGATACTGAGACTGACTCCATATGGGATAATGGCCCTCATGGTAAAAGTAGTTTCTACAAGTAATACTGCAGAAATTTTAAATCTTATAAACTTTGTATTAGCTTCTTATGTGGCTTTAGCAGCTGTACTTTTAATGCACCTTATGCTTGTAACCTTTGCAGGACTAAACCCCGGTATATATCTTAAAAAGATTTTCCCGGTACTAGCATTTGCATTTACATCTAGAACAAGTGCAGGAACCATACCTTTGAATATTCAGACACAGGTTAAAAAGCTGGGAATAAGTGAAGGTGTGGCCAATATATCAGCTTCCTTTGGTGCTTCCATAGGTCAAAATGGTTGTGCCGGTATATACCCTGCTATGCTTGCAGTAATGATAGCTCCAACTGTAGGAATCGATCCTACTAACCCTATGTTTATACTGAAAGTGGTATTAATAGTAGCTCTAAGCTCCTTCGGAGTTGCAGGTGTAGGAGGAGGAGCAACCTTTGCGGCGTTGATAGTGTTGTCTGCTCTTAATTTACCTGTAGCCTTAGTGGGACTCCTTATATCTATAGAGCCGCTTATAGACATGGGAAGAACAGCTGTAAATGTCAGTGGTGCCATGACAGCCGGAACTCTTACAAGTAAGTTTATAGGGGATTTTGATTCTGAGATATACGAAAACCCAGAGATAGAATTAGAGGAAAGTATAAAAGAAATATAATTGTTTTGAGGAGGTGAAAGCCTCCTTTTTTTTGTATAAATTTGATATTTTTAATTTATAGTTAAAAGATCATAATAATTTTTGGGTTTCTTAAAGTTTTTATAAAATTGCTTTTAAAATAGCAAGGATATCATTGACAAAAAGCATAAAAAGTGATATCATTTCGTGAGTTACGCATGGCAAAGGTCGTCAGCAACCTTTAGTCAGCGATTTTAATCTTTTGGAGGTGTTTAAATGTACGCAGTAATCAAAACTGGTGGTAAACAGTACAAAGTTGCAGAAGGTGACGTATTAAAGGTAGAGAAGTTGAATGCTGAAGTTAATACAACTGTAGAACTAACTGATGTTCTTCTTGTTTCTAAAGAAGGAGAAGTTAAAGTAGGAGCTCCTGTAGTAGAAGGTGCAAAAGTTCTAGTAGAAGTACTTTCCCAAGAAAAAGGGAAAAAAGTTATTAACTTCAAATATAAGCCAAAGACTGGATACCATAGAAAAAAAGGTCACAGACAATTACTTACTGAAATCAAAATCAAAGCAATCGAAGCTTAATTAACTTATGACTGAAGTAGTTATAATTAGAAAAGAAGGCAGAATTGTCTTTTTTTCAGCAGAAGGACATGCAGGTTTTGCAGAACACGGAGAAGACATTGTTTGTGCGGCGTTGTCAACTGCTTTACAATTTCCTATAGCACATTTGGATGAAGTATTAGATATCGTTCCTAGATATGAAATTTCTGAAGATGGACTGCTAAAAGTTGATTTTAGGGGTGTGGATCTCAAAGGCAACGATAGAGAGCTGAATGTATTGTTGGAAATGATGTATTTAACAGTTAAACAATTAGCTAGGGAGTATTCAGAATTTATAAAGCTTGTAGAGAAGGAGGAAAAGTAGATGTTATTTAGATTGAACATACAATTATTTGCAAAGAAAAAAGGTCAAGGTTCTGTTAAAAACGGAAGAGATTCTAATCCTAACTACCTTGGAGTAAAGAAATATGACGGTGAGGTAGTAAAGGCTGGAAACATCGTTGTAAGACAAAGAGGAAACAAGTTCCATGCTGGAACTAACATGGGGCAAGGTAAAGATCATACTTTATTCGCTCTTACTGACGGATATGTTAAATTCGAAAGATACGGAAAAGATAAGAAGAAAGTTTCTATCTATCCTGAAAGAGTTTAATCGATTGGATGTTTAATCCCGGCCAGGTGCCGGGATTTTTTATATTTATAAATTGCTGTTTTTTGGGAGTAAATCGAGCCTGTTGGAATGCTTTGAAAAGTAGTGTTTGAAATTGCAAAAAAATAGATATTATAGTATAATATTTAGGTTGCCTAGGAAAAAATCCCATTAAAGGAGGGAATTAATTTGTTTATAGATGAAGTTGTAATCACAATAAAAGCCGGAGACGGTGGAGACGGAGCCGCTACTTTCAGGAGAGAAAAATCTGTGCAGTTTGGTGGTCCAGACGGCGGAGATGGTGGAAACGGTGGAAACATAGTATTTGTAGCAGACAATAACATAAATACACTGGTTGATTTTAAATATAAGAGAATATTTAAGGCTGAAAACGGAGAAAATGGTGCCAAAAAAAGGATGTATGGTAAAACAGGTACCGATTTACTTATAAGAGTTCCAATAGGAACCCAGGTGAGGGATCAGGAAACTGGGAAGCTTCTTTTAGACTTAAATAATAACGGGGAAGAAAGAGTTCTTATAAAGGGCGGAAAAGGTGGACAGGGAAATGTACACTTTAAAAATGCCATAAGAAAAGCTCCGACAATGGCGGGAAAAGGTAGAGAGGGAGCAGAGCTAGAAGTTAAGCTAGAGCTCAAGCTACTTGCTGATGTAGCCCTTGTTGGTTATCCTTCTGTTGGAAAATCAAGCTTTATAAATAGAGTATCGTCTGCAAAATCAAAAGTGGCTAGTTATCACTTTACGACACTTTCTCCTAAGCTTGGAGTGGTAAGGCTAGAGGAAGGGAAATCATTCCTTATGGCGGACATTCCGGGACTTATAGAGGGTGCTCATGAAGGAGTTGGATTAGGAGACAAATTCTTAAGACATATTGAAAGATGTAAGATGATATATCATATAGTTGATGCTGCGGGACTAGAGGGCAGAACTCCTATAGAGGATTTTAAAAAAATAAATGAGGAACTTCAGAAATTCAGTCCCAAGTTAGCGGCGAAAAAACAAATAGTTATTGCCAATAAGATGGACCTTCTCTGGGATACAGAACAGTACGAAGAATTTAAAAAATTCATAGAAGATGAAGGGATAGAATTTTATCCTGTATCAGTTATAATGAATGATGGTCTAAAAGAGGTAACATACAGAACTTGGGAAATTCTCCAGTCAATAGAAAGGGAACCTCTCGAAGATGAGATAGATATAGATGAGGTATTGAAAGCAATAAGAGGAAATAAAGAAGACTATGTTATTACTCAGGATGAAGAAGGAGTATACGTAGTAGACGGAAGAATAGTCGAAGACGTACTGAATAAATATGTAATAACAATGGAAGAAGATTCTATAATTAACTTCCTTCACATGATGAAAAACCTTGGAATGGAAGAAGCACTCCGAGATGCAGGAGTAGAGCACGGAGACACAGTTAGAATAGCAGATGTAGAATTTGACTTTGTAGATTAAGAGCAATTAAAAGAGGCAGCTTAAGCTGCCTCTTTTAATTGCTCTCATAAACAACATGAAAGTTATTTTGAAAAAAAACTTTCATATGATAAACTAAAAAAAAGCATAAGGAGGAGAAAGTGAAGGGACTTGTTATAGCCGGTCCTACAGCAGTAGGTAAAACGGCTCTTTCTATAAAATTGGCTAAGGCCATGAAAGCAGATATAATATCGGCCGATTCGGCGCAGATATACAAAGAATTAGATATAGGAACTGCAAAAGTAACTCAAGAAGAGATGCAGGGTGTAAAACATTATATGATTGACAATGAGCTTCCTATAAAAAAATATAGTGTAGGAGAGTACCAGAGAGAAGTAAATAATATCTTGTCAAAAAAGGAAAAAGAAAAAAAAGATGTAATAATAACAGGTGGGACAGGATTATATATTGGTTCTGTCACAGAGGGACTGTCTGAACTCCCTGCCTCTGATCCAGAGCTTAGAGATGTACTCATGAAGAAAGAAAGTGAAGAACTCTACAATGAACTGGTGAAACTAGACCCTGAGGCAGCTGAAACTATACATCCAAATAACAAAAGAAGAGTAGAGAGAGCTCTAGAGGTATGTCTTCTTACTGGAGAGAAATTTTCTGTGGTTTCTAAAAGGAATATAAAAGGTAATAATTATAAATTTCTAAAAGTTGCCCTTGAAAGAAATAGAGAAAACCTTTATGAAAGAATCAATATGAGAGTAGATATAATGATGGATGCAGGGCTTTATGAAGAAGTTGAAAAAGTTTATAAAAAGTATGGTGAAAATCTTGAAAAGATAAATATAATAGGTTATTCAGAAATTATACGACATCTTAAGGGTGAATGTACCCTGTTAGAAGCTGTTGAACTTATAAAAAGAAATTCTAGAAGATATGCCAAGAGACAATTCACCTGGTTTAAAAATGATACCTCTTATATATGGTATAATTTAGACAAAATAAGTGAGGAAGAAATAGCCGCAGACGTACTTCAAAGGCTCAAAAACCTTTGAAAATGTTAGAAATATTAACTTGATAATTTCATCCCCATATGCTATCATTATAATGTTAATCTCATAGGAGAATGATATGTTAAAAAGAATTTTAATAATTATATTTGTGTTAAATCTTGGTACGGCTTGCTCTAGAGTATCAAAAAAAGAGGAAATAGAGCTTGAAAAATCAAAGTTTTACAATTCTTACAACAGATGGGAATTAGATGACCTTGCTAACGAGCTAGAAGAGCACAAAAGGGTATATGGATACACACCTGAAGTTATTAAATTTAGATTTTTGCTGAATGAGAGAACAGAAGCAAAAGAAAAGTTAGAAGAATTAATAAAAAAAGTAAAAAGAGAACTTGTTGATAACGAACTTACAACCCTTAAAAAGCACATGAGTAAAAATTTGAGGAATACAGCCACTTTGGATAAACTTGCAGATGTAGATTTTACAAAATACAGGGTGTTTGTCTCTAATACAAGTTTCGGAGATAGAGAAGCGAAAAACATAGTAGCCCTCAATACAGGAGAAGAAACTTTTTATTTTAATGTGGAATTTAAATATGAAAATCATGTGTGGGAAGTAGTTGAATTTCAAGAAAGAAGGTGAAGGTTTTGGAGATAAATGATGTAAAATTCGTATTGCCTTCTTCCTTGCATAATCTGACTCTGATCAGGGCCCTTGCAAAGACCTATTTTGAAAGCCAAAATATAGAAAAAGGCGATGTAATGAAACTACTTTCAGTTATAGATGAACTTGCAACCAATGTAGTTGAACATGGATATAGATATGAAACTGGTGAAATGACAATTTTCTTAAAAAAAATAGGTAATACGGTATATTTAAGTATTGAAGACAACGGTCATGGTTATGATGAGAAAAAAAGCAGCAAAGAAGAAGGTGGAATGGGTTTATTTATCGTCAAAGGAATGGTTGACGAGTTTAATGTAGAGAAAAAAGAAACAGGAACAAAATTTAATGTATCAAAAGAAGTTAAGGAGGCCAAGTAATGGTAACGAATTTTGAAATAGTAGAGAAGAATTTAAATGATGTAAGGGTAATAAAGGTAGTTGGAGAATTAGACGCCCTTGTAGCTCCTAAGTTGAAAGAAAGAATAGCTAAATTAATAGAATCAGATGCTATAAACTTTATCATTGATTTTGAAGAGCTTGTTCACATTAACAGTTTAGCCATGGGAATTTTAAGAGGTAAATTAAGAACAGTAAAAGAAATAGGTGGAGATATCAAACTTATAAAATTAAATGATCACATCAAGACAATTTTTGAAATGGTAGGATTAGATGAAGTATTTGAAATTTACGAAACAGAAGAGGAGGCATTAGCCAACTTTTAACAAAAAAAAAGAAGAAAGGAAGTATTATAATGAATACGTCAATCGTTGTAGCATCAGCAGTAATCGGACTGAGCATACTTTTAACAGTGGCTTATAAAAAATCCGTTATAGATAAAAAAATAGATGAGTTGAACAATTTAGAAGATGAGATAGTAAAGGCTAAATTAAAGGCTAAAGAGATAGTAGAAGGGTCTGAAAAAGAAGCTTTGGCAAAATCTAAAGAGATTGAACTTAAGGCCAAAGAAAAGGTATACCATCTAAAAGAAGAAGCTGAAAAAGAGATCAAAACAGCCAAGTCCGACATATATCAGAAAGAAACAAGACTTGCCAAAAAAGAGGAGACTCTAGATAGAAAAATAGATAGATTAGAAGTGAAATCTCAGGAACTTACAGAATTCGAGCAAAAAATTCAAAATAAAAATAGTGAGATTGAAGAACTAAGATCTAAGCAGGAAATGGAATTAGAGAGAATATCAGGATTTTCTAAAGATGAAGCAAAGGATCTACTTATAACAAAACTGACAAATGAGCTGACTCATGAGACAGCTATGAAAATAAAAGAGTTTGAAAACAAACTTTCTGAGGAAAAAGAAAGAGTATCTAAAAGAATACTATCCACAGCAATAGGAAAGGCTTCTGCAGATTATGTAGTAGATGCTACTGTATCAGTGGTAAATCTTCCTAATGATGAAATGAAGGGAAGAATTATAGGTAGAGAAGGTAGAAATATAAGAGCTATAGAGGCTCTGACTGGTGTAGATGTAATAATCGATGATACTCCAGAGGCAGTTGTACTTTCTAGTTTTGACGGAGTAAAAAGAGAAATCGCAAGAAACACTATAGAAAAACTAGTAACAGACGGAAGAATACATCCTGCTAAAATTGAGGAAGCTGTAAATAAAGCTAAAAAAGAAGTAAATAAAGAGATAGTTGAAGCGGGAGAGCATGCTTTACTCGAGCTTGGAATACCTGGAATGCATCAGGAAATAATAAAAACTTTAGGTAAATTAAAGTTTAGAACTAGTTATGGACAAAACGTTCTGACTCACTCTATAGAAGTTGCAAGACTTGCAGGGAACTTGGCTGCTGAGCTCGGTGCAAATACCGAATTGGCCAAGAGAGCAGGACTTCTTCATGATGTAGGAAAAGTTTTAGAACATGATATAGAGGCTTCACATGCCCTTATAGGTGGAGAATTCCTGAAAAAGTTTGGAGAAAAACCACTTGTATTGAATGCGGTAATGGCTCACCACAATGAAGTTGAATTTGAGAGTGTAGAGGCTATCTTAATACAGGCAGCTGACGCTATCTCAGCTTCTAGACCGGGAGCAAGAAGAGAAACTCTTTCAACTTATCTGAAAAGATTAGAAGGTCTTGAAGAGATCGCAAACTCTTTTGACGGAGTAGAATCTTCATTTGCGATACAGGCAGGTAGAGAGGTCAGAATCATAATCAATCCTGAATCTATAAAGGACGATCAGGCTATAAAAATGTCGAGAGATGTAGCTAAAAAAGTTGAAGAAACTATGCAGTATCCAGGACAGATAAAAGTAACTGTAATAAGAGAAACAAGAGCAGTAGACTACGCAAAATAATCAGACGGCAAAAGCCGTCTTTTTTTTTAGAGT
The DNA here is from genome assembly GCF_000165505.1 of Ilyobacter polytropus DSM 2926. Classification (NCBI taxonomy): domain Bacteria; kingdom Fusobacteriati; phylum Fusobacteriota; class Fusobacteriia; order Fusobacteriales; family Fusobacteriaceae; genus Ilyobacter; species Ilyobacter polytropus. The sequence goes on along the minus strand of NC_014632.1, from coordinate 1,502,659 downwards.
TTATTATGTAGCTGAGTAAATTACTGAATTTACAAGAATATTAGAGTCAAAGGATTTTGTCACGAATGAAAACCGATAAAAGGCAAAAAAATTAACACGAATAAGGATAAAACCTTTTGGCCACAGAGAACACAGAGAAAAAGAGAGAGTTTCACAGAGTTAAGACGAAAAACTAGATACGATTTCTTTTGCGAGAGGTTTTCGATCTTTTTTCTTTTGCCATTGACAAAATCAGCGTTAAGAATAACCGCAGTGAAATCCTTAGAAAAAATCGACTGTCTGAGCGTAGCAAGTTTCGAGTTTTTCTTGGATTTTCAAGGTTATTTAGCTGATTTTTCACAGGCTTGAACTTTTGGTTACTTTTCTTTCAAGAGAAAAGTAACAAATCCCGATAAATTCAATAATTTAATAGATGATTAAAAGTTTTTTTATGCAGCTATATTCTATTTGATTATATATAAACTTATGGCAAGTCCTGCAAGAGTTGTAATAACTTGGAAAATTTAATTGAAAATGATATAATAATTTGGTTAGATACCAAAGGATAGAAAGAAGGAAAAAGATGAGAATATTAATAGCTGGAGACGTTGTAGGTAAACCTGGAAGAAGTATTTTAAAAGAATATTTAGATAAGAAAAAAAATGAGTATGATTTTATTATTATTAATGGTGAAAATTCAGCTGGAGGATTTGGAATAACTGGAAAACTTGCAGATGAATTTTTTAACTGGGGAATAGATGTCATAACAGGTGGAAATCATATATGGGATAAAAGAGAGATGTATGAATATCTGGCCAATAACGATAATATACTGAGACCTCTAAATTATCCCATGGGGGTGCCGGGAAGCGGTTATGTGATAAAGAAGACCAAGAATGGCGATAAAATAGCAGTTGTGTCTCTTCAGGGAAGAGTATTTATGCCCCCTATAGACTGTCCATTTGCTAAGATGGAAGAACTTTTCTGGGAATTTGGAGAAGACGTGAAATGCATTATCGTAGATTTTCATGCTGAGGCCTCCTCTGAAAAAGTTGCCATGGGATGGTTTCTAGATGGGAGGGCATCTCTTGTATTTGGGACTCATACCCATGTCCAGACCTCAGACAGCAAGATACTTCCTAAGGGTACTGGATATATAACAGATGTTGGAATGACAGGATCGCAAAATGGAGTAATAGGAATGAAAGTGGAGTCTATAATTCCTAAATTCCTCACATCTTTACCTCAAAAATTTGAGGTGGCAGAGGGGAACGAGAGATTAAACGGACTTGATATAGAAATCGACTCAAAATCAGGTGTGTGTAAAAAAATAGAAAGGCTGGATTTGTCAAAAGATGATATAGCAGCTTTTTAAAGAGGAGTAAAATAATATGAAAATATTAATTTCAAATGACGATGGAATTTATGCTGAAGGAATAAGGGTTTTGACAAAGGCTCTAAAGGAAGAGGGACATGAAGTTTATGTGGTGGCACCTATAGAGGAGCAGAGTGGAACTGGTCACGGAGTTACTCTTCATATGCCCCTAAGATATTCAGAGGCAGAAAGAGACGGGGAATTCTTTGGATACTGGGTCAGCGGGAAACCTGCAGACTGTGTAAAGGTGGCATGTGGCCATCTATATAAAGATATAGAATTTGATTATGTGATTGCAGGTATAAATAGAGGTGCAAATCTAGGAACAGATGTATTTTATTCTGGAACCTTTGCTGCAGCATCAGAGGGCGTTTTTTATAATAGGAAAGCTATAGCGATATCTCTGTGTGATCCTGATAATAGTCCTTATTTTGAAAGTGCTGCAGAATTTCTGACAGAATATCTTGATAAGATTCAAGAGGTAGAATTTCCAGCAGGGACACTTCTAAACATAAACGTTCCAAATCTTCCTATTGAAGAGATAAAAGGGTATCAATATACCTCTTTTAGTAACAGAAAATTTGAAGATAACTTAGTTGAAAGAATAGATACCCAGGGTAAGAATTATTACTGGCTTGGAGGAAAACCAGGTGAAGGAAACAATGAACCGGATACAGACTCGGTGGTTGTAAAAAATGGATATATATCCATAACACCTGCGAGAATGGATCTTTACTTCAAGGAGTTTTCCGAGACAATAAAGAATTATTAAGGAGATAATATGAAACTTATAGAGGCTAAAATTATTTTTGATGCCGACGATATAAAAAAAACCCAGGAAGAAATAGAGAGTGTTTTCTATGAATTCGGTGCTCAAGGACTTAAGATCGAAGAACCACTTGAGAATAAAAATCCTCTGGATTACTATAGAGATGAAAGACAGTTTCTTATGAGGGATTATTCAATATCTTCATATTTTCCCATGAATTTTTATGCAGATAGAAAAAAAGAGATGTACAGAAAAGCCTTTGAAGAAAAATTTCAGGATAGGGATGATGTGGTCTATTCACTTGATTTTTATGAGCTTGAAGAGGAAGATTATCAGAATGCTTGGAAGAAATACCTTTATCCAGAAAAAGTGAGCAGAAGATTTGTGGTTAAACCCACTTGGAGAGAATATGAAGCAGAAAAGGATGAGGTTGTAATAGAACTAGACCCTGGGAGAGCCTTTGGTACAGGATCCCATCCGACTACATCACTTTGCCTTAAGCTAATGGAGGACTATGTAAAAGGTGGAGAAAGTGTAATCGATGTAGGTACAGGATCAGGGATACTTATGGTGGCTGCAGACAGACTTGAAGCAGATGAGATATGGGGTGTTGACATAGATGAGCTGGCTGTAGAATCAACAAAAGAGAACCTGGAATTAAACAGAGTTTCAACTGAAAAAAGCAAAGTTTTCAAGGGAAATCTTCTAGAGATAGTAAAAGAAAAGAAATTCGACGTGGTAGTTGCTAATATACTTGCAGATGTAATATTGATGCTTCTTGATGACATGGCAAGGGTAATAAAAAAAGACGGTTTGATTATTCTTTCTGGAATAATAGAGGACAAGGTCACTGAAGTGGAAGAAAAGATAAAGTCAGCAGGCTTTGAAATATTGGAAGTAAAAAAAGATAAAGAATGGCGGGCTATAGCGGCTAGAGCCTAAAGTACAGCTAAAATAGGAGTGTTTTTAAAATGAGTAATTTCATCGTGGCAGTAGACGGACCGGCAGGAAGTGGTAAAAGTACAATTTCAAAGCTGGTAGCAGAAAAATATAAACTGACTTATCTAGATACAGGAGCTATGTACAGAATGGTAGCTTTTTACAGTTTAGAAAAAGGCGTTGATCTTGATAATACTGCAGAAGTGGAGCTTATGCTAAAAAATATTAATATAGATATAGATGGAGATAAATTTATTCTAAATGGGGTAGATGTTTCTCACGAAATAAGGACTCCAAGGGTAACCTCCATAGTATCGAAGACAGCTTCTATAAGGTCTATAAGAGAAAAACTCGTAGAATTGCAAAGAGAAATAGGCAGTGGGAAAAGGGTTATTCTTGACGGACGGGATATCGGAACAGTTGTTTTCCCAAATGCCCATCTCAAGGTGTTTCTGGTGGCTAGTCCTGAAGAGAGAGCCAAAAGAAGGCTTAAAGAATATAAAGAAAAGGGTATAAAATCAGATTATAATTCTGTATTAGAATCTATAAAAGAAAGGGATCACATCGATTCCACCAGAAAAGAAAGTCCCCTTAAAAAAGCAGAAGATGCCATTGAGGTAGATACAAGCTTCCTCAGCATAAAAGAGGTTTCGGATAAAATATCGGCTCTTGTAAGAGAAAGGATCTAAAGGAGAAAATAATGTACAGAAAAAAGTTTTTTTTCATAGGTGCAATATTATTGGTTTTGATTTTAAGCCTTGTTTTTAAAACTGTAAGAAAAAATAACTATACGAAAGTTATGGAGAAAAATACAGCAAAAGAACTAAAAAATCTAGAAAATACTCTGAAAATACTTGGTGCAAAACCCGGAGTTGAGATAGTAAAAACCGGTGATGTATATAAGGTTGATTTAGAGAAAGGGACAGAAGTCGGATTAATAGAAACAGAAGCCTTGAGAGCTGAAAGCAGTATAGAAGGCAACAAAGAAAAGATACTGTACAGAGATTTTCATGGTGAAAAAAAATTGGTTATAGAGCTTTATTATCATGCCCCTATACCCATAATTCCTCCTGAAAAAGTTTATAGTGGAAAACTTTCGATATTGATAGATGATGTGGGGATGAATACTCAGACTGCAGATATTTTTGGAAAAATAAAAAAGCCAGTGTCCTTTGCAACGATACCTTTTCTACCTAGAAGTTCTGAAGCTACTGAAAAACTTAAAGAATATGGTTTCCAAGTAATACTTCATATGCCCATGGCGGGGTCTAATGATTCTCTGAACTCTAGGACAGAAGGTATACTTATGCCGGATATGACAAGAGAAGAGATCTATAAAAGGTTTGATAAAGCCATCGGTGATGTAGGAGATATGAATGGTTTTAACAATCATATGGGGTCTAGATTTACAGAAAATGCTTTTCTGATGAAAACCCTTCTTAGATATGCAAAAAATAAGGAAATGTTTTACATCGATAGTAAAACTACTTCCAAAACCAAAGGATACTCAACGGCCAAGGAACTAGGGATTCCTACATATTACTGTTCCAGATTTTTGGACAACAGCAAAAAGATAGAAGATATAAAAAAAGAGATAAAAGCCGCAGTGAAAATGGCAAAAGATAACGGGAAAATTCTGGTAATAGGTCATTATCACAAAAATATGGCCGTGGCACTGAAATCTATGGTAGATTATATAGAAAATGAAAATGTCGAGCTTGTATATATTAAAGAAGTTTTAGAATAGAATTTTATATACCCATTGATATGGGTATATTTTTTTGGATAGAAATAAAAATAAAATGAAAAAAGGAGAGGCAGATGTTTTATAACCTTTCAAGGATAATTATTTATATACCTATTTTTATTATGGCATTTTTTAAAAAGAAACTAAGAGGTTTCCTTAAAAAAAGACTTTTTCAAAAGATCGACCTTAAAAATCCGGGGAAAGATTATGTGTGGATTCACTGTGCTTCTGTGGGAGAAGTGAATCTTTCAGAGAGTCTTGTGAGAGAGTTTCTTGAAAATACTGACTTCAAAATTTTGATAACCATGATTACAGATACTGGAAGAGCCACTGCAGAGGCAAAATACAAGAATGATAAAAATATAGACCTTCTTTATTTTCCTATAGATGATTTTTTTAAGATAAGGGAGATTTTGGCTAAGATAAATCTAAAAGCTCTAGTAATTATAGAGACTGAAATATGGCCCAATCTCATAAGGATGAGTTCTAAAAAATCCAAGGTGGTTTTTGCAAACGGTAGAATATCTGATAAATCCTTTAAATCTTATAAAAAAATATCCTTTTATCTGAAAAAGCTATTTTTAAATGTGGACTTTTTTCTCATGCAGACAGAGGAGGACAAAAATAGAATAATTGATATAGGGGCTCTAGCTGAAAAAGTAGAGAACTTTGGGAATCTGAAGTTTGACGTCAAGCTCAATGATTTTACGGAAGAACAGCTTTATCAAATAAGAAAAGAACTGGGACTTGAAAACAGGAAAATATTTGTGGCAGGAAGTACAAGAAACGATGAAGAGGAGTTTATACTAGATGCTTATGATAAACTAAAGGACTATTTTTTGATCCTGGTTCCCCGTCACATAGAAAGAACAACAGATATAGAGGGAAGATTACTAAAAAAAAAATATAGATATGAAAAATGGAGTACCATGGAAGAAGGTGTAAAAAAAGATACCCAGGTGCTTTTAGTAGATGAAATGGGAGTTTTGAGAAAACTCTATGCCCTGTGTGATGTGGCCTTTGTGGGAGGAACTCTTGTGAATATAGGCGGCCACAGTTTGATAGAGCCTCTTTACTACAGAAAGCCACCTATTTTTGGTAAATATCTGCAAAATGTAAAGGAAATTTCCAAAGAGATAATCCATAGAAAAATAGGATATAAGGTGGAAAATACCCAGGAGTTTGTTGCTGCAGTACAGATGGTAGAGAAAAAACAGGTGAATTTAGATGATATTGACAGGTTTTTTCTTGAGAATACAGATGTAGCAAGCAAGACATTCAAAAGAATTATTGACATAATTTAAATATTTTTATACAATTACTTGGTGTTTTGTTTTTTGTACGAAAACACTGTTAAAGATCACTTAACAACAAAAGAATCCTTTTACACGGAGGGAAGTATGTCTAATACAGAAGTGGGAGATATCTGGAAGCATTTCTTTGATCGTCCCAGAAGAAATTATAACCCCTATATGGTGAAACTCAATGACTATCCTAAGTATATAATGTATGATAAAGAGATCATGGATTCCTATAAAGGGAAATGGAATGAATACTTTGGGAACAAAAATCCCATTTATCTAGAAATAGGATCAGGGAGCGGAAATTTTGCCAATTCCATGTGTGAAAAGCACCCTGAAAGAAATCATATGGCTCTTGAAATAAGATTCAAAAGGCTGGTTATGTCAGCTAAGAAATCTGAAGCCCTCAAACTTGAAAATATACTCTTCATTAAAAGAAGAGGTGAAGAAATAGTTAACTTCATAGGGGAAGAGGAGATAGAGGGAATGTATATCAATTTTCCAGACCCATGGGATGGAAAAGAGAAGAACAGAATTCTACAGCCTAGCCTTTTTAAACTTTTAGATGTGATTTTGAAAAAAGAGGGAACCCTTTTCTTTAAAACAGATCATGACGGATACTATTCTGATGTACTTAAATTTATGGAAAAAATGGATGGCTACAAGGTGGTTTATCATACGTCTGATCTCCATAACAGTCCATTGATAGAAGAGAATATTCAGACGGAATTTGAAAGTCTGTTTATATACAAGCACAATAAAAATATTAATTATATAGAGATCAAAAAAACAAAATAGGTATTAACAATATTTGGTTGTTTAAATATATCTAATCCAAGTCAGAAAGAGGTGTATATTCAATGGCAGGTTACGTAGTAGTTGGAACTCAGTGGGGAGATGAAGGTAAAGGTAAGATTATAGACGTATTAGCTCATAAAGCTGATTATGTTGTAAGGTTTCAAGGGGGAAACAATGCTGGTCATACAGTAGTTGTAAACGGTGAGAAATTTGTACTTCATCTTCTTCCTTCAGGAATGCTTCACGGAAACGGTAAATGTATAATAGGTCCGGGAGTTGTAGTGGACATCAAAGTTCTTCTAGGTGAATTGGAAGTTCTTGAAAAAAGAGGAGCAAAAGTAGATCATCTTTATGTAAGTGACAGGGCGCATATAATTACTCCTTATCACGTAAGACTAGATGAACTCAGAGAAGAAGCTAGAGGGGATCAAAAGATAGGAACTACAAAGAGAGGAATAGGACCTTGTTATGCTGATAAAATAACTAGATGCGGTCTTAGAATGGTAGATCTTCTTGATATGGAATCTTTTGAAGGTAAACTAAGAACTAATCTAGAAGAGAAAAATGAAGTATTTGAAAAAATCTATGGTGTAGAAAAAATGGATTTTGATCAAATGCTTGCTGAATTTAAAGAATACTCTAAGAAAATAGCTCACAGAATAATAGATTCTGTACCTGAGGTAAATGAAGCTTTAGACCAGGATAAATTTGTCCTTTTTGAAGGAGCTCAGGCAATGATGCTCGATATCAACTACGGAACTTATCCATATGTTACATCGTCTTCTCCTACAACTGCAGGAGTAACTACAGGAGTAGGGATAGCACCTAAGAAAATCGACAAGGCTATAGGGGTAATGAAGGCTTACACCACAAGAGTTGGAGAGGGCCCATTTGTAACTGAACTTGAAGAAGAAATAGGTGAAAGACTTAGGGAAGTAGGAAGAGAATACGGTGCTACTACAGGAAGACCAAGAAGATGTGGATGGGTTGACCTTGTAGTAGGTAAATTTGCTGTAGATATCAACGGTCTGACAGATGTTGTTATCACAAAGATAGATGTACTAAGTGGACTTGAAAAAATAAATATCTGTGTAGGATATGAAATAGACGGAGAAGTCTACACTACAGTACCATCTTCTATCGAGAGATTGGCGAAAGCTAAAGCTGTATATGAAGAACTCCCAGGATGGGAAGAGGATATAACAGGAATGAGAGAGTACGATGAGCTTCCTGAAAACTGTAAAAATTATCTTAAAAGAGTTGAAGAAATTATCGGATGTCAGATCTCAATGGTTTCAGTTGGACCAGACAGAACACAAAATATTTTTTTAAGAGAGATATAAAAAAAGATGGCAAGGGGAGACCCTTGTCATTTGTATAAAATTGTATAAAAAAAATGGCATTTTGTAAAGAAAAAAGCCTTGACACTAAGAGGCTAATCATATATAATATGGGAGTAAACTATGGAGTTGAGTGATTTTTTAGAAGTTTCACTGCTGATGGATTACTATAAAAATCTTCTCAGTGATAAGCAAAAAGAATATATGATTGAACATTTTGAGCAAGATCTTTCCTTATCTGAAATTGCAAAAGAGCATGATGTAAGTAGACAGGCTGTTTACGACAATATTAGAAGAGGAATAAAAATACTGAAAGATTACGAAAAAAAGATAGGTTTTTATAAAAGAGAACAAGAAATAAAGAAAAATCTTCTGAAACTGAGAGAAGAATTTACTCCTGAAAAATTAGAAGAAATAATTGAAAGTATTGACTTATAAGAGGTGACCTGATGTTAGATAATTTAGGTACAAGATTCCAAGAAATATTTAAAAAAGTCAAGGGGCATGGAAAGCTAAGTGAAGACAATATAAAATCAGCCTTAAAAGAGGTAAGATTATCCCTTTTAGAAGCAGATGTAAACTATAAAGTCGTTAAAGAATTTGTAAATAAAATAAAAGAAAAAGCTGTAGGGGAAGAGGTAATAACCGGGATAAATCCAGGACAGCAGTTTGTAAAAATAGTAAATGATGAACTTGTAGAACTCCTAGGAGGAACAAATGCTAGACTTACAAAGTCGGCAAAAAATCCTACAGTCATAATGCTAGCAGGACTTCAAGGGGCAGGTAAGACCACCTTTGCTGCAAAACTTGCAAAATTTCTCAAGAAAAAAGGTGAGAGACCTTATTTGGTGGGAGCCGATGTATATAGACCGGCTGCAATGAAACAACTTCAGGTTTTGGGAGAGCAGATAGATGTCCCTGTACATATACAAGAAGGAAGCAAAGATGCCAGAGGGATATGTAGTGATGGATTAAATGTTGCTAAAGAAAATAATGCAACTTATGTTATTTTGGATACGGCAGGAAGACTTCATGTAGACGAATCACTAATGGAAGAATTAAAGGATATAAAAAAAGCTACCAGACCTCAAGAGATACTTTTGGTAGTGGATGCAATGATAGGTCAGGATGCAGTAAATCTGGCAGAGTCATTTAACAATTCTTTAAATATAGACGGTGTTGTACTGACTAAATTAGATGGAGACACAAGAGGTGGAGCAGCCCTTTCTATAAAAGCAGTTGTAGGTAAGCCTATTAAGTTTATAGGAATTGGTGAAAAGATAGATGACATAGAGTTATTCCATCCTGAAAGACTTGTATCAAGAATATTAGGAATGGGAGATGTAGTTTCTCTTGTTGAAAAAGCTCAGGAAGCTATCGATGAGGATGATGCTAAGTCTCTAGAAGAAAAAATTAAAAATCAGAGCTTCGATTTAGAAGACTTTTTGAAACAACTTCAAAATATAAAAAAACTAGGACCTTTAGGCGGTATATTAAAAATGCTTCCAGGTGCTGGTCAGCTAGGAGATCTTGCTCCAGCAGAAAAAGAGATGAAAAAAGTAGAGGCTGTGATACAGTCTATGACCAGAGAAGAGAGAAAGAAACCTGAAATCCTTAAAGCCAGCAGGAAAAAGAGAATAGCAAAAGGAAGTGGCGTAGAAGTTTCAGATGTAAATAAACTTTTAAAGCAGTTTGATCAGATGAAGCAGGTTATGAAGATGTTTAGTAACGGAAACTTTCCACAGATGCCTGGAATGATGGGCGGAAGAGGGAAAAAGAAGTTTCCTTTTTAAAAAAATAAATTGATGTCTAAAAAAATAAAAATTAGATAAGAAGGAGAAGTGAAGAAGATATGTTAAAATTAAGATTGACTAGAATGGGAAGAACAAAAAGACCTACTTACAGAATAGCAGCAATGGAAGCTCTATCAAAAAGAGACGGTAAAGCAGTTGCTTACCTTGGTAACTACTTTCCACTAGAAGATTCTAAAGTGGTACTAAAAGAAGAAGAGATAATCAAGTATCTTACAAATGGTGCTCAGCCAACAAGAACAGTAAAAAGCATACTTGTAAAAGCAGGAGTATGGGCTAAATTTGAAGAAGCAAAGAAAAAATAAGTATTTATAACACACGATTAATTTCGTGTGTTTTTTTTTATAAAAAAAACTTGACGCAAAAATAAAATTGATATATTATATCTTTGTAGTGATTAGCAACCTACGAAAGAGAGTGCTAACAAAGTTGAAGGGAGGGATATGATGAAAATAAGACCTATAGGGGAAAGAGTACTTGTAAAATCCATAAAAATGGAAGAAAAAACAGCAAGCGGGCTTATTATTCCCGGAGCCGCAGATAAGGAAAAACCTAATCTTGGAGTAATAGAAGCAGTTGGATCTGGAGAAAAACTTCAAGATCTTAAAAATGGGGATAAAATAGTATATGCTAGGTTCGCCGGGACAGAGATAAAGGACGGGTCAGAAAAGTACCTTATCCTTAATATAGAAGATGTTCTTGCAGTTGTGGAGTAAGAATAAAATTTGGAGGTAATTTTAAGATGGCTAAGATACTTAAATTTAATGAAGAAGGAAGAAAAAAACTTGAGGCAGGTGTAAATACTCTTGCAGATGCAGTGAAGATAACATTGGGTCCTAGAGGAAGAAACGTTGTACTTGAAAAGGCTTTTGGAGCTCCTCTTATAACAAATGACGGAGTATCAATTGCCAAGGAGATAGAACTAGAAGACCCTTTTGAAAATGTAGGAGCACAACTGGTAAAAGAAGTGGCAACAAAGGCTAATGACGTAGCTGGGGATGGTACAACTACGGCAACGGTACTTGCTCAGGCAATGGTAAAAGAAGGCCTTAAAATGGTCAGTGCAGGAGCTAATCCTATGTTCATCAAAAAGGGGATGGAAAAAGCCGTAAAAGAAGCTGTAAGACATCTGAAAGAAAGAGCTAAGAAGATACAGGACAACGATGAGATTGCTCAGGTGGCATCTATATCGGCTTCAGACGAAGAGATCGGAGCTCTTATAGCAGAGGCTATGCAAAAGGTTGGAGAGACTGGGGTTATAACAGTGGAAGAGGCCAAGTCTTTTGAAACAACTCTTGAAGTTGTAGAAGGGATGCAATTTGATAAGGGCTATGTATCTCCTTATATGGCAACTGATCCAGAAAGAATGGAGGGTAATCTTGAAAACCCATATATTCTAATCACAGACAAGAAAATCTCAAATATGAAAGAAATACTACCTATATTAGAAGCAACAATGCAAGAATCTAAACCTCTTCTTATAATAGCAGGAGATTTAGAGGGAGAGGCATTGGCTACCCTTGTGGTAAATAAGCTCAGAGGAACTTTAAATGTAATCGCCGTAAAAGCTCCTGCTTTTGGAGACAGAAGAAAAGCGATGTTAGAAGATATAGCGGTGCTTACAGGTGGAGAAGTAATCTCTGATGAGAAAGCAATGAAACTAGAAGATGTGCAGCTGTATAATCTCGGAAGAGCAAAAAAAGTAAAGGTAACAAAGGATAATACAGTCATAGTAGACGGACTTGGAGCACAAAATGATATAGATTCTAAGGTAAATCAGATAAAAGCACAAATAGAGGAATCTACATCTGATTACGATAAAGAGAAACTTCAAGAAAGACTGGCAAAACTTTCTGGAGGGGTAGCAGTAATAAAGGTAGGGGCAGTGACAGAGACTGAGATGAAGGAGAAAAAACTCAGAATAGAAGATGCCCTAAATGCAACAAGAGCAGCTGTAGAGGAAGGAATAGTTCCAGGTGGAGGGACTATCATGATAGAGGTAGTAAAAGCAATGAAAGATTTTACTTTAGAAGGAGAAGAGGGTATAGGTGTAGAGATAGTAAAGAAAGCCCTTATGGCTCCTCTCAGACAGATCGCTGAAAATGCAGGTCTTGATGCAGGAGTGGTACTAGAAAAAGTTAAATCTCTTCCAGAGGGACACGGATTCAATGCCGCAAAAGAAGAGTATACAAACATGCTAGAGGCAGGAATAATAGACCCAGCTAAAGTAACTAGATCAGCCATACAAAACGCAGGTTCTGTATCATCGCTAATCCTAACAACTGAAGTAGTGGTAGTAGAAAAAAAAGAAGCTAAGGAAGATATGCAAAATCCAGGTATGATGCCTGGTATGATGTAAAAAACAGGGCGTAGGCCCTGTTTTTTACTATTGTAAACTAATATATTGAAAAATATATTTTAATTCTAGAAAATCCGGACTAAATAACTAGAATACTTAAATCTTAATACATTGTTGTCTTTACAAATACATTTTCATATTATATAATTGACTTACGCAGTATCAAAATAAAAGATCAAAAAATGTTAGTATAAATCACATTATTAATATGAATGAATGAAAGAGGCGTTAAAGTAAATGGTTAATAACAAGAATTAAAATGCAGGGACAGTAAGGAGCTATACAAATATGAAGTTTAAAAAAATGGGTGGGCCTAAAAAAAGACTCGCCTACTATATAGTAAGCCTGATTCTGGTCCTCTTGGTTTTAAGGGGGCCTCTTAATTCAATGGAAGGTCCTGTGGGAAATTTATTTTTTCCAGTAAAGGTATGGGTTTATCAGTCTACCAATAAAATGAAAGAGGGGCTGTCAACTCTCAAGAATTACAATAGGATAATGCAAGAGAATAAAGAGTTCAAACATGAGGTGGCAAAACTTGCAATCCTAGAAAAACAATCAGAGACTCTTATAGAGGAAAATAAGAGACTGCATGAGCTACTAGATATGAAACAAAAGAGCAAAACAGTTTTTAAAGTTGCAAGAATTAATTTTAAAGACAGTCTGACCTACCATGAAAGTGTATTTATAGATCTAGGAGAAACAGACGGAATAAAAAAAGATATGGTGGTAATGGCGGGGAAAGACCTTTTGGGTAGGGTATCAAAAATTTATAAAGATTATTCTCTGGTTGAGCTTGTTACAAAAGGTGACGTGTATACAAGTGTTTTAAGTTATAAAAATGAGGTTTTAGGTGTATTAAAAGGTGAAAACTCAGAATTAATGACTATGGAGAGTGTTTCTGTAGATAAAAACATAGAGGTGGGAGAGGAAATATACACTTCTGGAATAAGTGATATTTATCCTAAGGGAATTTATGTAGGAAGAGTTGAAAGTATAGGGGAGAGTAAAAACCAACTTTTTAAAGATATAAAAATAGTTCAAGATTTTAATATTTTTGATATCAATGAAGTCATAATATTTGAAGAGGAGTAATAGAATGAAAAAAATATGTTTAATATTGTTTTTTGTACTTATAAATATTCTTTCCTTTGGTGCTGAGAAGACTCTGTCAGATATAAAAAGTTTTCAATTTGATGCAAGAGAGGTAACCTTGATAAATGGAAAAAATCGGGTTAAAGATTATAATATAAAGGCAGTACTTCCTGACCTTATAAAAAAAGAAATTATTTTTCCAGAAGAAAATAAGGGAGAAATTTATATTTATAATAAGAATAAAAAGATTGTATATCTCCCACTTTTTCAGCAGAGTTATGAGGAAGAACTTGATGATGAGGAAAATTATATTATCAAAGTTATAAAAGATATAAAAACCAAGGAACAGAAAGATGCCAAATTCAAGAGTAATTTTTATAGCGGTAAAATAAAAGAGTTAGAATATGAAAGTGGTTTGAGAATAGTTTTTGAGAAATTAGAAAAAGTAAAGGGCTATTATTTTCCGGTACAGATAACTGTTTATGATGGAGATTCAAAATTATCTGAAGTTATGCTAAAAAAAATAGTTATCAACCCTGAATTTTTAAGTAGTGAGTTTGAAATATAGATGAAATTTTTAAGTAGTGACGGAGTAATCATAAAAAAATTAGATTATGGAGAAGCAGATAGACTGATAACAATTTTCAGTCGGAGATATGGTAAAATACAACTTAATATAAAAGGAATACGAAAATCCAAAAGAAGGGACAAAAATGCTGTAGAACTTCTAGCTTTTTCTAAGTTTGTTTTTTATAGAAAAGGTGAACGCCTTATAACTACAAATTTCGAATTACTTGATTCATTTTGGGGTATAAGAAGCAATATAAAAAATATTGAGATAATAATGTACATTTTATCTGTGTTGAACAATATCTTGGTAGAAAACCAGAGGAAAAGTGTTCTTTATGATTATTTTTTAAAGGTTATAAATTATTTAGATAAAAGTGAAAATCAAATAAAAAATCATTTACTTGTTTGTCATTTTTTAAGTAAAATGATACAAGAGGAAGGAATTGCTTTTGAATTATCAGAAGGTGAATATTTTGACATAGAAAACTCAAAATTCAGAAAAAATTCTGGAAGTTATTTTTTAAAATTATCTAAAATGGAAAAAAAAATATTGGAAAATATATCAGGTGAGAAATCAGATGGTGTTTTGAAAGAGATAAGAGATATTACAGTTGTAAAAAAAGTAATAAATATATTGGAAAGATATATAAATTATCATCTCCACACTAGTCTAAATTTCAAACATTTTTTAGGGGAGGATTTAAAAAATGGTGAATATAGTTAAGATAACAGATTACATGTCAAATGACCTAATAAACCTAGACCTTAAGGCTGGAAATAAAACAGAAGTACTAAAAGAGTTATCGGCTTTGATAGGTCAATCAGACACAATAACTGATAATGGAGTAACTCATAAGGCACTGGTAGAAAGGGAGGAGTTAGGAAGTACAGGAATAGGTAAAAAAGTGGCTATTCCCCATGCAAAAACAGATGCAGCAGAAAGACTGACAATTGCCTTTGGAATAAGCAAAAAAGGTGTTGATTTTGCTTCTCTAGATGAAGAAAATGTAAAAATGTTTTTTGTTTTTGCTTCTCCTCTCAGAGACAGTCAAATATATTTGAAAGTATTAGCTAGAATTTCTAGACTTATCAGAAACGAAGAATTTAGAAATAAACTCTTGGCAGTAAAAACTCCAGAAGAGGTACTAGAGTGCATTGAAGAAGAAGAGAATATTTAGGTGATTTCATATGAAATGTCCATTTTGTGATTCGGAGAATACAAGAGTTGCAGACAGTAGATCCTACTCAGAAGGTTACTCTATAAAGAGAAGGCGTGAATGTAATTCTTGTGGAAAAAGATTTACAACTTATGAGAAGGTGGAGGAGACACCTTTTTATGTGGTGAAAAAGGATAAAAGCCGAGAAAAGTTTGACAGTGAAAAACTAATGAGAGGACTCATGAGAGCCACAGTTAAGAGAAATATAAGCAGAGAGGAGCTGGAGGTTTTTTTGATGGATGTTGAAAAAACTATCCATAATTCTCTTAAGAATGAGATAACTACTCAGGAATTGGGCGAATTAATAATGGAAAAATTAAAACACTTTGATGAAGTGGCATATGTAAGATTTGCTTCTGTGTATATGGAGTTTGACGATATAAAGTCTTTTATTGAGATTGTAGAAGATATAAAAAGAAAGTAGGTTTTTAAATGCTTAAGATATTGGTGATTCACGGGGTAAATTTGAATTTTTTGGGGACTAGAGAGCCTAAAATATACGGAAGTCTGACCCTAGAAGATATAAATAAAAAAATTAAAGATAGAGCTTCTGAGCACGACTTTGAAATAGAGATATTTCAATCAAACCATGAAGGTGAGATAGTGGATAAAATACAGAGCCACTTTCAAAATAGCGACTATCTTGTCATCAATCCAGCTGCCTTTACACATTACAGCATCGCTATAAGGGATGCTATTTTGGCTACTGGAATAAAAACTATAGAGGTTCATCTTTCTAATGTCCACAGCAGGGAAGAATTTAGAAGGAAGTCTGTAATAGCTGATATTGCTGTTGGACAGATAGCTGGATTTTCATACTATGGCTATATAATGGCTTTGGACTACATAAAAGAAAGTTGTGTGAAATAATATGTTTAAAAATGTAATAAAAGGTGCAGTGATAGGAGTTGCCAATGTTATTCCCGGAATATCAGGGGGAACATTGGCACTTATTTTAGGTATATACGAAAAATTAACAGAATCTATAGGCGAATTTTTTAATGTTACCCGTAAGAAAAAAGTGGAATATATAATATTTCTTTCTCAAATAATGATTGGTGCAGGGGTAGGAATACTTATTTTCGCTAAACTGATAGAATTTCTGTTTAAAAATCATTATGAAGGAACGAGCTTTTTTTTCCTAGGGGTAATAATAGCATCTTTGCCTGCTATTATGCATCATAAGGATAAAATACATCCTAAGAAAAATGAGGTTATACTATTTTTAATTGGAGGACTTATTCCCCTGGTACTGTTTTTTTATCAAAGTTTTATTAAAGTTTCGGCTGTTGACGGAATAGACGGGACTATATCTAGTTTCTATATTATTAAATTGTTTTTATGTGGGATAATAGCCGGGGGAACTATGGTAATTCCTGGTATATCAGGTTCTCTTATACTTATGATATTAGGGGAATATTATAATGTCCTTGGATTTATAAATAATTTTAAAATTTTTCCTATGGGTATGTTTGCTGTAGGAGCAGCTGTTGGTATATTTATTTTTGCAAAGGTGATGGATAAATTCTTAAAAAGACATAAGGATGAGACTCTGTATTTTATTCTTGGTATTGTCACTTTGTCTCTTTTAGAAATGTGGCCTGGAGTGACTTTAAATATATCGAATATAGTTTTGGATATGGTTGTCTTTTGTACGGGTATTTTTATTGTGACTCGAGTAAGAAATATAAAAATAAAGAGGTAATTTATGAAAATAAATATTAAAAACAAAAGGGAGTTATTTGTTACTCTTGTATTTTTAGTTTTTTTACAATACTTTCTTCCGAAAATATATAGAAGCCATGTAAAACTCAATAAGCTTATTAAAGAAAAAAAAGACTTAAATTTAATTCATGAAAATGTTAAAATAAACATAATGGAGCTGGATCAGGATATAGAAAAACTAGATGATCCTTATTATATAGAAAAAATATCAAGAGAGAAGCTTCAAATGAGAAAAAAAGGTGAGGTCATTTATAGATTGACCGACTAGGAGGATAGAATGAAAAGAGAATTAGCATTAGAATTTGCCAGAGTAACAGAGGCAGCCGCTCTCGCAGCCTATAAATGGGTAGGTAAAGGAGATAAAGAAGGAGCCGATCAGGCAGCTGTAGATGCTATGAGAAGCATGCTAAATAAGCTATCTATAAAAGGTGAGATAGTTATTGGTGAAGGAGAAATTGATGAAGCTCCTATGCTTTATATAGGAGAAAAAGTCGGGAAACTTAATAACTCAGAGACGCTGTCAGAAGAAGAACTGTGTTATTTAACTGAAGTAGATATAGCGGTAGACCCTGTAGAAGGGACTAGAATGACTGCTCAGGGACAGCCAAATGCCATAGCAGTACTCGCTGTAGGAAACAAGGGAAGTTTTTTAAAAGCTCCTGACATGTATATGGAAAAACTTATAGTTGGTCCTGAAGCAAAAGGGGTAATCGATCTAGAGAAGCCTTTAGTTGAAAATGTAAAAAATGTTGCAAAAGCCTTAAAAAAAGAATTGAATGATATGACAATGGTTGTTCTTGATAAACCTAGGCACAGCCAGGTAATAAAAGATCTTCAGGATATGGGATTGAGAATCTATGCTCTTCCTGATGGAGACGTTGCTGGATCAATTCTCTCGGCTGTAGTTGATTCTGACGTGGATATGCTCTATGGTATAGGGGGAGCTCCTGAAGGAGTAATCTCTGCAGCTGTTATAAAAGCTTTAGGCGGAGATATGAATGCCAAACTAAAGCTTAGAAGTGAGGTTAAAGGAATATCTCTTGAAAATGATAAAATATCTAATTATGAAAAAACCAGATGTCAAGATATGGGAATAGATATAACTAAGGTCATGAGAATAAACGACCTAGTAAAAGATGATGAAGTTATTTTTTCTGCTACAGGTATAACAGGAGGAGATCTTTTAGAAGGTGTTAAGAAAAAAGGTCCTATAGCTAGAACTCAGACTCTTCTTGTAAGAGGAAAAACTAAAACTATCAGATATATCAATTCTGTACATAACTTAGACTACAAAGATGAGGACATAAAGGGATTAATCAGATAGCAGCAAGGTTTCCTTGCTGTTTTTCTTTTATAAATAAGAAATCTTGAAACTATTTCGAAATAATAAAAAAATGGGGGAATATTATGATATTTTTTGATGATTTTATAAAAAAAGTTGAAAAAAAAGATCTGCCATTAGATGGTAAATACAGTTTTGGATTGGAAATGAAAAAAATAGTTGTTTGGTTAGGGACAGGAATCCCTTTGGTGCTTTTAGGGGCTTATCAATTTGCTCTAGGCTATACCCAAGGAATGAAAATCGGATATATTATATTTGGTATTGTACTTCTAATTTTGGGTCTGGGGCATCTATGGCTGGCTTTTTCTTATAAAATTTCTTTGGATTTTCAAAAAAATAGTTTAAAAAATAAAAAGACGAATATATCTTTGGATGAGATAGAAAGTTGTATAATGTCTAAAATGGTAGCCCCTGGAGGTAAAAAGCTCCAAACTTGTGTAGAGATAATAACAAAGGATAAAGTAAAGGTTATAATACCTCTTATAATGAAAAATAAGATAAATTTTGCAGCTCTTTTGAGAAAAAAACTGGGAAATAAATTTGAGATCATAAGAGATTAAGGGGGTAAAATGGGTAGAAACATAGAAACATGTGATTGTATAACTATACATAAAGACGTAGTTGAAAAAGTAAAAAAGAATCTTAAAAGTGATGAGTTAATACAAAATGTAGCAGATTTCTTTAAAGCTTTTTCAGATAGTACAAGACTGAAAATAGTATCAATGCTTTTAGAAGAGGAGATGTGCGTGTGTGATATCGCAAATGTTCTCAATATGACTCATTCATCTGTGTCCCATCAGTTGAGAGTCTTGAGACAGCTGAGAGTTGTAAAGAATAGAAAAGACGGAAAGACTGTTTATTATTCTTTAGACGATGATCATGTGCGAACAATATTGGCCCAGGGAATAAATCACCTTAAACATTAACTTTTAACGAAAGTTATAAGCTAAAAAACTTTTCCATAATAAAAAATCATAAAAATATTATAATAAAATACAGACTCAGACAAGGAAAGATAAAATTTCATCTAATATAGCTTAATAATGAAAGTTATTTATGCGGGGAGTGAAAATTATGGGGGATTTTAAATTTTCTATGAAGGTTTTTGGAGTCGGAGGTGCAGGGATAAATGCCTTAAACGACATGATTGAAAGTGGAGTAGAAGGAGTAGAATATATAGCTGCAGATACAAATATAGGAAAATTGAATACATCTCTTTCTCCTGTGAAGATACAGCTCGGAAGCAAGATAACTTTTGGACTAGGTACAGGAGGAGATTACCAAAAGGGTTATCTTTGTGCAAAGGAAGAAGATGGAACCATAAAGGAGCTTTTAAAGGATACAGATATGCTTTTTATAGTATCTGGAATGGGTGGAGGAACTGGAAGTGGTGCTGTGCTTAGGATAGCCGAGCTTGCACATAAGCTCGATATACTGACAGTGGCAATTGTGACTAAACCTTTTTCTTTTGAAGGGCGTATGAAAAAACTTACTGCTCAGGATACTCTAGAGCATTTAAAGCCTTATGTTGATTCTTATATTGTTATTTCAAATGACAATCTTCTCAGGCTTCCTAATGTAAACATAACTCTTCAAAATGCTTTTAAAGAGGCTGATAAAATACTGAAAAATTCTGTCAAAAATATAAAAGATATAATTTTTAAAAACGGACTTATAAATCTTGATTTTGCAGATATAAAAGCTGTTTTGAAAAATGCAGGAGAGGCAATGATAGGCTTTGGAAGAGGAAAGGGGAGTATAGCCCCTATACTAGAAGCTGCTCTTGCCAGCCCTCTTATAGAGGGAGAGATAAAAGGAGCTCAGCAACTCCTAATAAATATTGCCAGTGGAGATAACCTTCCTCTAGACAAACTTGCTGAAGTCCAGATGGCCATCAACAAGCTCTTAATAATAGAACCTGAAAATATAATTTTAGGAGTTATTATAGACGAGGAATTAGAAAGTGATATTGAAATAGCAGTTATCGGAACAAAAATTAAATCTCTTTGAGAAAACGAGGCTTTTAAAAGCCTCGTTTTAATTTATTATAATTTTCCCATGTAGTTAATATATTGACATTATTATCCTTATCTTGCTATACTCCATTATATACAATAAATAATTCGGGAGCTGAAAAGGCTGAGAGGAGATATGATATCTCGACCGATAAACCTGATCTGGATAATGCCAGCGTAGGAAGCAAATTTTATTAGTAAATTTGACGGACTGCCAGAGGCAGTCTGTTTTTTTATGAAAACTTATAAATTGAATAAAAAAATTGGAGGTTATTATGAAAAAAATATTTGCATTTATTTTTGTATTGGTTGCTATGACAGCATACGGAAATGAAGTTGTAACAGTCTACGGGCCAGAATCTATGAAGTGGATTCAGCGAGATATCGCATCAAAATTTAAAGAAGAAACCGGAGTTGAAATTAAATTTGTCAGCATTAACGGTCTGGTACCTAGGATGAAACTAGAGAAAAATAATCCAAGGGCTGACGTAGTCTTAGGACTTACTCCTAGTAGTGCTGAGATGGCAAAAAATGAGGGACTGACAGCAAAATACCGTCCAAAAAGTTATAAAAACATATCCAAAGAAGAGTTTATCATGGATGAAGAATGGTATGTGACACCATTTGATTATGGTGCCCTTGCGATAAACTATGATGCTCAGATGCTTAAAAATCCTCCCAAGTCATTTGAGGAGATATCTAAAATGGAAAAACAGTTTTTAGTAGAGGATCCGAGGTCTTTCACTGGACAGGAGTTTATGCTCTGGACTATTGCGGTTTACGGAGATCAGTGGAAAGAGTTTTGGAAAAATCTAAAACCATCGATACTTACTGTAACACCAAGCTGGGATGAGGCCTTTGCAAAATTTACTGCTAAAGAGGCTCCTATGATGGCCGGATATGCTTCAAGCAGTGTTTATTTTTATCAGGACGGAAATCAGAATAAATATAAGAGCTTTATCCCTGAAGAGGGAGGCTATGTATATCTAGAAGGGGCAGCCCTTGTAAGTAAGAAAAAAATAAAAAAAGGATCAAAAAAGTTTATGGACTATATCTTGGAAAAAGATTTCCAGGAACTTACAGCAAAGAAAAACTATATGTTCCCAGTGACTAATGTAAAACTTCCTGAGGAATATAAATATGTACCAGTACCTAAAAAGGTAGTTACAATAAGTGGAAAAGATGCTGTGGCTAATCTTGAAACTTGGAAAAAAGAACTTATAGATATTTTAAAAGACTAAAGGAGTACTTATGAAGAAGGGGAAGCTGAGTCTCAATTTATTTTATATGACTCTCTGGGGAATACCTATATTTATATTTGCCAGGGACTTCTTTAGACTAGAGGACTTAACAGAGATTTTTAATGCATCTACGTATAAGACGGTGGCCTTCTCATTTAAGCAGGCCTCTATATCTGTGATTCTGTCATTTATTCTTTCTATAGTTCCCTCCTATTATATAGCCTATAGAAGAGACCGAATAAGCAGACTTTTGGAAAGTCTTATATTCATTCCTTTCTTTTTTCCTGTGATATCTACTATAGTGGCATTTTCAATAATATTTAACCTGGGATTCTTTAAGGAATTCCAGGTTCTTTATTCTCTCAAGGCTATAATAATAGCCAATGTATTCTATAATGCCCCTATATTCTTAAAGTATCTCGGGGAGGGGATGAAATCTATTCCAAAAGAGATATTAGAAGCTGCAAGACTAGAAGGTATAAGTGAAAAGGATCTTTTTTTTAAAATTAAGTTGCCTCTTATAATGCCTCAGATTTTCAGGGCATTTTTCATGGTTTTTGTATATTGTTTTACTTCTTTTGCCATAATACTGTCTCTAGGAGGAATCAACTACTCTACACTTGAGGTGGAGATAGCTACGACTCTCATGGGAAGTTTTGATTTCTCTAAGGCTTTTGCCTTGGGAATGGTTCAGTTTGGAATTCTGACTATAGTAAATTCCCTGGGACAACGTATAGAGGGGTATGAGCTCAAAGGTGAGGGAGATGTAAAAAAAGTCAGTTTTTTTACGAAGGCTTACAGTATAATCTACCTAATTTGTGAATACGCAGTTGTTTTCACAGGACTTGTCTTTGCTTTTTTCAATTTTTATACAGGTAAGATTTCTTTTAAAGCTTTTTCAACACTTTTTTCGGTTGAATTAAACGAATATTATCCTGTGGTAAAAGGTCTGATAAACTCTTTGTTTTTATCTGGGATAGTGTCGGCTCTGACTCTTATATTCACATATCTCATTCTTAAAAATTATACAAAATTCACAAATTACATTATCTTTTCAACTTTTGGATTTTCCAGCGCATTTTTGGCAATAACCCTTGTTTACATGAATATAATCTGGAATATACCTCTTTGGATTCTTCTTGTTATAGGCTATTTTCTAACCTCTATACCTGTTGCCTACTCTTTTATGTATCAGTATATAAGAGAGTTTCCAAAAGATATTTTGGAAGCAGCAAAAATAGACGGAGCAGGGAAAAGGGATATATTTTTCCTTATAGAATTTCCCATCCTAAAAAATATATTTATATCTATATTTTTACAGATATTTGCCATTGTTTTCGGAGAATTTACCATAACTTATACGATGCAGGTGGGGGATATTTTTCCCGTTGTGTCCCTTGTAAACTATTCTATAGCGTCTGATAAGAGATTTCTAGAGAGTTCTGCTTTAAGTGCTCTTAACCTTATAATAATAATAAGTTTATTTATTTTGTCACAGTATTTGAGAGACCGAGAGTGGAAGAATAGCTGATACAGAGGTTTTACTATAAAATATAAGCCTTTTCTTTATAAAATATAAGGATTATAGTATAATGTTTTATAGATTTTTTAAAAAATAAGAGTGAGGTAAGGTGAGAGGTTTGCTCTATTTTATATATGGGGATAATCCCTTGGAATTAAAATATGAAGATATGAAAAAAGAGATAATAAAAAAAGATCCTGGGATTGTGCCCAGGTATTTTGATGTCTCACAAAAGGAGGAGGAAGATTTTCTCCAGGCGATATCAATAAACTCAATGTTTGGAGGGAGTGAACTTTTAGTCCTTAAAAGATTTCAACTACTTAAAAAACCTGAGAATTTTGTGAAAGCGATGGAAAACTATAATATTGTGAACAAAGATGTGATAATTCTCTATGAGGAGTCTCTAAATGCCTTCGGGAAGCCTGAAAATCCAGTTGTAAAAAAGTTACTAGACAGGATTTCTAAAAATTTTAAAGTTATAGAGGCAAGACAGGGAAAAAATGGGAAGTCTCTTGTTTTTTATGTGAGCAGTGAACTAGAAATAAAAGAGAATGATGCAGATAAGCTTCTTCAGATGATAGGCCGGGACTCTATGCAGGTTCGGCAGGAAGTGGAAAAGATAAAATTATTTTTAGGTGGAGAAAAATTTACTTTTGAAAAAATAAAGGGAATAATAAGCCTTTCTAGAGAATATCATATGAAAAATCTTGTGGATGAATTTCTTGCAGGGAATAAAGAAAATTTACTGTATCATCTGAAACATGAGAAAAACTATATGAGTTTTATCTATATTTTGTCAAATGAGTTAGATATTTTGTTAAAACTAAAAATGCTTCAGGCAAAGGGAGTTCTTTCTTATAATACATCCTATAATCTTTTTAAGGACAGGGTTTATGAAGGGGTAAAAAAGTATTTTTTAAAAGGAGACGGAAGAGGCAGTATTCATGCCTATCAGTTGTTTTTAAAATTTAATCTTCTGAGCAGCTATACTGAAAAATTTTTAATAGAAAAACTAAATAAACTTTTGGAAATAGAGTATAAATTTAAAAGCGGTCAGGGAGATGAAGATATAATGGTAGAATCCTTTATAGCCGCATTTAAAAATTAATAAATAAAAAATCCGGGATGTCCCGGATTTTTTATTTATGCTTTAATATACGCATAGAATTCAGTACGGCCAAGAGAGCCACTCCCACATCTGCGAAGATCGCCTCCCACATTGTAGCCATTCCCCCTATACCTAACGCCATAACCAGCAGTTTTATGCCTATGGCAAGAGATATATTCTGTAAAACGATTACTCTGGTGAACTTGGCTACATCTATAACCTCACGGAGTTTGATAGGTTCATCGTTCATTATTATCACGTCTGCCGCCTCGATGGCAGAGTCACTACCTATTCCTCCCATGGCTACCCCTATATCTGACAGAGCCAAAACAGGAGCGTCATTTATGCCGTCTCCTACAAAGATAACAGAACCTTTTATCTGTTCTTTTATCTTTTGGAAATGATCTACCTTTTCATCTGGAAGGAGTTCTGAATGGATCTCTTTTATCCCTATCTCTTTTCCGATCTTTTCTGCTACTTTTTTTCTGTCTCCAGTGAGCATAAAGGATTTTATTCCTATCTCTTTTAACCTTTTCACAGCCTCATGAGAATCTTTTTTTATCTCATCTGATATGAGAATATATCCTGCATAAACACCGTTTTTAGCCACATAAACAATTGTTCCTAAAAGGTCAGCCTCATCAAATTTTATAGAATGTTTTTTAAGAAGTTTAGCATTTCCCGTCAAAATTTCATCTTTTTTATAATGAGCTTTTATACCATAGCCTTCTAACTCATGGTGATTTTCTATATTTTCTTCGTTTATGGGTTTTTCCAAGGAGTTTTTCACACATTCTCCTATTGGATGATTGGAGTACCATTCTGCAGCAGCAGCCAATTCCAAAAGTTCCTCTTTGTCTCCGTTTACAGCCATTATATCAGTGACTTTGAATTTACCCATGGTAAGGGTACCTGTTTTGTCAAAGACTACAGCCTTGACGTTGTTTAGTTCCTCTAAATAATTTCCTCCCTTAACAAGAATTCCTTTCTTAGAGGCGGATCCTATACCGCTGAAAAAACTAAGTGGTATAGACACCACAAGGGCACAAGGGCAGGAAACTACAAGAAATATAAGGGCTCTGTAAAACCATGATGAGAATTCCCCTACAAATATAGGTGGTATAAAGGCAATAGCTAATGCTGAAAAAACCACTATAGGTGTATAAAATTTTGCGAATTTTGTGATGAACTTTTCCGAAGGTGCTTTTTTAGAACTTGCGTTTTCAACCATTTCTAGTATCTTTGATACTGTAGAGTGGGAAAAATCCTTTGAAACCTTTATTTCAAGAGTTCCGTTTTTATTGACACTTCCGCTTAAAATTTCGTCTCCTAAGGAAACATCCTTAGGAAGGGACTCTCCAGTGAGGGCAGAGACATCAACTGTGGAGTTACCCTTTGATATTTCTCCGTCGAGAGGAACTTTTTCACCTGGTTTAACAAGAATAATATCCCCTATATTAACTTTATCAGGGGAAACTTTTTCAAATTTTCCGTTATTATTTTTTAAGTTGGCGTAATCAGGTCTTATATCCATAAGACTTTCTATTGATTTTCTGGAATTTTCAACTGCCCTGTCCTGAAAGTATTCACCAACCTTGTAAAACAACATAACTCCCACAGCTTCAGAAGTTTCACCGATGGAAAAAGCACCGAAGGTTGCTATTGTCATGAGGAAGTTTTCATCCATAAAGTTTCCTCTTTTAATGTTTTTAAATGAATTTATTACTATATCTCCTCCTACAAGGATATAGGCAATAACCATTAAAAAAATTTTTAAATTTGGAATATTTTCCATAAACAGCCCGGCTATAAAGAGAGCCCCTCCTATAAAGAGGAATAAAAGCTCTTTTCTTGCCATAGAACCATGAAAATGATCGTGTCCGTGATCGTGGTATACTATTTCAGAATGTTCATATGTTACATTTACATGAGGCTCTAAAGATTTCACAATTTTTTCTACCTTTTTGAATATTTCACTTTCCATATTTTTTTCTGAAATATTCAAGTCTAAAATTTGTTTTGAAAAGTTTAGGCTAACAGTATCTACAAAGTCAAGTTTTGAAACTTTATCTTCTATTTTTACTGCACACCCTGCACAGTTTAACCCAGAGAGTTTTATTTTAAGGTCTTTCGACTTATCATTTATATCCTCAAAATAAGTTCCCGGTTCTATGCTGTCTGCCAATTTATTTATCTTCTCTAAAAAAGACTTATCGTCTTCACCTGAAATTTTTAAGGTGATTTTTTTCTTCATGAAATTAAGATGAACTTCTTTTGTTCCTTTTAAAGAGGAGACTGCTTCTTCTATCTTGGCTGCACATCCTCCACAATGAAGATTTTTTATGAGATACTCTTTTTTTATGTAAATCATCTAACCACCCCTAATATATGAATATATGTTCATACGTATTGTATATTCTTATATTTTATTTGTCAATATTATTTTAGTTATACGATATTAAAATCTATTTTTCCTCTTTTAATTTAATAAGAGTAATTAAAGTTTCAATTAGGAATCAACAAAAGAAAAAATTGATTTTTTTCTTTACTAAGGATATACTTCAAGAAGAGAAGTGTTATCAAAGGTTATTTTTTGAAGAGAGGTGTTATCGTGGGAAAAAGCGTATTGGTCACAGGATACTCTAAAGTACCTGCAAAAACATCAGCAGCGGACATATATTCGGTTATGGGGATATGTATGGAGATTGATGTTGAAAGTGGATATATTTTAGAGGCAGACTGTACTCTGGTTACAGAGTTATCTAAAAATTATGTCATAGGCCTTCTTAAAGGTGAAAATATTAATGATATTGCAGCCCTTGAGGAAAAATTCAGAAAGGGTTATCAGGGATCTGCAAAAAAAGCCCTGGTTACAGGGATGAAGATATGTCATGACAGGTACCTCAAGGCTTTGCAAAACAGAAAGGCTTTAGAGGAAGAAACAATATAAGGTCGGTTTACTCTCTTTAGATTAACTGCGGGATGAGAATATATCCAGTGGTATAATTTACTAGAGAGTTAGCCGATTTTTTAAATATCTTTAAAAATCCAAAAAAGTAAACAGCAAAGGGATAATTTGATCTCAAAAAAAAAGAAAAAATGATATAATTTCTAGAAGTGAGTCTGTGGTTCAATTTTTAAAAGAACTCAGTATTAATTATTAAATTTTATTTTAAAGTGTAAGGGATGAATCTGTATTTTAAATAAAAGGATGTGAATTATAGTGATTGATGTAAAAAAAGTTTTGACAGAAGTAGAAGGATGGGCAAGGGAAGTAGGTGAGATTCAAAGGGAAAACTTTAGGAAAGATGACCTAGAGATAGATACAAAATCAACAGTGACAGATCTTGTAACTGAGATAGATAAAAAAAGTGAGAAATATTTAATCGATAAAATAGAAAAAAATTATCCGGATCACGCTATATTGGGAGAGGAAACTGGTGCTCACCATAAAGAATCAGAGTACCTCTGGGTGTTAGATCCACTGGATGGGACAAATAACTATGCTCAGGGACTGCCAATATATTGTGTTTCAATAGGACTAGAGTATAGGGGTAAAGCTGTTTTAGGTGTTGTATACGCACCATATCTAGATGAGATGTACACTGCAATAAAAGACGGAGGTACCTTTTGCAACGGGAAAAAGTTGAAGGTGGGATCGGAAAAAGAACTGAACCGGTGTGTACTAGCAACAGGTTTTCCCTATGACAAGCTGACGAATCCT
Organism: Ilyobacter polytropus DSM 2926; assembly: GCF_000165505.1. Taxonomy (NCBI): domain Bacteria; kingdom Fusobacteriati; phylum Fusobacteriota; class Fusobacteriia; order Fusobacteriales; family Fusobacteriaceae; genus Ilyobacter; species Ilyobacter polytropus. The sequence continues at coordinate 1,474,685 of NC_014632.1, read as the reverse complement.
TTAAACAACATAGATTATTTTGGGGAACTTGTACCAAGGTTAAGAGGAGTGAGAAGAATGGGGGCGGCGGCTTATGACCTGGCTTGTGTAGCTTCAGGGGTATTGGATGGATACTGGGAGATGAATCTAAGGCACTGGGATGTAGCTGCAGGGATACTTTTGGTAGAAGAGGCTGGAGGTAAGATATCACATTTTAGAGACGACAGAGAATACTCTATAATTGCAGGAAATAAAGAAGTAGTTGGACTAATAGAAAACCATATTAAAATAGTAGACAGTAAAAGATAAGAGCCGACGATGTCCGGCTTTTTTTTCTACAAAAAAGAAAAAAGGATGTTGAAAAATCAACATCCTTTAAATCACATTAAAGCTAATTATAGTGCGTTTACTCTAGCTGCAAGTCTAGCTTTTTTTCTAGAAACAGTATTCTTCTTAAGAATTCCTTTTGAAACCGCTTTGTCAAGCTCTTTGTAGATTAGAGATAAAGAAGCTTGTGCAGCTTCAGCGTTTTTAGTTTCAACATCTGTTAAAACTTTTTTCGCCATAGTTTTTACTCTAGACTTAACATCCTGATTTCTCTTTCTGTTTCTTTCTGCGATTGATATTCTCTTTTTAGCTGATTTTGAGTGTGCCAAATTAAAAACCTCCTAAGGTAATCTTTTCAATTGAAAAAATAGTATCATAAATAACATAAAATGTCAATAAAAGTATATTGACATAGGCCTTTTAATTTGACAGGTAAGCATCAAAAGAGACACCGAATATTTAGTACAATGGACTAATAAATTTTATCATAAAGTTTAATAAAATAAAAGAAAATATTTTATATAAATATCAAAATACCTTTTTACTTAAGTTTTGACCAACTTGTGGTATAGTGTAATTTGTGATAATATATACATTATATCAGAGACTGTTTGTGAAAGGAAATCAAATGGATATAAATGAAAAAATCTCCTCGGAAGCTCAAAAAAATATAAGAGTTGCAATAGACGAAGCAGGGGGAAATGAGGTTTTTTTCCGTGGCATACCTGACGAAAATGGTATTGTTGATCATGTGGAAATTTTGGCAAGAGGAAATAAAAATTCTGTTCCGGCAATAATGAAGCAGATGAAAAAAAGAGAAGTTATTATTCACAATCACCCTTCGGGATATCTTTATCCGTCAGATGCAGATGTTCAGATAGCTGCGATTTACTCTGATAAAAAGGAAGGGGCTTCTTATATAGTAAATAATAAAGCTGATGATATATATGTAATGGTTGAATTAAAAAAAGATGCAGAAGTTTCTATAGATGTGGGACCTTATTTTGAAAAAAAAGGCCTTCTTTCACAGGTTTTCCCAGAATTTGAGTACCGTGAAGAACAGCTGCATATGGCAAAACACATAGAAAAAGGACTTAATTCCCACAAAAAAGTCATAGTTGAGGCAGGTACAGGTACCGGAAAAACTTTGGCATATCTGATACCTAGTATAGAGTGGGCCTTAAAAAATGAAAAAAAAGTCATAATATCTACAAATACAATTAATCTACAAGAGCAGCTTTTAAATAAAGATATCCCCATTGCCAAAAAAGTAATAGAAAGTGATTTTAATTATCTTCTTGTAAAAGGGCGTGGAAATTATCTTTGTAACAGAAAGCTTATGAATATGGCCACTGGGGAAAGTGTGGATTTTGAGGATTTTACTCAATCTCAGAAAGAACAATTTCAGGCTATCTTAAAATGGGCTTCTAGCACCAAAGAAGGTGACAGAGGAGAACTTCATTTTGAGGCAGATTCCTATGTATGGGAATTTTTTCAGAGTGAGGCAGACGTTTGTTCGGGAAATAAGTGTCCTTATAAAGGAGACTGTTTTTTCCTGAAATCCAGAGAACAAAAGAAAAAGGCAGATCTATTGATAACAAATCACCATATGTATTTTGCAGACCTTTCCATAAGAAAAGAGATAGGTTTTAATACTGATTATGCAATTCTTCCAGATTATGATATGGTTGTTTTTGATGAGGCTCACAATATAGAAAAAGTAGCCAGAGATTATTTTTCCTATGAGGCTTCTAAATATTCTTTTACCAAAACAATGAATCAGATATATAATACAGGAAAGAAAAAAAAGAAAAAGGCCGGTAGTTATAATCAGCTTATAAATTATCTAAAAAATATAAAATATGAAAGCTATAAAGATGTAGAAAGACTTGTAGTAGAAGAACTCATAGAAAGACATATAAATCTTTTTAAAAGAGGAAATGATTATTTTCTGAGAATGATAAATGTTTTTTCTAGAGGTCAGCAGGGAACTGTAAACCTTAGACTAAGACACGAAGAATTAGAACACAGCACGCTTTGGAAAGAGCTTAAAGAGTCTGAAGAAGACCTTGTGATAGAGTATAATTCTTATATGAAAAGACTGAGAAGTCTGATAAGAGTCATAAAAGAAGCTGAAGATGAAACAGGGGTAATCAATGACTTTATAAAATATATCGACAGATTAGAAGCTTTTTTTACGAATTTTAAGTTTATAAATGAGATGGATGACAGTAACTTTATATACTGGGTATCTGTAAATGGAAAGAAGAGTAATGCCAAACTCGTGGCAACGCCTTTAAAAATAAACGATGAACTAGATAAAAGTCTTTATCTCAATCTAGAACATATAGTCTTTACATCTGCGACTATAGCAATAGGAAATGATTTTGATTATTTTAAAAATTCTATAGGACTTCATGAAGAGACCTTAGAGGCTGTTATTCATTCGCCTTTTGACTATAACAGGCAGATGAAAGTTTATATACCAAAAGATATTCCACTTCCTTCGGAAAAGAGCTTTACCTTTGAGATAAAGGATTTTCTGAAAGAGCTGGTAAGACGTGCAAAAGGAAACACCTTTATACTGTTTACCTCCTATTCAACCTTGAACTATATGTATTATATGTTAAAAGATGAATTAGAAGAAGAGGGCTTTGATCTGTTTATCCAGGGGATGGCCCCTAGAAACAAGCTGGTCAAGATGTATAAAATGAGCAGAAAACCTGTTCTCTTTGGAACAGATTCCTTCTGGGAAGGTGTAGATGTAAAGGGAGAGAAACTTAGCTCTGTAATTATAGTAAAACTGCCATTTAAAGTTCCTAGTGATCCTGTAGTAGAAGCGATCATAGAAAATTATGATAATGAAGGAAAAAATGCATTTTTGGAGTATCAAATTCCAGAGTCCATAATAAAATTTAAGCAGGGAATAGGACGACTAATAAGAAGTCGGGATGACAGGGGAATAATTACTATTTTAGATACGAGAATTATAAAAAAGAGATACGGTAAACTGTTTTTAAATGCTATACCGACAAAAAATATATGCATAAAAACCAGAAGAGAGATTCTCAATTAATTTATTAAAAAGCCATTTATCTGGTTGTGAAAATTAGGAGTGTGTGTCTCATGAAAAAAATTGAAATTTTTGGCAGAAGACTTGTTTTCAAGCTGGAAAAGAAAAAAGAAGAGGAAAGAGAATATAATGTAAATTACGATGAAATCGTAGGTGAAAAGTTAATATATCTTATAATTCTAATATCGGCAATAGTCATAAGTTCTAAAGCTTTTTTGTTTACTAGTACCTTAAATGTGGGGGATGTAGTAACAAAGGATATAATTGCACCAAGATCAATCCGTTATAATGACCGAGCAGCAAAGGAAAGGCTGGTAGATGATGTTATAAACTCATCTGAAAGAGAATATATCTATATACCGGAATCAGAAAAACTGTCCGTTCAAAAGGCAGATAAATTTTACAGCCTTTTGATAAGTCTTAAAGAACCAAACAGAAGGGATATTGATTTAGAGGAGTTTAAACGTCGAACAGATACTGCTATTTCTAAAAGTCTGTTAGATCAGCTGAAAAAGGAAGATATAGAGGTTCTCAAAAAAAGTCGTGGAAATATAACAAATGTTTTGGAAAAAATATATGAAATAGGCATAACACGAGATATGAAACTGAAAAATACTTCAGCAACCTTAGAAGAATTTGAAGAGGGACTAAGTATAGAAGAGAAAATAGTCTTGAGATATTTTCTATCTCCTAACTATGTCTATGATGCAGAAGCCACTAAAAAGGTTATAGAGGGTAAAATAGCCCAGATCGATGATGTAATCGTAGAGGTAAGGGCAGGTAGTGTAATAGCAAAAAAGGGTGAGATATTAACAGAATCACAAGTTAGTGCCCTAAGAGAATATGGGCTTTATAGCGGAGAAAGAAATGCATTTTTTATAATGGCAAATATAATCTATCTTGGAATAGTTTCTGTAGTTTTTTATTATGTTTCAAGAAGATATTTAAAATCTGAAATTGTCAACAAAAATAAGTATAGAAGTACCTTTTTGATACTGGCTTTCACATTTTTATCTTTGAGATTTACAAAGTCAAATTTACTGTATTTTCTTCCGCTGGATGCTGTTTTTTTCCTTTTAGGAATACTTATAGACACTAAATTTGCAGCTATAATGGGAGCCTTTGTACTACTGTATTCTATGCCTATAGTGGATTTTGATCAGGGATTCTTTGTGACGTACAGTGTGGCATTTCTTTTATCAACCTATCTAATGAATAATATAAAAAACAGGACAACTCTCATAAATGCAGGGGTACAGCTTGGTGTGACGAAACTGCTGATAGTTATTTTGATAAATATGTTTTTAAGGGAGGAAGCAGTATATACCATTATTAAAGGTGGAGAAATGCTTCTTTCAGGTATTTTTTCAGGGATGCTCACTATAGCATTACTTCCTTATTTTGAAAGGACATTTAATATACTTACACCTTTTAAACTGATAGAACTGGGAGATCTTTCTCATCCACTTCTTAGAGAGCTGTCTGTAAATGCTCCGGGAACCTTTCATCACTCTATGCTTGTTGCTACTCTTTCAGAGAATGCAGCAGAGGCCATAGGTGCAAATGCTATATTTACAAGGGTGGCATCATATTATCATGATATAGGTAAAATGAAGAGACCTAATTTTTATGTGGAAAATCAGCAGGGAGGAACGAATCCTCATACAAAACTTACTCCATCAATGAGTAACCTTATAATAACATCTCATACCCGTGACGGGGTAGAGATGGCAAAAGAATATGGGATACCTCGTGAGATAAGGGATATTATGGTGGAGCATCAGGGAACTACCTTGCTAGCTTATTTTTATAATAAAGCCAAAAAAGGAAATCCAACTGTGCAGGAAGAGGACTTTAGATACTCAGGGCCAAAGCCGCGAACCAAGGAATCAGCCATAATAATGTTAGCAGATTCTATAGAGGCTGCAGTGAGATCTCTAGATGAGAAAACTCCTATAACCATAGAAAAAATGATAAGAAAAATACTGAGCAGTAAGATAGAGGATAACCAGCTTTCTGAGGCGAATCTTACATTTAAAGAGATAGAGATTATTATAAAGACCTTTACTAAGGTGCTTATGGGTATTCATCATGTTAGGATAAAATATCCGGGTCAAAAGTAGAAAGATGGGCTTAAGTCCCATCTTTCTTAATTTTTTTTGATATTGAAAGTTTTTTTTGGAAAATTTGGTATAATTCAGATATAAAAAAAGGATCTGAAAGGAAGGAAAAAATGGAATTGGTACTTGAAATTGGAAATGAAACAGAAGGATATGAAGAAAAGATAGATATAAGTAACGTAGAAAAGTACATAAAGGGAGTGTTAGAAGAGGAATATCCCGAGGCAAAAAAACCTGTGTATATATCTATGCTTCTCACTGATAATGAAAATATACAAATTGTAAATAGGGATTATAGAGGGAAAGACACTCCTACTGATGTAATATCATTTGCTTATCATGAGACAGAGTTTGAAATAGGACCTTACGATACTTTAGGTGATATAGTTATATCTTTAGAGAGGGTAGAAGAACAAGCGGAAGATTATGGGCATAATTTTCAGAGGGAATTTTATTATGTTTTGACTCACGGACTTCTTCATCTTTTAGGATATGATCATATAGAGGATGAAGATAAGAGTATTATGAGGGAGAAAGAAGAAGAGATCCTTAAAAAACATGGTTACACTAGAGATTAAGGAGTGGTTTTTATGCCTGATAAGAAGGAGACACATAATATAAGAGAGAGTTTTAATTTTGCTATAGAGGGTGTAGTCGAGGCAATTAAAACAGAAAAACATATGAGGTTCCATGTATGGGCGACTTTTATGGTTATAATCCTTTCTTTTATGTATGGTGTTACAAAGTATGAACTAATAATTCTTACCATAACGATCTCTTTGGTTTGGATAACAGAACTTATAAATACAGCTGTGGAGAACTCTATAGATATAGTGTGTAAATCTTATCATCCCCTTGCTAAGAATGCCAAGGATATGGCTGCAGGAGCAGTATTAGTTGCTGCAGTGAACTCCCTGATAGTTGGATATGTGATATTTGACGAAAAACTTGATATTATTTTCAGACAGACTTTCGAATTTTTAAGAAGTTCCCATAAACATGTTTTTTCTATAATTTTAACTGTAGTTGCTGTGGCAGTGATATGGATGAAATCCTGTTATAAAAAAGGAACCCCCTTAAAAGGCGGAATGGTGAGCGGTCACAGTGCTTTAGCAGCCTCTATATGGGTCAATGTGGTTTTTATCACAGAAAATATAAAAGTATTTTTCCTCAGCTTTTTTCTTGTCCTTATGGTTATGCAGTCTAGAATAGAGGGTAAAATACATACTCCACTGGAGACTCTTTATGGTGCTCTATTAGGAGGGGGACTGACTTATTTTTTACTGGTTACCCTTAAAATGTAGGAGGAGTTTCTATGAATACAGCTATGGAATTTTTATTGTTGAGCATGCTTTCATATGGTGATTTTTCAGAAGAGGATTATGGGAAAACCCTAGAAGAACTTCTTTTTGGAGATGAAAAATCCAGGGAAAGAATAGTAAACAACGAGGGAATACTTCTTACTAAGGATAACTACCATCTTTTGTTTGACTATTTCAAGGAATTCTTAAGAGAATGGGAAATTTTTCATGTGGACAACAGAACTGTAAGTGGAAAAAACTTTTATTCTAAGGCTTCGGGATTTTATGCTGTCGCCTTTAAAAAGAAAAATAAATTTGTAATATCTTTTAGAGGGAGTGAAACTTATCCGGTAGAAGACGCCTACAGGGATTTTATAGAGACTGATCTCCTTATAGGAATGGGAAAGCGTCCAAAACAGTTTGAAGACGGGCTAGAAGTTTATGAAACAATAGCCAGGTCAGATGAAGTTGAGATCGAGAATATATCTATAACAGGGCACTCTCTAGGAGGGGGTATAGCCCAGTTTGTAGCTGTGATGGCAGATAAAAAAGGGTATACAGTTCCATATACCTGCACTTGGAATGCTGTGGGAATAAATAAAAACGGAATTATAGGAATAGATGATTTTATAAACTTTGAAGATATGCTCAAAGGAATATATCCCTTTAGCGAGAGAGAGATGGGCTATTTAGTCCAGATGAAAGATCTGTTTATGGGATTTTTGTTTAGAGAACTAAAGAAAATGGGTCACATAAAAGACAGGGAAACTGTAAAACTAAAGGAAGATGAAATAATTGAATTTAATATTACAGATGCTTTTATAGAGGACTTCATAAAATATATAAAATTCGATAGATATATAATAAGTTTTGATATGACTACCAGGAGAGATCTTTTTAGAGATCATAATTTTGTGAAGAAACTTTTTCAAATTCCAGAGTTTTCAAAATGGCTCTTAGAGGCTAAAGAGTTTATCATGAAAATTAAAAAAAACAAGGCTTATGAAGATGTAATTGTAAACTTTTGTCACTCTAAGGATATGACCACCTCACTTTTTAAACATATAGGGAGTGTATACCTAGTAGATCAGGATTTTATAAAGAAAGATGTAAAGAGAAGAAGTTTTTTTAAAAACTTTTTTATTTTGAAAAAATATGTTAAAGAATATCATTTTGAAGATGTATTTCTACCTTTTTTGATTACTGAAGGAGATAGAAGGGGGCGGTTTTCAAACAATCTAAATATTGATTTTATAGCAAGTTCTATAAGGAAACTTATCTACCTCGAGAAATACTTAGAAAATGCTCTCCTGATTAAATACTATAGTCTAGAAGAGTCAGAAGGAGAAGAGGAAAAAGTCAGAGAGCTTGTAATAAAGGGAATAAAAAATTCAAAAGACGAACTTATATATAAAGAACAGCTCTTAATATCTATGGAAAAATTGGAAAAAGCTGAGATAAAACTTTTATGGGGAAAAATTTTAGAAAAAATGGTTAGTCCCTATAAGCCAAAAGATATATATGATACAGTTATATACTCATAAATATAGTTATAAAAATAGTTCATTTAAAATAACTGTTAATTTTTATTTAAAGTTGATATAATTAATTAAAACCCAAAAGGATGAATAACATATGAATTTTTTTAAAAAGATTTTAACATATTTTTTAATCTCATTTTCTGTTTTTTCTCAGGAGGCATACATAGCTAGTTTTAACTCCCTTCATCTAGGATGGGATAAAAACAAAGACTATAAGAGTATAACTGAATTTCTGTCTTTATTTGATCTCATAGGCCTTCAGGAGGTAATGAAAAAAGATGGAGTGAAAAAACTCACTGCAGAACTTGAAAGAACCACAGGAGAAAAGTGGAAGTATCTCATATCTGACTATAGTGTCGGAACAAAAAGATACAGAGAATATTATGCCTATATCTGGAAAGATGACAAGGTAAAACTTATTAATAAAAGAAGAGGTTTTTATAAATCTGACAATGAGACTGCAGACAAAAGAGAATATATGAGAAAGCCCTATGGAGCAGATTTTAAAATAGGAGAGTTTGATTTTACTTATGTTTTATGTCACGTGGTATACGGGGACAGCATCAGAGAAAGAAGGGCAGAGGCTTATCTTCTAGACAAGGTATATACATATTTTCAAGATATCGATGAAAATGAACAGGATATACTTATAGGAGGGGATTTTAATCTTCCTGCTTACGATGACTCTTTTAGACGTCTTTTTTCCCATGAAGATCAGATCTTCTACGGAATAGATCCCGTAAATAAGACCACTATAGGAAAAAAAGGACTATCAAATTCATACGATAATATTTTTTACTCTTATAGATATACAAAGGAGTTTACAGGTAACAGCGGAGTTATAGATTTTACACAGGGAAATTATAGCGAGGTGAGAAAAAGTATTTCTGATCATCTTCCGGTTTTTATAGAGGTGGATACAACAAAAGATGATGACTGATACTATTCCTATGAAAAGAGCAATTGTTTTTTTAAACGGAGAACTTTTAGAAGAGGATAAATTTTACAAAGAATTTATAAAAGATGACGATGACATATACTGTGCCGACGGTGGAGCAATGCATACATACAAGCTTGGTAAGATACCTATTGAAATAATAGGGGATATGGATTCTGTTTCGAAAGATGTCCTGGTATACTATGAAAATAAAAAAACTATTATAAAAAGGTTCTCCAAAGATAAAGATTTTACAGACGGAGAGTTAATCCTAGAGTATTTGGATTCCAAAAATTATGATGAGGTGATTGTCTTTGCTGCTATGGGAGGCAGAACTGATCATGCACTCACAAATCTGAATCTGATCTTTAAATACAAAAAAACTAAATTTATATCTGAAAAAGAAGAAATTTTTGCTGTAGACAGATATTTTAAATTTGAAAATCAAATTGGAAAAGAAGTATCTTTTATACCTTTTTCTGATGAGATAAGCCGACTTACATTGAAAGGATTTAAATTTCCCTTAGACAGATACAAATTAAAAAGAGGATCATCAATTTGTATGAGTAACATCATAATAGAAAATACAGCAGAAATAAATTTTGAAAATGGAACTCTCCTCTGTATACTTCAAAAATAAAGGAAAATAAACTTTATACCGTATAATATATTAACTAGTGTCTCTAAAATAAAGGGGGGGTTGATATGGCTACAATTATTATTTTACTGGTGGTTTCCCTATTTATTATCGTGCTTTATATTGCTGCTTTGTTGATCTTTACACCTTATGAAGATGATGATAAGTATCTTTTAAAAATAATGGAATTTGGATTTAGATTTCACGACCGTGCAGTGGAAAAACAGGGAATATTCAAAAGTGTGGAAGAATCCATGGCTATATTTATGATACTTCTAAGTTACAATATATTAAAAGACAGAAAATTTGTTGATCGTAAAAAGTAGAGGATAAAATTCCTCTACTTTTTTTGGATTATTTTAAAATTCTATCTCTTTTATAATTTTGCTATCAAATGATATAACCTTGAAAGAGTTTCCTTCAAAAATGCCATATGAATTTGGATAATTTTCTTTAGGGAAAGTTATGGAACCTGGATTTAATATGAATATATCATTGTTAATTCCAGCAAGCGGGATATGGGTGTGCCCATGTATTAGTATATCTCCAGGGGATATATTAGGATTTTTTTTTATGTTGTAGAGATGACCGTGAGTAGCAAATATACGCTTATCATTCCAAAAGATATTTGAAAAGTCAGACATGATAGGGAATTCTAAAAGCATTTGATCAACTTCACTGTCACAATTGCCTCTTACTGCAATAATCTTATTTTTCAGATTATTTAAAAGTTTTGCAACAGACTGAGGGTCATAAGATCTTGGAATCGGATTCCTAGGGCCATGATAAAGAACATCGCCTAAAATGAGAATCATATCTGCTTTTTCACTTTTATATGCTTCTAAGGCTTTTTCAAGATATTCCAAAGATCCGTGAATATCAGAAATAACAAATATTTTCATAAACACACTCCTTTTTATTTTTTTAAATAATAACATTTAAAGGCTCTAGAGACAATAGGTGTTAAAAAATACTTGACAAAATCAGAAAAAACATAGTAGACTCCATAGGAAAGTTGAAAATAATGGGAGGGTTTAAATTGAAAGAGGGAATGAAACTTATTCTTGAGAAAACTGTAAAAGCTGAAGAAACGGCTGCAAAAGTGGCATCGGGAGCATTAGATGTTTTTTCAACACCTATGTTAATTGCATTCATGGAAAATACGGCTTTTAATTTGGCTCAAAAAGAACTGGAAGATGGAGATACTACAGTGGGAATCTCTGTAAATATAAAACATTTGAAAGCTAACCTTGTAGGTGACCTTTTAAAATGTGAAGCACTGTTAACAAAAATAGACGGTAAAAAGTTATTTTTCAATGTTAAAGTTACATATAACGATGAAATAGTTGGCGACGGGGAACATATCCGTTATATCGTCAATGAAAAGAAGTTTATTGAAAAAATAAGGGGATAGATGCCTTTTTGAAAGAGGCAGTTGTCTCTTTTTTTTTGAAAAAATTACTAAAAACTTTATATATAATAAAAAAAATGAAAATTTTAAGGAGGGTAAGATGACTACACTGGGAACAAAAACAAAATATATCTTGGGACTGCAACATGTACTTGCCATGTTTGGAGCAACTGTATTGGTACCTTTTTTAACAGGACTAAATCCTTCAATTGCACTCTTAACAGCAGGAGCCGGGACTTTATTATTTCACTACTGTACTAAAAAGATAGTACCTGTATTCTTAGGTTCTTCATTTGCATTTATCGGGGCGATATCCCTTGTTTTAAAAGAAGAGGGTATAGGGGTTGTAAAAGCCGGGGTAATAGGTGCCGGGCTGGTCTATATAGCAATGGCTTATATAATAAAAACCTATGGAGTTGAAAGGGTAAGTTCATTTTTCCCTGCAATTGTAACAGGACCTACAATAATGGTAATCGGTCTAAGGCTTAGTCCTGTGGCCCTTGGAATGATAGGTTATTCAAATGGTCATTTTGATATAAAAGGACTTATAATTGCTTTAATAGTTGTTACATCTATGATTGCAATATCTGTTTTGGAAAAGTCATTCTTTAGACTGGTACCTATACTTATATCTGTTACTTTAGGCTACTTGGCCTCTATACCTGCAGGACTTGTCAACTTTGAGCCTATAAAGAATGCAGGCTGGATAGGGTTTTCTCCTGAAGCTTTACACGACCTTACTGCTATTCCAGAGTTTTCAGTAACTGGTCTTCTTGCTATAGCACCTATAGCAATGGTTGTATTTATCGAGCATATTGGGGATATCACAACAAACGGAGCAGTTGTAGGAAAAGATTTCTTTAAGGAGCCTGGAATTCACAGGACAATGCTAGGAGACGGAGTTGCAACTTTGTTTGCAGGGTTTTTAGGCGGTCCTGCAAATACAACCTATGGTGAGAATACAGGTGTACTTGCTGTGACGAAGGTATATGATCCCTCAGTACTTAGAATAGCTGCTGGTTATGCAATAGTACTTAGTTTTATAGGTAAGTTCGGAGCTATACTTCAGACTATTCCAACACCTGTTATGGGAGGAGTATCTCTTATATTATTTGGAATGATAGCCTCTGTAGGAGTGAGAACTCTTATAGAAGCGGATTTGGATTTTGGACACTCAAGAAACCTAATAATAGCATCTCTTATATTTGTCTTGGGAATAGCCATAGATAATGTAGTTGTATGGAAGACAGTTTCACTTTCAGGACTTGCAATAGCGGCCTTCACAGGTGTTTTGTTAAATAAAATCTTACCAAAAAACATATAACAAAAAATTAACTCGGTTTTATACCGGGTTTTTTTATTTTTTGTAAAAAGTGTAAACAGAAAACTTTTAATAAAAAGAGTGTATTTTTTTAAGTGAATAGTATATAATTTGAAGGCTGTTAAGGGATAAGGTTCTTATTAAAAAATTTCAATGTAAAAATTTTTACACAATTTTTACATTGAATTTATATTTTTTTAACATAGGCAGGATATACTTTAACAGTATTTTAAAATAGCTTTAACAAAAGAACTAGGAGGAAATATGGCAATTGATATTTTATTTAAGGTTTTAGGAGGATTAGGTATTTTCCTTTATGGTATGGAACATATGTCTGGCGGAATGCAAAAGCTTGCAGGGGACAAACTAAAAAAAACCTTGGCAGTGCTTACAAAAAACAGACTTATGGCTATAATAATGGGTATCTTCGTAACAGGAATGGTGCAGTCATCATCTGTAAGTACTGTTATGACCATCGGATTTGTAAATGCACAGTTGATGACACTAAAGCAAGCCCTTGGAGTAATCCTAGGTGCCAATATAGGTACAACTATAACTGGATGGATACTCGTACTTAAAATAGGTAAATACGGACTTCCAATGGCTGGTATTGCGGCTATAACTAATATGTTTGTAAAAACTGACAGAGCCAAGACAAGAGCCCTCACAGTAATGGGACTTGGAATGATATTCTTTGGACTTGAATTGATGAGTCAAGGATTTAAACCTCTAAGAACTATGCCTGAGTTTATAGAGATGTTCCATAGATTTAATGCAGATACATATACTGGTGTTCTATTAGCAGCTTGCGTAGGAGCCCTTATGACTGCCATAGTTCAATCTTCATCAGCCACACTAGGTATAACAATCACTCTTGCGGTACAAGGTCTTATTGATTATCAGACTGCTGTAGCACTTGTTCTAGGAGAAAATGTAGGAACGACTATAACTGCATGCCTAGCATCAATAGGAGCAAGGGCAAATGCAAAGAGAGCGGCGTATGCACATACTATTATAAATATAGCAGGAGTGCTATGGGCCACATCATTGTTTCGAGTATATATAAAGTTTCTTCATAATTTTGCAAATCCTGAGATGAACATTACCAGATTTATAGCTACGGCACATACTATGTTTAACATCTCTAACGTGCTGTTGTTTACTCCTATAATAGGATTTGTAGCTAATTTCCTTATGAGAGTGGTAAAAGATGATGAGGAGAAGGTAAAATCTGTAACACATCTGGATATACGTATGGCAGAAACTCCAACTCTTGTAATAGACCAGACTAAAAAAGAGGTCCTTGATATGGGAGAAGATATAAAAAATATGTTCACTGGTCTAAACTTGGCATTGCAAGACAGCACTCAAATAAAAAAAATAGTGGAAGAACAGGAATATTTAGAGGATAAGTTGGATATGGTACAGAAAGAAGTTTCAGATGTGAACTTCATAATCCTGAATCGGGAATTAGAGAGAAAATATGTAGACGAAACACGTGTCAATCTAGAAGTATGTGATGAGTACGAGACAATAAGTGATTATTCTTTGAGAATATCCAAAACTCTAAAAAAACTCAGTGAAAACGATATATTACTAAATGAAACAAAAATAAATGATCTTAGAAAAGTTCATGAAAAAGTGTCTGATTTCTTTTTATTTGTAAATGAGGCATATAAAACCAATGATAAAGATAGACTAATAGAGGCTATGAGAAAAGCAACTGATATAAAAAATGAATATAAAAAAGCCAGAAACGATCATATGGAAAGAGTAGGCGAAAATAAAATGCCTGCTATGCTAAGTACAGGTTACATGGATATACTTAATCACTATAGAAGAATGAGGGACCATATATTAAATATTATGGAAGCTATGTCGGTATAGAGGGGGGGATCCCCCTCTTTCTATTTATTCAGGGTAGTGTATTTTTTTCGAAAATATGTTATAATGAAATGCTAAATAAATTATTTAAATGAAAAGGAAGTGAATAATGGAAAAATTAAAAGAATTTAAAGCACTTGGTTTGAGTGAAAAAACTCTAAGACCATTGCTAGAAAAGGGGTTTGAAAAGCCGAGTCCAATTCAGGCTTTGACAATACCAGTATTATTAAATGGAGATAAAGATGTTATCGGTCAGGCTCAAACAGGAACCGGTAAAACAGCTGCGTTCTCCCTGCCGATTCTTGAAAAAATAGAGAAAAGTACAGGATCCATACAAGCAATAGTTTTAGCTCCTACAAGAGAACTTGCCGTTCAGGTAGCTGAAGAGATGAACTCACTGTCTCACGGAAGAAACTTGAGAATAGCTCCAGTTTACGGAGGACAGTCTATAGAGTTTCAAATTAAACAGCTAAGAAGAGGAATCGACGTAGTAGTAGGTACTCCAGGAAGAGTAATAGATCTAATGAACAGAAAGATCTTAAAACTAGACAAGATAGACTACTTTATACTAGATGAAGCTGATGAGATGCTGAACATGGGATTCTTAGAAGACGTAGAGATGATTCTTCAAAATACCAGCAAAGATAAGAGAATGTTGTTTTTCTCTGCAACTATGCCAAAAGAGATATTAAGAGTTGCTAAAAAACATATGGGAGAACACGAAGTACTTGCAGTAAAGAAAACTGAACTTACTACAAACCTCACAGACCAGATATATTTTGAAGTTAAAGAAAAGGACAAGTTCGAAGCCCTATGCAGAATTATGGATTTAGAACTTGATTTTTACGGAATAGTTTTCTGTAGAACAAAAAATGACGTTAATGTTCTTGTGGGTAAACTACAGGACAGAGGATATGACTCTGAAGGACTTCACGGGGATATATCTCAAAACCACAGAGAGATCACTCTTAAAAGATTTAAAGAGAAAAAGATAAATGTTCTAATAGCTACAGACGTAGCTGCTAGAGGAATAGATGTAAATGATCTTAGCCATGTAATAAACTACGCAATACCACAAGATCCTGAAAGTTATGTTCACAGAATTGGAAGAACAGGACGTGCAGGAAAAGAGGGAACTGCAATTACCTTTATCACTCCATCTGAATACAGAAAAATACTTCAGATCCAAAGAATTGTAAAGACAGAAATAAGAAAAGAAAAGGTTCCTGGAGTAAAAGAAGTAATTCAGGCTAAGAAAAACAGAATGCGTGAAGAACTTAATGAAATTTTAGATGAAAGAAAATATGAAGGATTCCAAGAAATGGCCGAAGAGCTATTAGAGGGAGAAAGCCCTGCAGATGTAGTTGCAGCTCTTTTGACTCATTCTTACCAAGATCTTCTAGATGAGAATAATTACAGAGATATAGATAATGTACAGGTTGATAAAACTGGTAAATCAAGATTATTTATAGCTCTTGGTAAAAAAGATAAAATAACTCCTAAAAAAATAGTTGATATGATAAAGAAAAAAACTACAATTTCTGAGCATAAGATAAAGAAAGTAGAGGTTTATGAAAACTTCTCATTTATGACAGTTCCTTTTATAGAGGCTGAAGAGATTCTTGAAACTTTCAAAAAAGAAAGAAAAGGAAGAAAACCATTAGTTGAAAAGGCAAAAGCAAGAAGATAAACAATTGAAGGGAGTAGAGATACTCCCTTTGCTATATAAAGGAGTTTTTATGAAAAAAATGTGGTTAAACTTTGTATTATTGATTTTTCTCATTATGACTGCTTTTTTATTTTGGGGAATTAATATCAACAAAAGACATTATAGCCAAATTTTAGAGATTGATAAAAAGCTTCCATTGAAAACATCCCTTAAGTCTCTTCCAATATCTGAGAGTATCTTATTTAAAATATATGTAAAGATAAGAAAAGGCGGAAGAGATATAAAAGCGGGTTATTATGAACTCAATGGAGATTATAGTATAAAGGATATAGTAGACCTCTTAGAAGAGGGAAGATACAAAATGATTAAATTTACAATTCCAGAGGGATATTCCTATAGTGAAATATTAGATTCTCTTGAAAAAAATAAACTTGTGGAAAAAGAAACTTTTCAGAGGGTTTTATCTGAAAAAGATTTTTATTATCCTACGCCTAATGGAAATTTCGAAGGGTATTTATACCCTGAAACTTATTTTATTCCTGAAGGCTCTAGTGAAAATGAAATAGCTGATATTTTCTTAGGAGAATTTTTAAAAAAATTTCCTAAAGAAAAATATCCAGATAGAGAAGAATTTTATAAAATGCTTATTTTGGCATCTATAATAGAGAGGGAAGCTCAGTTGACAGCTGAAAAAAAGTTGATATCTTCAGTGTTCCATAATAGACTCAAGATAGGAATGAAACTTGCTTCAGATGCGACAGTAAATTATCTATATGGATACGCCAAAAGAAGGATGTATTACAAGGATTTAGAAATAGATTCCCCTTATAATACGTACATGTACAAAGGACTGCCACCAGCCCCTATATGTAATCCCGATTACCTGTCTGTAGAGGCTGCTTTTAAACCCCTTGAGACAGATTATCTATTTTTTGTTGCAAAGGGAGACGGAAGTCATTATTTTAGTAAAACTTATGATGAGCATATGAAATTTCAAAAAGATAACGAAAAGAAGAGGTAAATTATGAGTAAAATACTTTTGGTAGGTATAAACAGTCAGTATGTACATACTAATTTGGCTATAAGATATATAAAAAATTATGTAGAAAATTATAGTTCCATGAAATTAGAAATTTACGAGAGCAGCATAAATAATCAGCTTTCTGCTATTCTGACGGATATTTTTGAAAAAAGTCCAGAAAAAATAATATTTTCAACATACATATGGAACAAGGAGTATGTATTTAAGCTGGTAAAAGAGATAAAAAAAATTATGCCAAATACTTCTGTAATACTAGGTGGTCCCGAAGTGAGTTACCTCACTGACAAGATAATGCATGAAAACCCAGAGATAGATTTTATAATAACTGGTGAAGGGGAAAAAAGCACTCTTGACCTTCTCAGTGAATCTATAGAGGATGTAAAAGGTGTCTATTATAGAAAAGAAGGGCAAATAAAATTTAACGGCTATAAGCCTCCTATCAGTAATTTAGATGAGATACCTTTCCCTTATTCTGAAGAAGAACTGAAAAATTCTAAAAATAAGATATTATATTATGAATCCTCAAGGGGATGTCCATTTGAATGCTCTTACTGCATGTCATCTTTAGATAAAAGTGTACGTTACTTTTCTTTAGAAAGGGTGAAAGAAGATTTAAAGAAGTTTCTTCAAGAAGGAATCACTCTGATAAAGTTTGTTGACAGAACCTTTAACATAGACAAAAGAAGGTATATGGATTTATGGAAGTTTTTATTGGAAAATTATCGAGAAGAAGTGACTTTTCATTTTGAAATAAGCGGAGATTTATTTGATGAAGAGACTATTGCCTTTTTAGAAAAAATACCCCAAGGGTTTTTCCAGTTTGAAATAGGGGTTCAGACAATAAATGAAAAAACCATGAAGGCTATAAAAAGAGAAAATGATTTGGAAAGATTAAAAAATAATGTCCTAAGAATAAAAGAAAACATCCACCTTCATCTAGACCTGATAGCAGGTCTGCCCTATGAAGATTATGATACATTTAAAAACTCCTTTGATTACGTTTATTCACTTAAGCCTGAGATGATTCAGCTAGGATTTCTAAAAGTACTCAAGGGAACTCTTATATTTGGTCAAGTTGAAAAATACAATTATAAATTTTTAAATTTTCCTACCTATGAGGTTCTTTCAAATGAATTTATAAGTTATAAAGAATTGACAGATTTAAAGAAAATAGAAACAGTTTTGGATTATTATTATAATTCAGAAAATTATCCTAAAACTATAGAATATATTTTGAAACATCACTATAAAAGACCTTTTGACTTTTATGAAGATATAGCAAGATATTATGACAGTCGTGGATATTTCAAAGTTTCTCATAAGCAGGTTTCTATTTTTAATCACCTTTATGAATTTTATCTTTATAAAGGCTTTTCAGATATAGAAATATTCAAAGAATATCTGAAATATGATTACTTGACCCTTAAAAAACCAGGTAGTTATCCTTACTGGATAAAGTCTATAAAAGACAAGGAGAAATACAACGAAATACTCAAAAGTATGAACTTCAAATCAATTCGTGAGGGGCATAATAAAACAGAATTTGAAAAGTTTGAATATAATGTCGTATCTGACAAGTCTGGAGAGGTAGAAATACTTTTTATCTATAACAGAAAAGAGACAAAAATCCAGGAGTACTAATGATGAGAAAAATAATCATGTTGTTTACAATCGTATTTTTAAAAACTGTTAGTTTTTCTTTTGGAAGTTTTGTACAAGAGGATCTGAGGGTAGCTCTCAACAAATTTTCCGGAAAAAAGGTTTTTTTTAAGGCCCAGAAAGGTTCCCTTTTTGTAGAGATCGGTGATGGTTTAGAAAAGGTTACTATTGAAGTTCCTGAGGATCAGGTAAAGACTGTGACCATGAATAATAGTTATCTCTCTTTTGAAGGAGAAAAATCAAATATTATAAGGGTTTATCAGGGAGAGTTTGACTCTGTTTTTTCAATAAGCAGAAATGGAGAAAACTTTAGTCCTTATAGGGGAGATTTAGAACTTATAATTTATGAAAAACAGATAATGCCTGTAAACAGTGTACAGTCAGAGGAATATCTTTATTCTGTTGTACCTTCTGAAATAGGAAGTTATTTCCCGGAGGAAGCTATAAAAGCACAGATTTTGGCTGCTAGAACTTATCTTTATCACAATATTCAAAATTACAAATATAAAGAATTTGACCTAATGGACAATGTTAATTCTCAGATGTATCTGGGTATGGAAAGGGAAAATTCTAAAATAAATAAACTGGTAGATAACACCGTAGGAGAGATAATAGTGTTTGGGGGTAAACCTATAAATGCATTGTATCATTCTACCAGTGGTGGAATTACTGCTAATAATGAGGATGTCTGGGGTGGAAATCCAGTGCCTTATCTGAGAAGCAGAGATGACAGAAATAACGAGGAGAAATCCCCTAGGAAAAAATGGACCACATCAATAACTAAAGCTGAACTTTCTAAAAGTGCAGGATTTGCTGTGAAAAAAATAAAAGTTCTTTCCATGAATAATGGAAGGGTAATAACATTGAGACTTATAGGAAAAGACAAAAAAACTGTCACTGGTAATGAATTCAGGAGAATGGTAGGCTATAATAAAATATACAGTACACAGTTTAAGATAAAAGATGCCGGAGAAAATTTTGTCTTTTTTGGAAAAGGCTCTGGGCACGGTGTAGGTATGAGTCAGTACGGAGCTTACGGTCTTGCTGTAAAGGGCAAAAAATATAGAGAAATAATATTTTACTATTACACCGGAGTGGAAATAAAAACGTTGAAAAATGGTTAAAATATGCTATAATTATTTTAAAATCTGAATCGTGGAGAGAAATATGGAAGTTATAGAAAGAGTCCGAGAATTTGTCCTCAGAAACGACCTTGTTGGAAGTGGAGAAAAGATTCTACTTGGATTTTCAGGAGGTCCAGATTCTGTATTCCTTTTTGAGGCTTTGCTTGATCTTAAAGAGGAATTCAAGTTAGAGATTGCCATAGCTCATATAAATCACCTTTTAAGGGGTGATGAGTCAGATGGTGATGAGGAATTTTGTAGACAACTGGCTGAAAAGAATGGGATTAAATATTATGTAAAAAAGGCGGACATAAAAAAATATTCACGTCAGCATGGTATTGGAGAGGAAGAGGCTGGAAGGTCTATACGATATGATTTTTTTTATAAAATTTCAAAAGAGTGGGGTGCTGATAAAGTTGCCCTTGCACATAACAAAGATGACCAGGTAGAGACTTTTCTTTTTAGAATGATGAGGGGAACCTCCCTTGAAGGTTTAGAAGGGATTCCTGTGAGACGTGATATTTTTATACGTCCCTTATCCGAAGTGTATAAAAAGGATATTTTGGGATATTTGGACAGTAATAAAATAGAGTATAGAATCGATTCAAGTAATCTTGAAAATACCTATACCAGAAACAGCATACGACTTGATCTCATACCCTTTATAGAAGATAAATATAATGCCAATTTTAAGGAGAAAATTTTTTCACTTATAGAGGAGATAAAAGAGGCCAATAAATTATTGAAAGTAAATATTTCAGATTATATAGAAAATGAAAAATTGGATTTGAAAAAGCTAGAAGAACTTCATGAATACCAAAAAAGAAAAGTAATAAATGAGTTTTTAAAAAAATATAAAATAGAGATCACAAGAGAAAAACTGGAAAATATACTAGATATATTGAAAAAGGGCGGAAGTAAAAAGTTGTCCTTAGGTAAAAATATAGTACTTAAAAAGGAATATGATAAAATTTCAGTAAAATCAAAAGAAACTGATTCAAATGTTTTAAAAGATGTACTCTTGAAAATACCCGGAGAAGTAAAATATGGAAATTACAGGATAAAAGCCTTCAGAGATATAAATAATTCTGTTGGAAAAAATGAATTTTGTACGAATCTTCAAGAGGGTATGGAACTGTTGATCCGAAAAAGAAAATCCGGAGACAGAATACAACCAGTGGGAATGAATTCTTCAAAAAAAATAAAGGATATTTTTATTAATGAGAAAATCCCCAAGGAAGCAAGAGAAGTTATTCCAATTTTAGTATTAAATGATGAAATAGTATGGATAGCATCTGTAAGGGGAAATGAAAAATTCAAATCAGTTAAATCAGAGAAAATAATTGTAAAATTATCTGTAGAGGAGGACAACTTTAGTGAGTGAGAACAGAAATCAAGGTGATGATATGGAAAAGAAAAATGGTTTTGAAGAAAACCAAGATAATTTAGACAATGAAAAATTAAAAAATGGAAAAGAAGAAGAAAACAAAGGAAAACAAGAGGAAAAAGAGGACGACGGTGTCTATAATGAGCTAGAAGAAAGAAAGAAAGAACTAAAGGCAAAACTTAAATATGGGATGAGAGGAAGAGGATCTCGAGGGAATGATGATAATCAAAATCCCGAGGGAGGCAATGGAAAAAATCCCAAGCCTGGTAAGTTCAATTTCAAAAGCATAGTTATGCTTTTATTTATAGTGACAATTTTTATGTCGATACCTTCACTTATGACAGATACATCACAGACTGGAAGCGAAGAAGTTACTTATACAGAATTTCTAGATTTGTCTAGAAGTGGAGCTTTTCAATCTGTCGAGGAGAAAGAGGGATATGTTTATGCTGTAAAAAAAGACAGCGATGAAAAGGTAAATGCCAGAATGATATCTGACAGACTTGTTCAGGATGAAAATCTTGTAAAAGCTCTTGAAGAGGGGACTACAACTATAAAGTCAGTAGAGCCTGAAGGAGTACCTTTTCTTGTAAATGTATTTATATCATGGTTCCCTATGCTTCTTCTTATAGGTATATGGATATTTATGCTTAATAAGATGAATAAAGGTAGCGGAGGAGGACCTCAGATATTTAATATGGGGAAATCCAAGGCAAAGGAAAACGGAGAACAGATCTCTAATATCACATTTAAGGATGTGGCAGGTATAGAGGAAGCTAAGGTAGAACTAGAAGAGGTTGTTCACTTTTTAAAAGAACCTGAGACATTCAAAAGAATGGGTGCCAAGATTCCAAAAGGAGTCCTTTTATTAGGAGCTCCTGGAACGGGAAAAACCCTTCTTGCAAAAGCAGTAGCTGGGGAAGCGGGAGTACCATTTTTCAGCATATCAGGATCAGAGTTTGTGGAGATGTTTGTAGGGGTAGGTGCTTCTAGAGTAAGGGACCTATTCAATAAAGCTAGAAAAAATGCTCCTTGTATAATATTCATAGATGAGATTGACGCTGTGGGAAGAAAAAGAGGAGCCGGCCAAGGTGGAGGAAATGACGAGAGAGAACAGACTCTAAATCAACTTCTTGTGGAAATGGACGGATTTAACAGTGAAGAAACAATCATTGTCTTAGCTGCGACAAACAGACCGGAGATATTAGATAAAGCTCTTATGAGACCGGGAAGATTTGATAGACAAGTTGTAGTTGATAGACCAGATATAACAGGTAGAGAGGCTATATTAAAAGTACATGTAAAAGGTAAAAAACTCTCGGAAGATGTGGACCTTCATACTATAGCTAGAAAGACTCCAGGTTTTGTAGGAGCTGATTTGGCAAATATGCTGAATGAGGCAGCTATATTGGCGGCTCGTTCTGGTAGGGAAACAATTACTATGGAAGATTTAGAAGAAGCTGCAGAAAAAGTTTCTATAGGTCCAGAGAGAAAATCTAGGGTAATAGTTGAAAAAGAGAAGCTTATTGTAGCTTATCATGAAATAGGCCATGCTTTGGTTCAGTGGGTTCTTCCATATACAGAGCCTGTACATAAAGTAACAACAATACCTAGAGGGATGGCTGCACTGGGTTATACTATGACCCTTCCAACAGAGGACAGATATCTAAAATCTAAAAATGAATACCTTTCTGAAATTAGAACCCTTTTAGGAGGAAGAGCTTCAGAAGAAGTCGTTTTTGGAGATATAACTACGGGAGCTAGTAACGACATAGAAAGAGCTACAGCGATAGCCCATGCTATGGTAACCAAATTCGGAATGAGTGAAAAATTTGGACCGATATTACTAGACAATACCAATGACGGGGATCTCTTCATGCAAAAGCACTATAGTGAGACTACTGGAAAAGAGGTAGACGATGAGGTCAGAACTCTTATAACAGAAGCTTATGAGGATTCAAAGAAAATACTAAGAGATAACTATGAGAAACTTGAAAAAGTTACTAGAGCTCTCTTAGACAGGGAAACAATATCAGGTATAGAGCTGGATATTCTTATGAAAGGTGGAGAGTTAGAACCTTTAAAGTCAGAACTTCCAAAAGAAGAAGAACCTCAAGAGGAAATTAAAACTCAAGAGGATGCAACTAATGAGCATATAACAGAAGATAATGAAGAAAATAAAAATTCTGAATCAGATAACTCATAGAGAAAATAAAACTAGGAGCCTAAGCTCCTAGTTTTATTTTCGACTTGATTAAAAAAATACCCATATTGTTATTTTGAAAATATAATTATCAAAAATAAATGTTTAATTAAAATTCTTTATACATAAATTAGCATTATTTTTATAGCTATGTAAGTAGAAAGGATTTTACAAAAAGTGAATAATGTGATAGAATAATCTTAATTTGAGCTAGGTTATGCGTTTGCCAACGCTTCACTTGGCTTAGATAATAAAGATTTAGGAGGAAATTACAAATGGCAATGAAAAGTAAAGCAGAATTAGTAAAAGAGTTTGGAAAATTCGAAGGGGACACAGGATCTACAGAGGTTCAAGTAGCTATCTTAACTGAGAGAATCAACCACTTAACTGATCACTTAAAAACACACAAGAAAGACCACCATTCAAGATTAGGTCTTCTAAAAATGGTAGGAAAAAGAAGAAGACTTCTTAACTACATGATGAAGAAAGATCTTGACGGTTACAGAGCTCTTATTGCAAAATTAGGAATAAGAAAATAATTTATGCGGGACAACTGTCCCGCATTTTTTTAATTTAGTTTAAAAATTATTGAGCAGACTCAAAATCTTCCTTTGGTGCCCCGCATAGAGGACAAACCCAATCTTCAGGAAGGTCTTCAAATTTTACACCTGGTTTAATTCCACCAGCCTCATCACCAATTTCAGGGTCATAAATATAACCACAAGGCACACATCTCCATTTCTCCATTTCAAACCTCCTTAAAAAGTTTTATGAAAAGCAACTATTATTCTAATACGTTTCTAAAGGTAAATATCCTCTATAAAAATAATATTTAAACACGTCTTCTCCAAAAGTTATATGGGATGTCTATAAAAACTATACTTTAAAGAGAGTTAATTTCTAAAAGCTTTTTTTCCTGACTTGTGCCGATACATTTTTTCATCAGCCGAAAAAATAAACTCATCTACAGTTTTGTTAGAGTCATAGTCTATGATTCCATAACTTATTTTAAGATCATAAGGCTTTTTACTTTTTTTATTGTATTCTTCTAAATAGTTGGTTATTCTTAAAAATATTTTCTCTACATCTGAATGATCAATTCCTAAAAAAGCCATAAAAAATTCATCTCCACCTAAGCGAAATAAAAGGTCTTCATCTCTTGAGAAGTTTTTTAGAACAGAGGCTATCTTTTTGATAAGATCATCTCCGTCATTGTGAGAAAAATTACCGTTTACAAATTTCAACCCATCTACATCTATAAAGCAACCTGTGAGAGATTTATTTTCAAATTTTGATTTTTCAGTTATTAACTCTAATTTCTCCATACCAGTATGCCTGTTGAAGATTCCTGTCATTATATCGTAACTAGCCTTGCCCACCAATTTATTATTCATATTCTCAATGGTATCTAAAAAAATATTTATATTCTTTTTAAGTAATGAAATTTCATCTTTTCCTGTAATTTCAAGCCTTTTGCTTAAGTCTTTATTTTCTATTATTTCATTTACTGAATTCTCAATTTTTCTGATGGTATTATTTTTCTCTGGATTTCATTGTCAGATCCCACACTATAAACATTTTTTCCAGTTATATCGGTTATGTACAAGTAGTTTATTCCCAATGTTGAAATACTTAATGGACTTAGATTAGATTTTATATAATCTTCATTTTTATTTTTTACAAATTCGAATGTGTCGTCCCATTCTCCCCAGTCTGAACTTAAAATTTTCAAATTATTCGATAAGCTTTTAAACTCATTTTTAATAATCATATAACGTTCTTTAGAACGTTTCTGTTCGAACTTATTGTAATCTTTTTTTATATTTTCACTGATAAACAAAAAAAGTAAGAAAAAAACAATGAAACTGCTTAAGGTGATGGAAACTATTATTTTTTTTCTCAAAGATGATCACTCCTTTTAAATTCCAAGTAAAATAACTTTTAATTTGATGTATAGTTATGAAAACTGTATTAGAAGTTTAAAATCATGTAATAAATCCAGAGTAATAATTTTTTCATTACTTTGGAAAGTTAAACAAAATTTTAAGTTGTTAATATATATTTTACTATAATTTGCTTTGGTTGTGTCAAAAATAAATAATTTTATAAAAATTAATTGAGAGCATTAATTTTAATCATTAGCTTAGTGAATTTAATGAGCTATATAAAAAAAGCCCCCTGAAAAAATTCAGAGAGCCTCGTATTATTTTTTAGAAAAGAGATTTTTGATTTGTGTCGCTTAAACCGTCGATAGCATTAACAATTTTTAATTTTTCTATAACTGTCTGCGAAGCTTTTGTCCTTCTCTTAAGATCTTCATAGGAAAGGAATTTTCCTATCTCTCTTTCTTTTATGACATTTTCCACCACAGCTCCACCTAAACCATTTAGAGCCACTAAAGGAATTCTTATTTTGTCATCCTCTATAGTGAACTTAAATCCATCTGACTTATAAATGTCAATTCCTAAAAATTCAAATCCTCTGGCATGCATCTCAAGGATTATTTCACTTACAGCAAGTTGTGATTTTTGCCTTACATCTAACTTCATTTCCTTTGAAAGCTCGTCTATTTTTTCTTTGACACTGTTCAATGAAAGCATAAATTCTGAGTCAAAATCATCTGCTTTTCTAGAAAGGTAAGCTGCATAAAATGCTAGAGGATGATGAACCTTGAAGTATGCAATCCTCATTGCCATTGTAACATAAGCAACGGCATGTCCCTTAGGGAACATGTACTTAATTCTTCTGCAGGATTCTATATACCAGTCAGGAACGTTATGCTCCTTCATAAGTTTTGAGTAATCCTTCCAGGCATCAGCTTCTTTACTTGGACGACCTTTACGTACAAACTCCATTATTTTAAAAGCCGTTCCTTTTTCTATACCTGAATCTATAAGGTAATTCATAATATCGTCTCTAACTGATATAATTTCAGAAAGAGTAGCTTCTCCCTTACGTACAAATTCCTGGGCATTGTTAAGCCAAACATCTGTACCGTGAGAAAGTCCTGATATTCTTACAAGCTCGGCAAATGTAGTAGGCATTGTGTCTACAAGCATCTGTCTTACAAACTGAGTACCAAATTCTGGAACTCCATATGTACCGATAACTGAGTTGATCTGATCTGGGGTAACCCCAAGAGATTCAGTTCCTGAAAATATTTTTAATGTTTCTGGATCTGCCAATGGAACGTCATAAATATCTACCCCTGTATATTCCTGTAAAAGTTTTATCGTGGTGGGATCATCATGACCTAGTATATCTAGTTTAACAAGCTGTTCATCCATTACGTGATAATCAAAATGAGTTGTTATAGATTCATTTTTCGCATCGTTAGCGGGTTTTTGTACCGGGCAGAACTCATATATAGAATGTCCCTGAGGAACTACTATCATCCCCCCCGGATGTTGTCCGGTGGTTTTTTTTGCTCCTTCACATTTTTTTGCAAGTCTTATTATCTCAGCATTTCTAACCGATATATTGTGTTCTTCAAAATATTTTTTTACATAACCATAGGCATTTTTTTCAGCAAGAGTTGAAATCGTTCCTGCCTTGAATACATTTTCCTTACCAAAAAGTCTTTCACAGTACCTGTGAATTTCTGACTGGTATTCACCTGAGAAATTTAAGTCTATATCAGGGACTTTATCTCCGTTGAATCCCATAAATACCTCGAAAGGTATAGCATGGCCTTCTTTTTTGAGTTCTTTTCCACATTTAGGACAGATTTTATCAGGAAGATCCACCCCGGCTCCCTCTTTGTCCATAAATTCAGAGTATCTGCAGTTTTCGTCGACACAGATATAGTGCGGGTATAGAGCATTAACTTCAGTTATATCCATCATGAAAGCTACAAGAGAAGAACCTACAGATCCTCTTGAACCCACCAGATAACCGTTATCTAGAGATTCCTTTACAAGTTTCTGGGCAGACAAATATAGTACAGAGAAGCCGTTTCCTACAATAGCCTTAAGTTCCCTTTCTAATCTCTGAGCAACTATTTCAGGAAGAGGATTTCCGTATATTTTATATGCCTTATTATAAGTCATCTCTTTTACTATCTCTTCTGCGTTATCTATCTTTGGAGGGAAAAAACCACTTGGCACAGGTTGAATTTTTTCTACCTCATCTGCAATAGCATTGGTAGATTCTATAACTATCTCCCTTGCAACATCTTCACCGAGATAAGAAAATTCTCTAAGCATCTCGTTGGTGCTCCTAAAATAAAATTTATTGTCTGAGTTATATTGCTTTTCACGGAAAACACTACCGCTTCCATAGAGGAGTATACTTCTGACTCTGTGATCTTCTTCATCTAAGTAATGAACATTTGATGTTGCTATTACTTTTTTCCCCTTTGATTTTGCAAGTTTATATAAAGACTTATTTGCTTTTTCTATATTGTCAAAGGAACTTATAGTCCCAGTACCTTCTTTTTCATAAAGTTCGGTGTAGGTTTCCCTAGGCTGAAGCTCGATATAATCATAAAAATTTATTTTTTCGTCAATACAATCTAAATTATATCTGAAATATGCTGAGGCCAATTCTCCCTCATTTCCAAAATGCATACTCATAGCCGCCCCTATAATTATCCCTTCACGATTTTCCTCTATGATGGATCTTGGGATTCTGGGCTTTTTACTTCCATAGTAATTAATATGAGCCTCTGATACCAGCTTATATAAGTTTTTAAGTCCTGTATTATTTTTTACTAAAAGCATAACATTGCTGGTATCTTGTTTTTTTATGTTTACAGGAAAGACTTTGTCTAGTTCATTTAGTTTGACTGCTCCTTCTTCTATAAACTTTTCAAGAAAAATAGCAAACATATGTGCAGTAGCCTGAGAGTCGTCAACGGCTCTATGATGGTTTTCAAGGGCTACTCCCAACTTCTTTGTGACAGACTTCAGTCCATACCCTCTGAGGTCAGGTAAAAGGTCTCTGGCCCACTGAAGGGTATCTATGACAGATGGTTTGTAATCTTTGATATTGGTATATTTTTTTACATCTCTTGTTAAAAAACCTATGTCAAACCTTGCATTATGTGCGACTAAAGTCGCATCCCCTGCAAATTCCAAAAACCCAGGTAAAACTTCCTCTATAGAGGGTTCATCTTTTACCATATCATCTGTTATTCCCGTAAGTTCCTGTATCTTACTCGGGATACTTTTTCCAGGATTTATAAGCTGAGAGTATTTATCAACTATTCTTGTACCCTTTAATTTTATGGCACCGATTTCTATTATCTCATTTTCATGGGAGTTAAGCCCCATAGTTTCAAGGTCATATACAACATATGTTTCATCTTGTATGAGAACATCCTTAGGATTTTCAACCATTGGACGAGAGTCGTCCACCATATAGGCATCACATCCAAAGATAACCTTAAGGTCACTGCCTTTGGCCGCCTTATATACAAAAGGAAAGGAATGAACACCTCCATAATCTGTTACTGCCAACGCTTTATGGCCATATTTTAAGGCTCTTTTTACAAGATTTTTAGCATCTATAGAACCTACCATATCACTCATTTTTGTGTGAGTATGCAGTTCTACCATTTTTTCTGCTGCTCTGTCCTCTCTTTCAGTTGTTTTTGAATCGATAATGTTTATAGAACCAACCATTAGTATTTCTTCATCGTTTGAATATTTATCCCGCTGCTTTTTCCCGTTTAACTTTACCCAGATATTTTCTTTAATAGAAAGTTTTTCAGACTCTGCTTTCTCCATGAATTTTTTACATGAGACTGAGTTTTCAAGGTTTGTAATATTGAATGTCACAAGAACTTTTCCACTTTTAAGGTCTCTTTTTTCAATTGAAAATAACTGTCCTTCAAGAACACAGCTTTCACCATCATATATCTCTGAAAAGGCTTCAAAGGATATGGTTTTTCCCTTTATAATTTTACCTATAACCACGTCACCACTTTTTGATGTAGTTACAGGTGCAGCTTTTTTGACAGAGGTTACTTTAGCTTCTTCAGACGATATTTTTTTCTCAAGTTCTTTTTCAATATTTATTATGGAATTGTCTACTTCCTTTAGTTCTTTGGTAAAATCTCCCGATACAAGTCTTACCTCAAAATTTCTAATGCCGTATCTCTTCAGTCTGTGATTTAGTTTTTCATGAATGCTAGACTCTAGAAGAATGTCCACAGCAGTTTCATTCTTGAGCTCAATGTCGATATGCTCATTTTGTATGCTTATTCTGTAAAGATATAAAAAAGATCTGGATATTGCATTTTTTCTTTTTATCTCACGTATGATTCTCTCTATGATCTCTTTTAAGTCATCCCTGGTGATCTCTTTATTTAAAAATTCTAGTTCAAAGTGAAAGTCTGCTTCCTGACCGAATTTGTCAGCTAAAGAATTCTCAAGAATATCTAGTTCTCTTAAACTTGCAGTAGTTGACACCAGGCAGTTTAACTCAATTTTTTTTTCTCTTTCATATACCACTATCTCTGTTATATCAATATTTTTTACTCCGATAGATTCAAAAATATTTCTACGGGGCTTTATTTTGACTTTATTTTTATACACATTACATCATACCCTTTCATTAGAAAAAAGGAGCCATATAGGGCTCCTGTGTTTTAATTTTCTCCCAGCAGCCTGTCTAAAATAATTGAAACAGCCGATCTTACTGAAAGATGGTTATATTTTGTATTTCCTCTGATGGGTTCTAAAATATATTTAGACGAATTCATAACTTCTTCGGTCAGACCCCATCCTGTACCAAAAAGCAGAAGGTACACATTGTCATCATCCATGATCTTTTCAGAAAGATCTTTGTATGAGATGGAGTTTGGATAAATTTTAGCAGATGTTGTTATTATCAGAGGTTTTTTACCCTCTTCTTTTTCTATTAGTTCAATGGTCTTTTCTATAGATTCACTTACGCATGTAGAGGAAAAAGCTTCTTCTCTGTCCTTGTTGTGATTGGCACCAAAGCCTTCCTGCCAGTATCCTAATATTCTGTTTGTAAGTTCTTTTTGAGCATCTAAAGGAACAATTATATGATAACCTTTTACATCATAAGTCTTGCACGTCCTTGAGATATCATGTATATCAAAATTTGTAACAGAAGTGCATACAACGTCTGATTTTTTATTGTAAACTGGATAGTGAACCAGTCCTAAATATATATTCTCTCTCATTTTCTCTCCTTACTTGATTTTTTCAAGCTGTGTTAGGTAAACCTCGATATCTTCAATGTATATATTTTTAGTTTTTGAAAGATAAGCTATATTCTCCTTGGAAAGTTTTCTAGCTATTCTTGCTGGATTACCCACTACAAGGTCCCCTTCCTCTATCTTTAGCTTAGGACCAACAACGGATCCTGCTGCTACAAGGCAGTTTTTCGGAATAACAACTTTATTTAAAAGAGTAGCTCCCATACCGATAACACAGTTGTCTTCTATCTTACACCCGTGAATAATGGCGTTGTGCCCTATTGTAACTCCGTTTCCAATTTCTACAGGAGTATCATGATCTACGTGAAGGGTAACATTATCCTGGACATTGCTGTCGTCACCGATGATTATAGGGGCTAGATCTCCCCTTAAAACTGCATTAAACCAAATGCTCACATTGTTACCTGTTCTGACATCAGCTATAACTGTGGCGTTCTCAGCAATAAAGTTATTTTCTCCAATTGATGGCGAAAGATCTCCTAATTTATAAATCATAACTTTCCTCCTAAAATATTTCAACATTTAAAAGTGAATAAAACTTTTATTTTTTACAAAGTTCCTCTTTTATCTCTTTCATTAGTTTTTTTTCAAGTTTTGTAAACTCTCTGCTTTCTAAAATATCCGGTCTTCTCTGTAAAGTTCTTTTGAGGCTTTGTTTTAGTCTCCACTCGTCAATATTTTTATGATGTCCAGAAAGGAGTACCTCAGGTACAGCTTTTCCCATATACTCTGCAGGCCTTGTATAATGAGGATGGTCTAGCAGTCCGTTATAAAAAGAGTCATTCTCATAGGAGTCTTTTTTTATGACCCCTGGAATAAGCCTTGCTATGGCATCAGCTATAACCATTGCAGGAAGTTCTCCCCCTGTTAAGACAAAGTCTCCTATGGAAATTTCAAAGTCTACCTTTTCCTCTACAACTCTTTCATCTATTCCCTCATAATGCCCTGCAATTATTGTGATCTCTTCTTCTTCAGAAAGGTTTATTGCCATCTTCTGGTCAAATTGTTTTCCCTGAGGAGACGTATATATTACTTTTCCAGTTGTATTTTCAAGGGCTCTAAAAAGAGGCTCAGGTTTTAAAACCATTCCTGCCCCGCCGCCAAATGGAAGGTCATCAGCCTGTTTATGCTTATCATGACAGAAAGACCTTATATCTATAACATTTATTTTCAGAAATTCACCCTCGATAGCTCTTCTTATGATACTTTCACTTTTGAAGCCATTAAACATCTCAGGAAAAAGGGTCAGTATATTAATTTTCAATGATTTTACTCCTTTTCTGGTTTCATTCCCTCAATAAGTTTTACCGTTATTTTTCTGTTTTCAAAATCAATATTTTCTATAAATTCCTCTATACCAGGTATCATTATCTCTTCTGACCCCTCATTTACCACATATATTTCGTGAGCAGGAGTTTCAAAAATATCAGTTACCTTCCCTAGGCTTTCTCCACCTAATTCCATAACTTCCATGCCGATAACGTCACTGGCTAAATATTCATCTTCTCCTATACCGATAAGGTCTCTTTTTATTAAAACCATTGATCCTGCAAGAGCTGCAGCATCTACTTTATTTGTTATCTCTTCAAACTCTAAAACCGCTTTGTTTCCCATCATAAATCCAGCAGAGGTCACTGTAAGCACCTTTTTTAATCCAGCTGGACTTTCGACAATTACTTTATTTCCTGTGAGAAGCTCGATATCATCCATGTGAGAAACTACTTTTACAGCTCCTTTTAGATGGTGAGTTCCAGAAATTTTAGCAACATTCAAAAGATCTGACATCTATATCCCCCTGATAATTTAATCTAAAAATTCTACATTTACGTTTAATTTATCTTTTACTCCTGCAGCCTGCATTACACCTCTTATGGCATTTGCAGTAAGTCCGTTCTTTCCTATTACTTTTCCAAGCTCTCCGTCAGCTACACTCACTCTGAAAGTAACGGTATCGTCGAGAAGTTCATATGTAATTCTTATATCAGTTTCAGTTTTTACCATCTGTGATACCACGTAATAAAGAAGCTTTTCTAATTTTTCCATTATTTTTCCTCCCAAATTATACTTAGAAACTCGTTATCTATTCTTTTTGGTTTTCCGTCTTTTCCTGTGAATATATTTGTAGATTTACCTCTGGCATAAAGCTTTTCTCCAGATTCATCAGTTATTACATAATTAAACTCTACTTTTATTTTTGTAATACAGTCTGCCACGGCACTTATCTTCACCACATCATCATACTCTACAGGCAAAAAATATTCAATACCTATATCCTTAACAGGTAGAAACACCCCTATATTTTCAAGTTCTTTATATGATATTCCTTTGCTTCTAAGCCACTCTGTCCTGCCTTTTTCCATCCAGTTGACAAAATTTCCGTGGTACACTCTGCCCATCTGGTCTGTTTCGTTGTAGTATACTCTGTGGAGAGTCGCTGCCTGATTCAGCTTAGAGTTCACCTTTCCAAGGGCCCTCTTCAGTTATTTTAGCAGTTATCCCACGGCTGTTTAAGTCTTCTAAAACTTGTCTCACAAACTCTTTAAAATCGTCTGTACAAATTATTTTTATAAGCCCTAGGGAAGCATCTAGAGTTCTTACAACCCCTATACCCTCGTAGGCTTCAATAATCTTATTTATAAAATCAATGTGTTTTTTTTCGCTGTCTACAAAAAACTCATAACTCTGCATAGAGACACTCCTTTTTATACCTAAAATAACAAGCGATCCCTAAGGGGACCACTTGCTTATTTTTCAAATACTTTGATCAAATTCATAAACTCATCGATGGAAAGGGTTTCAGCTCTTCTTTTACCGTCGATCTCAGCTTGTTCTAGTTTTTCTCTAACTATATCCTTGGGAATACCCAGAGTAGAGATGTTGTTTATCAGGTTCTTCCTCTTGTTTGAAAAAGACGCCTTTACATATTTAAAGAAAGTGTCTTCTGGAATCTCCTCTATACGAGAGTTGTCCTTTCTAAGCTTTATAGACATAAATGCCGAGTCCACCTTTGGAACCGGTTGAAAGAACTCCTTTGGAATTGTGAAAAGATATTCTGCATCTCCGAAATATTCCACCGCGAGGGTGAGAGTGCTTCTTTCCTTACCTGACTTGGCACAGATTCTCTCTGCCACCTCTTTTTGTACCATGATATAGATTTCATCTACATATTTCCTGTTTTCAATAAGTTTATTTATAATAGGAGAGGTAATGTAATATGGTATATTTGCCACAACTTTTACCTTTTCCCCTATCTGCTTATCAAAGTCTACAGTTAAGACATCCTGCATAATAAGGTTGAATTTTGGATTTTCATCAAATTTTTTAATTAGTATTTTTTCTAGATCCCTGTCTATCTCTACACAGTTCACCTTGCTAGATGCTTCTAAGAGCAGCTCAGTAAGAGCTCCTTCACCTGGACCTATTTCTAAGATCACATCTGTTTCTTCTACACCTGATACTTCCATTATCTGTTTTAAGACCTCACCTTGATTAGTGAGGAAATTCTGACCAAATTTTTTCTTATGCTTAAAAGACATATCTCCTCCGTCCTAATCTAACAGGGTTACCTTACCAATATACGGAAGATTTCTGTAGAACTCTGCATAATCAATCCCGTAACCTACTACAAACTCATTTGGGATTTCAAATCCTACGTAATCAACAAAAACCTCTGCTTTTCTTCTGTATGGTTTATCTAAAAGAGTGCATATTTTCACCGAAGCAGCTCCTTTGGATAAAAGAAATTTCTTTACGTAATTTAAAGTAAGTCCAGAATCGATAATGTCCTCAATAATAACAATATCTTTTCCTTCCACATCTTCATCTACATCTTTTATGATCTTTACCACACCAGAGGTTTCCATGCTGCTTCCATAGCTAGAAACACTCATGAAATCCATCTTTACAGGATGGTCTATTCTCTGAACAAGGTCTGCCATGAAAATTGCAGAACCCTTTAAAAGTCCTACACAGATGACTTCGTTGTCGCTATCTTTTATGTCTTTTTCAATAAGTTCCCCTAGTTCCCTGACTTTTCTTTTGATATCTTCTCTCGGTATCATTACCTCGATTTTGTGCTTTTTCATTTTATAATACACCTCAAACTTCTTCCGTTGGATTCTTTGAATTTAAATTAATCTAGTGACCCCATTACCGCAACATAAGGGATATTTCTGTATTCTTGTTTGTAGTCGAGACCATAACCAAGTACAAACTCGTCTTCGATGTCAAAACCGATATACTGAACCTCAACATCTGCCTCTCTTCTGACCTCTTTGTTTAAAAGGGTGCAAAGAGATACAGAAGCAGGTGATCTGCTACCTAGAAGTTTTAAAACTTTCTTCAGTGTAAGACCTGAGTCTATTATATCTTCTACAACTATCACATGTTTACCCATTATTTTCTCATCGAGGTCCTTTACAATCTTCACTTCTCTAGAACTTTCAAAGTCGTCTCCGTAGCTAGACACACTCATAAAGTCCATTTTGATGGGAAGTTTTATCTCTCTGCAGATATCTGCCATAAACATGATAGATCCTTTTAACAGACAAACTATTATTAAATCTTCCTCTTTATCCTTAAAATCTTCTGTAATCTGAGCACCTAATTCTTTCACTCTCTGAGCGATCTGCTCCTCTGTATACATCTTCCTAGAAATTCCTTTATCCCAAGGTTTTTTTGACAACTAAATTACCTCCTAAAGTAAAAAAATCATAAACCTATTCTAACACTTCACACAAGAATTATCAAGTAGTTATTGCTATTTGAGCTTCTATATGTTATGATCTCAATAAAGTTTTCTGCTTGATTTTTGACCACACAGGAGGAATAATGAATAAAAGAGGATTTTATATTTCGTCAGCTTTGATGCTTATAGCGATCCTATTCTTTTCAGGGAATGTTTTTTTGAAATATTACTTTAATGAGTTCCTGATTGTCACTCCAGACCTTTCAAATTTTAGTGTTTCTGAAGCTGAAAAATTACTTTCAAAAGAATCTCTTGAAATAAAAGAGATGGGAGAAGATTTCTCTCAGTATGATAGTGGCAAGATCTTTTCTCAGGAGCCTAAAGCTGGGAAAGTTATAAAAAAAGGAAGAATTATAAGAGTGTGGATCAGCCGGGGGCAGGATCAGGTTGTTGTTCCGGATTTTAACGGAATGGATCTTTCTGATGCCAAGGCCACAGCTGAAAAGCTAGGACTCAGGTTAAAAAATATATCTTATGCACAGAAGAATGCTGTGTATAACCAGGTGATCTCTTCAGATCCAGAGGCAGGAAGTACCGTCTACAGAAACAAGGAGATCTCTTTTCTTGTGGACATGAAAAAGGTTGGTGCCAAGGTTAGAATGCCTGATCTTATAGGGGTTGATGTTTTTACAGGAAAACGTCTGCTTAAATCAAAAAATTTAATAATGGGAAATATAGAGTATATACAAAACGGTGAATTGGAAAGTGGAATTATTGTAGACAGCGGAATTCAGCCAGGAATAATGACATTTGAAGGAACCGTTGTAGATGTAATAATTAATAAATAGAGGTGAATTATCATTAAAGGCATAGTCATTACAAAAATGCAGGGTTTTTATTATGTAGAGAGCCAGGGGCAGACTTATGAATGTCGTCTAAGGGGAATACTAAAGAAAACCGACAGAAAAGATAACTGTATTGTAGGGGATATTGTGGAGTTTTCCGAGGACTGTTCTATTACCAAGGTCTTTGAAAGAAAAAATATAATTCACAGGCCGCTAGTTGCAAATATAGATTATATTGTAATACAGTTTTCTGCTATGGATCCGAGACTTGATTATGAAAGAATAAATATTCTGATACTTAATTCATACTATCACAGGATAAAACCTGTGATAATAATAAATAAAATAGACCTTGTAGAAGAGTCTGAAATAGAAGAGATAAAAAATAACCTTGATTATCTGAAAGCCCTTGATATCGACCTTTTCTTTGTATCGACAGCAGAAAATATCGGTATAGAGGAAGTAAAATCCTATATTCAGGGTCATGTTACTGCCTTTGGAGGTCCAAGTGGCGTAGGTAAATCAAGTATACTAAATCTTCTCCAGGAAGGTACTACCTTAAAAGTCGGAGAAACCAGCAGAAAGTTAAAAAGAGGAAAGCACACAACAAGGGCGACTACTTTACTTCCTTTAAAAGAAGAGGGATTTGTAATAGATACGCCGGGATTTTCTTCAGTAGATCTTCCGGAGATATCAAATGTACAGGAACTTATAGATCTTTTTCCTGAATTTGATCTGGATGAGCCGTGCAAGTTTTCAAACTGCATACACGTAAATGAACCTGGATGTGCTGTAAAAAATGCCGTTGAAGGCGGATCGATCTCAAAGGAAAGATATGAGTTTTTTCTGAGATGTTATGAAAAATTAAAAATTGAAAGGTGGAATAAATTATGATAAAGATAGCTCCGTCGATTCTTTCAGCGGATTTTAGCAAATTAGGAGAGGAAATCACTTCTATAACTGAAGCTGGAGCTGACATGATACATATTGATGTTATGGATGGGATGTTTGTCCCAAACATATCTTTCGGACCAGTGGTTATAAAATCAATAAGAGATAAATCAAACCTTTGTTTTGACGTACATCTTATGATTGAAAACCCAGAAAGATATATAGATGAGTTTGTAAAGGCAGGTGCTGACCTTATAACTGTTCATGCAGAATCTACTACACATCTTCATAGAACTATACAGCAGATAAAAGCCCACGGTGTGAAAGCTGCAGTTTCTTTAAATCCTGCAACTTCGGTGGAATCTTTAAAATATATAATAGATGAACTAGATATGGTTCTTCTTATGTCTGTAAACCCAGGTTTTGGTGGACAAAAATTTATTCCTTCCACTCTTGAAAAAATAAAAGAAGTAAGATCGATGAATGCAAACATAGATATCCAAGTGGATGGAGGTATCACAGATAAAACCGTAAAAGGTTGTATAGAAGCCGGAGCCAATGTTTTTGTAGCTGGTTCTTATGTTTTCTCTGGAAATTACAAGGAGAGAATAGAAAGTCTAAAAAAGTAGGTGAGTTTAATGGTTTTAGAAAAGGTTAATATAGTTTTAGAAGATTTTTACAAGCTTTTTTATGAAACTGAGGATCTTGCTCTAAAACAGGGGATAAAATGTCTGACTCATACTGAACTCCATGTTATTGAAGCTATAGGAAGTGATTCTCTTACTATGAATGAACTTTCTGACAGACTAGGGATAACAATGGGAACAGCCACAGTAGCCATTTCAAAGCTCAGTGAAAAGGGCTTTATTAACAGGGTGAGGTCAGATCTTGACAGAAGAAAGGTATTTGTATCCCTGTCTAGAAAAGGTGATGAGGCTCTAAACTACCATACAAACTATCATAATATGATTATGTCTAGCATAACCCAAAACATAGATTCTAAGGATATTGAGATTTTCGTAGATGTTTTTGAAAAGATTTTGAAAAACCTTCGGGAGAAAATAGATTATTTTAAGCCAAATCCTATAACTGATTTTCCTAAAAACTATCTTGTTAGCGTCATTGATATAAAAGGGACACCAATTATAAAGGCTTTTTTCAAGGATCATGGAATAGAGATATACAGTAAGATGAAAATAATATCTAATAATCATAAAACAGTAACTGTAGAAAAAGAAGACGGCTCTCTTTTAGAGATCAACGCTTTAGATGCAAAAAATTTAATAGCGGTAAAAAAAGAATCATAACTTACCTTTCTGAGGTAAGTTCTTTTTTTTCTGAGAAGGAGATGATAAAGTGCTTTATTTAGATGGAATATCTATAAATAAACTTAAAGATGAACTATCAGAAGTTCTTACAGGTAGAAAAGTAACCAAAGTTTTTCAGTATAGCAGACTTTCAACCTCTGTTTTTTTTGGAAAGTTGAATCTGTTTTTTTCCTGCAACGCCTCCCTTCCTGTATGCTATCTGAAAGATAACAAGGAAAATGCACCGGAAACTCCTATGAGTTTTTCTTTAAATCTTAGAAAACATCTGCTTAACTCTATAATCACAGAGGTAAGTCAACTTGGATATGACAGGATACTTGTATTTAAATTTAGAAAACTAAATGAACTGGGACAGTATAAAGATTATATACTTTATTTTGAGATAATGGGTAAACACAGCAATCTTATTCTAACAGATAAGGATGGGGGGATATTAGACCTTATGAAAAAATTCTCTTTAGAGGAAAATAAGCTTAGGGTCCTTTTGCCAGGAGCCAAGTATTCCCAGCCTATAACTGAGAAGAAAAATTCTCCCGCGGAATTATCTGAAGAAAGTCTGGAAAAAATGATAGGCAGTCCTAAAGAAATGGTGAAAAGTATAGAGGGGCTAGGAATGGTTGCTGCCAAAGCCATAGAGACCACTTCTGATTTTTTTGAAGTGCTAAACACCAAAGGTACTCCTACTGTTTACTACAACAACAGAAAAATAACCTTAGCCTCGGTTTTTCAGGTTAAAAATGCTGGTTTTGACAGGAAAGAGGAATTTGAAACTATAAATCGAATGATAAATTTTTATATAGAGGCTACAAAATCTTCTGAATCGTATAATAATCTCTTCTCATCTCTCTTGAATGTTGTGGAAAAAGAGATCAAAAAAAATAAGCGTACCCTGAAAATTTTGGAAAAGGAGATGGATAAAAACAAGAAATATGAAAAATCAAAAGAGACAGGGGATATTCTAGCAGCAAATCTTTACTCGATAAAAAGAGGGCAGAAAGAAGCGGTACTCTTTGATTTTTACAATAACTGTGAGACGACTATAATTTTAAATCCAAATTTTTCACCTAAGGAAAATCTAGACAGGTATTATAAAAAGTACAATAAATTAAAACGAGGCTTTGAGTTCAATCTAAAAAGGTACGAACAAGTAAAAAATGAGATTGTCTACCTTAAAGGTGTAAAAAGTTTTTTAGAGGAAAGTTCAACTATGGAAAATCTAAACACTATAAAAGATGAACTTGTGGTAGGAAAGTATATGAAGGCGGTAAAAAGTCTAAAAAAGAAAAAAATTACACCACTTAATTACGGAACTATAGAATTTGAAGGGTATCAGATTCTTTACGGAAGAAATAATCTTGAAAATGACAATTTGTCTTTTAAGGTGGCGGATAGAAATGATATGTGGCTTCACTCAAAAGAGGTTCCTGGGAGCCATGTAATAATCCGTTGGAACGGAGAGTTCACAGAGGAGGTTATATTCAAGGGGGCAGAAATAGCAGCCTTTTATTCAAAAACTTTGCCTGGAGAAAAAGTGCTGATAGATTATACCTTGAAAAAACACTTAAACAAACCAAAGGGTGGTAAACCTGGTTTTGTCACATATAACAATCAGGAATCGATACTTGTTGTCAAACCTGAGTCTATATGATAAAAGAGGGACAGATAACTGTCTCTTTTTTTGCAATACTTTAAAACTTTATGTTAAAATAAAGTTAATTTAAGTTACTTTTTGTTAAATACAGTTTTATATAACGGAGGAATAAGATGAAGTTTGATTTTTCTATGGTTAAAGAATTTGGAAAATTTTATAAGCCCCATAAAAAGCTTTTTACAATTGATATGGTCTGTGCTTTTTTTGTTGCATTTATTGATTTGGCTTACCCAATGCTTGCAAAATATGCCTTAAATGATCTTCTTCCCGGAAATGAGTTTAGGAGTTATTTTGTTTTTGTATTGGTTTTACTTGGTTTATATGTTTTAAGGGTGTTTTTTCAGTTTGTAAATGATTACTGGGGTCATATTCTGGGAATAAGAATTGAGTATGACTTAAGAAAAGAACTGTTTTTACATCTTCAGAAACTATCTTTTCGTTTCTATGACAAGACGAGAGTGGGGCATATAATGTCTAGAATGATCAATGATCTAAACGAAATGACTGAGATGGCTCATCATGTTCCTGAGGATGTTTTTCTTTCTGCACTTATGCTTATAGGGTCTTTCTTTGCCATGCTGTATCTAAACTGGCAGCTGGCTTTAGGAGTATATACAATTGTACCGATCATGGTTTTTTTCGCAGTAAAAAGAAGAAAAAAAATGTCTCAGGGATTTAAAAAAGTAAAAGAAAAAATATCAGGTGTAAATGCACAGCTTGAGAGCAGCATCTCAGGGATAAGGGTATCGAAATCATTTGCAAATGAAGAGCATGAGATCAACAAATTCAATGAGAGTAATGTTCTATTTAAAAACTCTAAAAATGAAGCTTATATGCAGATGGCTGTTTTTATGGGTGGCATGCATTTTTTTATAAATCTTTTAAATATAATAGTTCTAGGCTTAGGAGGCTTTCTTATTTACAATGGAAAGATGAATTTTCCAGATTTAGTGGCCTTTACTTTATATACCAATGCTTTCCTAGTTCCCATAAGAAGGCTTACCAATTCAGTTCAGCAGTTTGAATCAGGAATGACGGGATTTGCAAGATTCAATGAAATTATGGCTATAGAACCTCTCATCAAAGACAGTGAAGACGCCTTAGAGCTAGAGAGCTGCAAGGGAAAGATAAATTTCAAAAATGTTACCTTTGCCTATAATGAAAATCACAATATAATCTCTGGTATTAATCTAAATATAGAACCTGGAAAGGCAATCGCCCTTGTTGGGCCTTCTGGGGGAGGTAAAACAACTTTATGTCATCTAATTCCGAGATTTTATGAAGTGGATTCTGGGGAGATTTCCATTGACGATATCAATATTAAAAATATAAAAATCAACAGTTTAAGGAAAAATATCGGTTTGGTCTCACAAGATGTATTCTTATTTGCAGGTACAATCAGAGATAATATAATCTACGGAGATATAAACGCCACAGAGGAAGAGATGATCCAAGCGGCTAAAAATGCAGAAATTCATGATTTTATTATGAGCCTTGAAAAAGGCTATGACACCGATGTAGGAGAAAGAGGTATCAAGCTTTCTGGTGGACAAAAACAAAGAATAAGCATCGCAAGGGTGTTTCTTAAAAATCCCCCTATACTTATATTAGATGAAGCTACATCCGCCCTTGACAATGAAACTGAGTTTAAGATTCAAAGATCTCTGGAAAAATTATCTAAGGGAAGAACCAGTCTTATTATAGCCCATCGTCTAACTACCATCAAACATGCAGATGAAATTATCGTAATCAACAAAGATGGGA
This sequence comes from Ilyobacter polytropus DSM 2926, assembly GCF_000165505.1. Taxonomy (NCBI): domain Bacteria; kingdom Fusobacteriati; phylum Fusobacteriota; class Fusobacteriia; order Fusobacteriales; family Fusobacteriaceae; genus Ilyobacter; species Ilyobacter polytropus. The sequence goes on along the minus strand of NC_014632.1, from coordinate 1,432,712 downwards.
TACAGGAAATCGGAACCCATGAGGATTTGCTAGAGGAAAAGGGCATATACCGATCTCTATATGATGCCCAGTACAAGGGGTTTATCCCTGACGAGATAGAGCCCAATTAAATTTAAATATTTTAAAATGCTATATGCTCAAACAATTACGAGTATATTGAATGAATTTTATTTTCTATGGTGAAAGGCATTTGTTATGTATAAAAGATAATGTAAATAAGGGGGACTTATGATAAAAAATATTATATTTGATTTGGGAAGAGTATTGCTAAATTTTGAACCTCTAGAGTATACATACAAAAAAATTCCTGATAAACAAAGAGCCTATAAAATTTATCAAGAGATATTTAAAAGTAATGAATGGATTATGCTTGATAGAGGAGTAATTACAGAAGAGGAAGCAATTAACAGAATATGTGACAGAGATCCAGAAAATGAGCAGCTTATAAGGGAGGTGATGAATAACTGGTACGAAATACTCACCCCGATGGAAGATGTTGTAGAAATTTTAAAAAAATTAAAACTTATGGGATATAAAATATATTTTTTGTCTAATTTTCATATGTTAGCCTTTGAAAAAATTTCAAAGAAATATCATTTTTTTATAGGTTTCGATGGGGGGATAGTCTCGTACAGAGAAAACCTACTGAAACCAGAAAGTGAAATTTATAATACGTTGTCCGGTAGGTACGATATAAACCCGTCTGAGTCAATATTTATAGATGATACAAAGGAAAATATTATAAGTGCTGAAAAATTAGGATTCAAAACAGTACTTTTTACATCATCTCTTAATCTAAAAGAAAAGCTTCTTAAATATAAATGTAAACTCTAGGGGGAAGAATGTATTTAAAACAGGATTTGTATCAAAAGACAATTTTATTTGCAGGAGAAAAACATAAAAAGCAAAAGCTTCCGATTTACGGATTACCCTATGTAGTCCATCTTAGTAATGTAGCCATGGAGGTTATGTTTGCATGGGAATCTTGCAAAGATTTTGATATAGAATATGCCCTTCAGTTGGCTTTATTACACGATACTCTTGAGGACACTGAGACTAGCTATGAGGAGTTAGAGAAAACTTTTGGTATAGAGGTATCTAAAGGAGTATTTGCACTAACAAAAGATAAAAATATTGCAAAATATGAACAGATGCAAAATTCAATAAAAAAGATTTTAAACTGCCCAAAAGAGGTGGGTATAGTAAAGATGTTTGACAGGATAACAAACTTACAGAAACCTCCAAAACACTGGAATAATAAAAAGATAATATCCTATAGACAAGAGGCCCAGTATATATTGGAATCTTTAAAATTCAGCAACAAATATCTAGCTGAAAGGTTGAGCTTTAAAATAGATGAATATGAAAAATATATCACAGAATCATTCCAGTAACTTAATAATTTAAAGTTAAACTGATCTTTGGAGCAACGGGAAAAAGCCGATGCTCCATTTTTTATATTTTTCGAATTTCTAGTCGCAGGGCTTATATAAGAAAGAACCTGCACTTAACCGTTCTACAAAATAAGTTAAGATCAAGGAGTGATAGCGACCACGACACACCTTATCCTATGGATGAGCAGGGAACCGAGGACTTTTGCTTACAAAGACGATAAAAGAAATGTTTACTTCTTAGGCATTTGAAAATACTTGAACTTTTGGTTATGCCCTGACCGAAGGGAGGAAACACTCTTGGAGTGCTTTTTTTCAAGAGAAAAGTAACAGGTTCAAATAAAATCCTTAATTTACCAAAAATCTCTTTAAAGCATCAACTGGAGTATTTTATTGTTTATTTTTATAATAAAATTCTGCCAATGTATTGTATCTTTTTCGGTTTAGTCCCATATCTGAGTATCCTATCCTACTTTGTGAACGATAGTGAATAACCTTGTTTTCAGAATCAAAATAAAATTCTGCATCGTCTCGGTACCTCATTGTTCCAGTAATAAAAACAACATATAGATAATCTTCTGATTCTTTTATAATTTTGTGTTTTCCATAGCTTTCACATGCTTTTTTGATTATTTCTTTTGCATTGCTAGTTGGGATGTCTAGTACAAGAGGATCTACTAGTTTTTCTAGCTGATTTGTCTGTGATGAAACACCGTTAGGAGATGTTTTCAGAGGTGATAATTTTCCTGATTTAACTCCGAGATCTTTTGGAGCTGACATACATCCAAAGGTCATAAATACTAGGATAATTCCTATTATATACTTCATAAAATCCCTCTCTTTCTTAATTTTTATACACAGAATTTGTTTATAAATTAAATATACAACTTTTCTATATAAAAAACTACAAAAATATAAAGTTTTATTTTTGGTTATTTACCAATTAAAAGAAAAAAAATATATATAAAATAAGGAAAAACTTATAGTTTAATATGTGCTTCTTTATCTGACAATTTTATCTGTTTTAAAATATTTAGTTCTATATTAATTTTTAAAAGGAATTAAAAATATTAGGTGTATTTATATTAATGTAGCCTTTATTTGAGTTTTAATGAACAAGATTGCTATTAAAACATATTTATTGCAACAATGATAAAAATTCCATAAAAGTTTGCTTGCTATAAAGCATTAAATTACTTTGAATATCTAATTTTTTTGCTTAAATGAAAATTAGACAGTAATTATGAATAACAAATTATTGTATGTAATAGTGAAATATTATTAACTTGTTGATTGGTAATTTAATATAGGCAAATAAATTGTAAAAAATTTATTTTTATATTGCTACTCCGAGTGTAAATTCCTAAGGATAAAATCTAGGGAACTGCACCACTGGGTAGACAGGGAAACCGGTCTGCCTCCCGCGTTTGGAAAGGAGCCAAAAAAAGGAGGGGTTTATTTTGAAAATCTGTCGTATTAATATGAGAAACAAATCTATTACTTACGAGGAAGTAAAATCTGAGTACATGGCATTGGGAGGCAGAGGGCTTACATCCAAAATTATTTCTGAGGAAGTGGATGCTACATGTCATCCTTTGGGGAAAAATAACAAACTTGTCATAGCTCCCGGACTTCTTTCGGGGTCAATGGCTCCTAGTTCGGGAAGGCTGAGTGTGGGATCTAAAAGTCCTCTAACAGGAGGAATAAAAGAATCCAATGCAGGAGGAACTGCTGCACAGAATCTTGCAAAACTTGGTTATAAGGCGATAATTATAGAGGATAAGCCTGAAAAAGAAGAGCTAAATCTTATAAAAATAACTTCTGAAGGAATTTCTATGGAGGATGCCAGTTATCTGAAAATGAAAGGGAATTACGAGACAGGTGATATCTTACGGGAAAAATTTGGAAAGAAGACAACTGTTATGTCTGTGGGTCAGGCTGGGGAGATGAAACTTTCTGCAGCCTCAATAGCTGTCACAGATACAGAAGGGCACCCTACCCGACACTGTGGACGTGGAGGGACTGGAGCTGTACTCGGATCTAAGGGGATAAAGGCGATAATAATAGATCCTGGTAAAACAAATGAAGTGAAATATCATGATAAGGATTCATTTATGAAAGCTTCTAGATCATTTTCTAAAATGATACTAGATCACCCTGTTTCTGGTCAGGGGCTTCCTACATATGGAACCGCAGTTCTTGTAAATATTCTAAATGAAGCTGGAGGACTCCCTACAGATAACTTTAGAAACGGACGTTTTGAATTTGCTGAAGACATAAGCGGAGAAACTATGTATGAATTAATAAACAAAAGAAAGGGAAATCCTACCCATGCATGTCATCCTGGTTGTATTATGAGATGTTCACAGATATACAACGATGAAAATGGAGAATATCTAACTGGTGGATTTGAATATGAAACTATATGGGCCTTTGGCTCTCACTGTCATATAAAAAACTTTGATTCCATTGCAAAAATGGACAGACTTTGTGATGATATAGGTATAGACACCATAGATACAGGAGTTGCAGTAGGAATTGCCATGGAAGGTAAATATATAGAACTAGGAGATGACAAGGCTGCCATAAAACTTGTAGAAGAAGTAGGTAAGGGATCTCCTATAGGTCGGATTATAGGTAACGGAGCAGCCTTTACAGGACAGGCATTTGGTACAGAGAGAGTACCAGTTGTCAAGAAACAGGCTCTTCCAGCTTATGATCCTAGGTCAGTAAAAGGTATAGGGGTAACATATGCAACTACTCCAATGGGTGCAGACCATACGGCGGGATACTCTGTTACTGCAAATATTTTAGGAGTAGGAGGAACTGTAGATCCTCTTAAGAAAGAGGGACAGGTAGATCTATCGAGAAACCTTCAAGTGGCAACTGCTGCTATAGATAGTACAGGGCTCTGTTTATTTGTGGCCTTTGCAATACTAGATAATGCGGGAGCACTTCAGGAAATCGTAAATATGATAAATGCAGAATACAACACCAGTATAGAAATTCAAGATGTAATAACTTTGGGACAGGAAATTCTAAAGGAAGAAAAAGAGTTTAATAGAAGAGCTGGATTTACAAAAGCCCATGACAGGCTTCCTGAGTTTTTCAATGAAAATTTAGAACCACATAATGTTGCCTTTGACATTACTGATGAAGAGCTTGATATGACACTTGAATTTTAGGAGGTTAGATGGCTGAAAAGATAAAGATAGAGGTCAGACTTTTTGCTAATCTCAGAGAGAGATTCCCCAAAGAAAGCAGGGGAGTAAAAGAATTCGAAGTTTTAGAAGGATTTTCCATCGACGATTTGGTAGACTTAATCGGAGAGATAGACAGATCAACTGTTATTATTTTGAAAAATGGACGGCGGGAAAAAGACTTTGAGAAAAAATTAAAAGCCGGCGACCGAATAGCTTTATTCCCTCCAGTAGGAGGGGGTTAGTATGGACTACTCAAAGCGCTACCTTAAGAACAAAAAACTTATTTCTCAAAAGGAACAGGAAGTTTTGAAAAATAAAAGAGTCTTGGTTTTGGGATGTGGCGGACTGGGTGGCTATATAATCGAAATGCTGGCAAGATTGGGAGTGGGTAATCTTAAGGTGGTTGATTTTGATATTTTTGATGAAAGTAATCTCAACCGACAGATTCTCTCAAATGAAGAAAACCTGGGATTTTTTAAAGTGGAAGAAGCTCTGAAACGGATTAAATCAATAAATTCAGATATTAAAACAAAAGGTTTCAATGTTAAAGTTGACGAAGAAAATATAGACAATCTATTAACAGATATAGACTTGGTAGTAGATGCATTAGACTCTATACCTTTGAAGATAATGGTAGAAGAAAAGTGCTCTCATCTAGGCATATCAATAGTTCACGGAGCAATAGGGGGATGGGTAGCTCAGATAGCCGTAATAAGACCTGGGGATTTTATACTGAAAAAAATGTATAGCGGCATAGAAAAGGGTATAGAGGCAGAACTTGGTAATCCCTCTTTTACTCCGGCTTTAGCCGCATCGATTCAGGTTTCAGAAACATTGAAATTGTTACTGAATAAGGGTGATTCTTTACAGAGTCAAGTGTTATATATAGATTTGGAAAACAACACATTTTCGACTTTTGAAGCTTAAAAATATTGAAATATGAATAGTTAAATTTATTTAATGAAAATTTATAGTTGTAATTTTTATTAAAATGAATTAAAATTTCAAATAGTGGTAATTCAAAAAATTACCACTATTTGTTTTTAAGTAGTTAAAAAATACTATGAAATAGATAAAAATTGAGAGGATTTAAAGTTGATATAAGGTTAATTACAGTGTAGTTTCTTTTTATAAACTTTAAATAGTTTAACAAATTAAATAAGGGGGAGAAAAAAATGTTAAAAATCAAAAGGTCGCTACTAATATTATTAATCGGGGTGCTTTGTTCAGTGGGTGTTTTTGCGAAGTCGAATAAGGATATCGTTCTAGCTACTACTACCAGCGTAAGGGATTCAGGCCTCATGGATTATCTTATACCAAGTTTTGAGAGTGAAACAGGGTATAAGGTTAAACTTATCGCAGTTGGAACAGGTAAAGCCCTTCAAATGGGTAGAGACGGAGAAGCAGATGTTCTTCTAGTACATGCAAAGCCTTCTGAGTTAAAGTTTATGAAAAATGGGCATGGTAAAGAAAGAAGAGAAGTTTTTCATAACTATTTTGTAATTGTAGGTCCAAAGGATAAACAGAAGATGTCTTCTGTAGAAGATGCGCTGGGAAAAATAAGCAAAGAAAAGTTAAATTTTGCTTCAAGAGGGGATAATTCAGGAACAAATAAAAAAGAACTTCAGCTTTGGAATAAAAATAGGATAATTCCTAAAGGTGGATGGTACATTATTTCAGGAAGTGGAATGGGAGCTACACTGAAAATAGCTAGTGAGATGCAAGCTTATACTCTTACAGATATGGCTACTTATTTACATTTGAGCAAAGATCTTGACCTTGAAATAAAAGTAGGGAAAGATAAAAGTCTTTTAAATCAGTACGGAGTTATAACTATCGATCCTTCAAAAAATAAATATATAAATGCTGAAGGTGCTAAGGTATTTATGGACTGGATATCTTCTGATAAAATAAAAGATAAGGTTGGTAAGTTTGGTATTGAAGAATTTGGGATGTCATTATTTGTACCAGATAGAAAAAATTAATTTATGGATTATATAATACAAGGAGTATATCAGGCACTTACTCTTTTAGTAAAACTAGATAGGGAGTTGTACAGTATTATACTTCTCTCTATCTTGGTTTCATTAAGTGCAACTCTTATAGCTACAGCTTTGTTTGTGCCAATTGGTGTGTCTGTAGGTCTAAGAAAGTTTAAAAGAGAAAGGCTATTTGAAAAAATATTGTTTTCAATGATGGGGGTTCCTTCTGTAGTGATTGGACTCGTAGTAGCACTTCTTATGTCTAGACGTTCTATATTTGGATTTTTAGGACTTCTTTACACACCTGGAGCGATGATAATTGCCCAGGTTCTTTTAGTTTTTCCGTTGGGAATGGGTCTCTCATATAAACTTTCGAAATTCCAAGGTAGAAAAATAAAAAATGAGGGAAAACTCCTAGGGGCAAAGAAAAAGGATTTATTGATACTGGTTTTGAAGGAACTAAGGGAAGAGTTGCTGGTTATATTTCTGACCTGCTTTTCAAGGGCCATAACAGAAGTAGGAGCAGTAATGATAGTAGGGGGAAACATCAAAGGGAGAACCAGGGTGATGACTACAACTATTTCTATGCTAAACTCCATGGGTGAGTATCCAATGGGGATAGCTCTTGGAATAATACTAATGTTGTTAACCTTTGGTGTCAACAGTGTGGTGTACACACTTCACAAGGGAGAGTAGGCAAATTATGATAGAGATAAGAAACCTCGTCAAATCATTTGGTAAAAGAAGAGTTTTGGATATAGAGAAAATGGTAATAGATACTATGGGAATAACCGCTGTAAGAGGTGAAAACGGCTTAGGAAAAACAACCTTGTTTTCTTTGATATCCGGAATAGAAAAGGATTTTGAAGGTGAGATTTTAAAAAAAGGAATAGATGAGAAGGATATAACCTTTGTTCAGCAGAATTTTTATTTGCTGAAAAGAACTGTTTATGAGAATATATCTTATCCCCTAAAAATAAGAAAATGGAACAACGAAATGATAAAAAAAAGAGTGGATTTTCTTTTGTCTGAATTTAAAATAGAACACTTATCTGATAAGAATGCTAGCAGACTTAGTAGCGGAGAAAGTCAGAAAGTTGCCATTGCCAGAGCACTTTCCTTTAGGCCAAAGCTGATACTCTTGGATGAGCCTACTTCCAATCTAGATAAAGAATCTACCTTCCTTGCTGAGAGTGTGCTGAGTAAATATACCCAAGATGAGAAGGCTGGAATTATAATGATCAGTCATGATAATGAGCAGATTAATAGGATGGCAGATCAGACTATTGAACTGAAGGACTACATAAAGGGAGTGAATTAATTGGATTTTTTTAAAGTGACTTCATTGGAAGAATCAAAAAAAATAATAAGAAAACAATTTATTGAAATATTTTCAAAAAAAGAAATTGTTCCTTTGAGTGAGTCAATTGGAAGGTATTCTGCCTCCAAGATTGTCTCAAGGGATTCTGTTCCCAGTTTTGATAAATCTACGGTAGATGGATATGCAGTAAAAGCTGAAAGTACCCATGGGGCCTCAGATTCAATTCCCTCTATGCTAAACCTGAAAGGAGAGGCTGAGATGGGAAAAGAGAATACATATACTATTGATTCTAGTGAAACAGTGTATGTGCCAACAGGAGGGATGATTCCTTGTGGCGCAGATGCTGTTGTTATGATAGAATATTCTGAAGTTTTAGGTGATGAAATATTTTTAAATACTTCTGTGGCAAAGGGAGAAAATATAATCTATAGGGGTGAAGACCTTGAAAAAAATGATATTTTGCTGGAATCCGGGAAAAAGATAAGACCTCAAAATATAGGTACATTTGCTGCTGGAGGAATAACAGAGGTAGAGGTATCAGTGAATCCGAGTTTTTATATTATTTCTACAGGTGATGAGGTTAAAAGTCTGGGATCTGAGCTGAAACCGGGAGAGATAATAGATATAAACTCCTATACCCTGGAGGCTCTAGTAAATGAGTGGGGCTCCAAGCTAAAGGGGCGTACACTAGTGGGAGATAATCTTGAGCTTTTGAAGAATGAGATAAAAAAAGGTATTGAAGTCTCAGATATCTTGATTCTTTCAGGAGGAAGTTCTGTTGGGAGTAAGGATTATACTTGCAGAGCCATAAAAGAACTAGGTGGAGAAATCATGGTGCACGGGATGTCTATCAAGCCCGGTAAGCCAACAATTATAGGTGGAGTCCATGGGAAACTGGTTATAGGTCTTCCAGGGCATCCAGTGTCAGCTCTTATGGTATTTAAGGCACTACTTGAAGATTTTCTGAATAAAGACAAAGGCAAATCATATAGAATGATTTTGAAAAAGGAGATTCACTCGACTCCAGGAAGAACCACCTATCAACCTGTTGTCATAGATGGAGAATATGCAGTTCCTTTGCACGGAAAATCAGGGGTAATAAGTCTTTTGAATAAAGCTTTTGGGTATACGATAATTCCCTCAGATAAAGAGGGATTTAATTCAGGAGACATAGTAGATGTGTGGGCATTTTAGGAGGGGAAAATTTGAAAAGAGATAAATACATAGATAATATTGACGTAGAGGAAGCATTGCAGAAATTCCTCTCAAAAATTGACTTTAAAAGAGAGATAGAAAAAAAAGCCCCTTGGGATTCTTTAGACAGAATCACAGGAGATCTTATATCAGCAAATTTTTCTTCCCCTAATTATAACGCTGCGGCAATGGATGGAATCGCAGTTTTATCAAAAAAAACAATTAATGCAAGAGAAAACTCGCCATTGATTCTCAAGGAAAAGACAGACTTTTTATATGTAAATACAGGAAATCCTCTTCCTAAAGAGTATGACTCTGTAATAATGATAGAAGATGTTGTGGAGCTAGATAAGGGTGAAGTGGAAATAATATCTCCTGCAAGGCCATGGCAACATGTGAGACCGGTAGGCGAGGATATAATAAAAGGAGAGCCTGTACTCTTTGCTAATCACAAGATAAGACCCCAGGATATAGGGGCCCTTTTGTCTGCGGGATTGATGGAAATACCAATTTATAAAAAACCAAAAGTCGGGATAATCCCGACAGGAACTGAGATAGTGGAAGATTCTAAAGAGCTTTCTTACGGTAAAATAATGGATTCAAACTCTAGAATGTTTGCTGCCATGGTTGAAAAATGGGGTGGGGAAGCATCTAGATTTTCACCAACAGAGGATAACTATCATAAATTATCAGAAACAATAAAGAAAGCCGTACAAGAAAATGATATAGTAGTTATAAATGCAGGGTCATCTACTGGAACAAAGGATTTTACAGCGTCGATAATAGGAGATATGGGGGAAGTTTTAAGTCATGGAGTGGCTTTGAAACCAGGTAAACCAACTATTCTAGCTGTTGTTCAAGGGAAACCAGTATTGGGGATTCCGGGATATCCAGTATCTGCCTTTATATCTGCAGAAACTTTTTTAAAACCACTGATTGAAAATTATCTTCTACAGAAAAAGCAAAATAGATCTAAAATAAAGGCTGTTTTATCAAGATCCATTCCGTCATCTTTAAAGCATAGGGAGATTGTAAGAGTCACTCTAGGGTTTATTGACGGAAAGCTGATAGCCACACCTCTTTCTCGAGGAGCCGGTGTCAGCATGAGTCTTGTAAAAGCCGATGCCTTACTTGAAATACCTAGAAACTATGAGGGTTACCAGAAAGGCGAGGAAGTGGAAGTTACGCTTTTGAGGCCACTTGAAGAAATAGGGGAGTATTTGATTTCCATAGGAAGTCATGACATTGTAATGGATCTTATCGCTGACGAAGTCAACCTATCGTCTACACACACAGGGAGTATGGGTGGCGTAACTGCATTGAAAAGAGGTCAAACTCATATTGCACCAGTTCATATACTAAATGAACAAAATGGTGTTTATAATGAATTTCTTTTGGATAAATATTTTGATGATGAGACGGTTCTAATACGTGGAGTAGAGAGAGAGCAGGGTCTAATTCTTCCAAAGGGAAACCCAAAAAATATATTTGGAATATCAGATTTATTAAAAGAAAATATAATTTTTATTAATAGACAGCGGGGAGCTGGGACACGAATACTTTTAGACTATTTGCTAAAAAAAGATGGAATAAGCAGCAGTGATATAACTGGTTATGAAAGGGAAGCTACTACTCATATGGCCTGTGCTACTGCAGTTAAAAGTGGTTCTGCAGATGTGGCACTAGGCATAAAGGCTGCCGCCCAAGTAATGGATTTGGATTTTATTCCAATAACCTTTGAGAATTATGATTTTTTAGTAAAAAAAGAGACTCTTTCAGATGAGAGAATGAAAAGTTTTTTAAATTTTATAAGATCTCAAAGATTTGAAGATAAAATCAAAAATCTAGGTGGGTATAATGCAAGAGAAACGGGAAAACTGATTTTTAAAGGAGATATTTCATGAGGGACTTACACGGAAGAGTCATAGATTATTTAAGAATATCTCTCACTGAGAACTGTAATTTGAGGTGCATCTACTGCAAACCTGATGAATGTATAGAGGCTAGAAGAGACCCTATGACCAAAAGAGAAGTTGTATCTATGGTGAAGGCGATGGCAGACCTTGGAGTGAAAAAGGTTCGTTTTACAGGTGGGGAGCCGCTACTAAGGAAGGATATAACGGAAATTATTTCTGAAGTTTCAAAGATCGAAGGAATTGATGATATAGCCCTGACTACCAACGGAATTTTTCTCGCTGAAAAGGCTAAGGAGCTAAAAAAAGCCGGACTTATGAGAGTCAATGTAAGCCTTGATACCCTAGAAGAGGATAAGTATAGTAAACTTACTGGGGGAAATCTTAAAAGGGTTATAGAGGGGATAGAAAAGGCTAAACTTGAGGGACTTTATCCCATAAAATTAAATGTGGTTCTTATGAATAGCTATAATAAGGAAGAGATAGAAAATTTTGTAAATATAACAGTGGAAAAAAAGATAGATGTGAGGTTTATAGAGCTCATGCCCATGGGGAGTTCAGTAAGCTGGATTGAAAAAGAGTACCTTTCTTCCCAAGAGGTTCTAAGTAGATGTCCTAGGCTACAAATGTTGGAAAAGGATTATGCATCATCCCCTTCAATATTGTATAAACTACCTGAAGGAAAAGGGAGAGTGGGAATTATAAATACTATTTCCAATAAATTCTGTGACTCATGCAACAGAGTCAGGATAACCTCCTCTGGAAAATTGAAATTGTGTCTTCATTCAAATAAAGAGATAGATCTATTGGGGTCTCTTAGAAAAGGTGAAAATATACGGGAATTGTTAAAAAAAAATATACTGGATAAACCTGAAAAACATCATTTGGACGAAAAGCAGTATATAGATAAAGATATGTATAAAATTGGAGGATGAATGAACTTAACTCATTTTAATGATAAAGGCAGAGCTCGGATGGTGGATGTCGGGGATAAATCTCAGACTGACAGAGTGGCAGTGGCTAGGGGATATATCCTAATGGCAGAAAAAACCATAGAAACCGTAAAAAATGGAGGAATAAAAAAGGGGGATGTTCTCTCAGTAGCACAGGTAGGTGGGATAATGGGAGCCAAAAAAACCTGGGACCTTATTCCTATGTGCCATAATATTTTGATAGACGGTGCAGATATAAATTTTACAGTTGATTCAGACAGAATATGGGTAGAGGCAAAGGTTAGAACAACTGGTAAGACTGGCATAGAGATGGAAGCTCTTACGGCAGTTTCTGTAGCCTGTTTGAGTATATATGATATGTGCAAGGCAATAGATAAAAAAATGATAATTGGGGATATTAAATTAATTAGGAAGACAGGTGGGAAATCAGACTTTTCATTGGGGGAATAATATGGAAAAAGAAAAAAAAATACATGGAAGAGTAAAAGCTGTAAATATAAGTAAAACAAAGGGTGTTGTTAAAAATCCAGTAAAAGAAGGTTATTTTAAAATTGACCACGGTCTAGAGGGAGATGCCCATGCAGGAAACTGGCATAGGCAGGTGAGTCTCCTCGCAAGTGAAAGTGCAGATAAGGTAAGGGCTGCAGGACTAGATATAGAGGACGGAAAATTTGCTGAGAATATAACTACAGAGGGACTAGAGCTGTATAGCTTACCTGTAGGAACTAAACTTAAGATAGGTGAATCACTGCAGGAAGTGACGCAGATAGGCAAGGAGTGTCACACAGGATGTGCCATAAAGCAAGCTGTAGGTGAATGTGTGATGCCAAAGGAAGGTATATTTACCAAGGTTATAGTAAGCGGCGTGGTGAAGGCAGGAGACAGTATAGAGGTTGTGTGAAGAAGATTGCAGTAGGGTCGTTTTTCGGCCCTTTTTTTATTGTATCTTTTAGAAACTAAGATCATAATAAGCTTTTGAAACCTATAAGAATAAGGACACTTCCTCCTACAAAATTTGTGTAGTGGCTCATAAAAGACGAACTTTTATATCCTAAAAAAATTCCAGTAAGGGATGCTATAGAAGTTATCACCGCTGTAAAGACAATAAAAAAATTAATATTTGAATTTAATATTGATGAAAAAGATGTTCCTATTATTAAAGAGTCTATACCTGTGGCTAAACTTAATATAAATAAGTTAGAATTTAATTTAAACCTAGGAGCATCCCTGTTTCGATGTTCCCTCCAGGCGTCAAAGATCATTTTACTTCCTGTAAAAGTTAAAATCAAAAAAATAATTATGTGACTAAATCCACTGATTTGATTGATAAATAATTTTCCAAGTTTGGAACCAAGAAAAGACATCATAGTTTGGGACATGGCAAAAATAAAACTTATTTTAAAAATTTCAGTGAATTTTAATTTCTCAATTATAAATCCTTTGGCCAAGGAGACAGCAAAGGTGTCTGCTGCTAGACATATTGATATAAAAGTTAAATGTGTAAAATTCATTTGGTCTCTCTCCTTTCTCTTGTAAAGCAGATAAAGTTAAAATCATAAAGGATTTAAAATAATAAAAAACACAGACAACTTTAGTTGCCCGTGATTTTTATTAAAATTTTTCTATCTATAACTACATTGCAGCTTTAAAAATATTTTCAACGTCCTTTTCATTACCTTTTCTAGGGTTGCTAAATGCATTTCCATCTTTAAGAGCGTTTTCAGCCATCAATTCTATATCAGACTCTTTGATTCCTGCTTCTTCTAAACTTGTTGGAATTCCAAGGTCTGATGAAAGTCTGAACATTGCACTGATTGCCTTTTCAGCAGCTTCTGATTTAGAAAGTCCGTCTACATTTTCTCCCATGAATTCAGCAATATCAGCAAATTTATCCAGATTAGAGATCATGTTGTACTTACACACATGTGGTAAAAGCATTGCATTTGCTATACCGTGGGGCATATCGTAAAGCCCTCCTAATTGGTGAGCCATAGCGTGTACATAACCTAGGTTTCCGTTGTTAAAAGCCATTCCAGCAAGAACAGAAGCGTAGGCCATGTTTTCTCTGGCTTTTAAGTTTTCTCCGTTTGCAACGGCAAGTCTCAGATTTTGAGCAATAAGTTTGATAGCCTGTATTGCTGCAGCATCAGTTATAGGATTTGCATCTTTTGATATGTAGGCCTCTACAGCATGAGTCAGTGCATCCATTCCAGTAGCAGCTGTAAGTCCCGCAGGTTTTCCAATCATTAGAAGTGGATCATTTATTGAAACCTGAGGAAGATTTCTCCAGCTTACGATTACAAACTTAACCTTTGTTTTAGTATTGGTGATAACAGCATGTCTTGTAACTTCAGAAGCTGTACCAGCAGTAGTATTTACCGCAATAATTGGAGGCAGAGCATTAGTAAGTGTCTCTATGCCTGCATAGTCGCAGATATCTCCATCGTGAGTAGCTGCAATACCAATACCTTTACCACAATCATGGGGAGATCCTCCACCAACAGTGATGATCATGTCACAATTATTCTCTTTATAAACTTTTGCACCTTCATATACGTTTGTATCTTTAGGATTTGGCTCGACATTGTCAAAAACAACTGCTTCTACTCCAGCGGATTTTAGATATTCCAAAGTTTTTTCTACAGCTCCACCTTTTAGTGAACTTAAGAACTTGTCAGTGACTATTAAAGCTTTTGTTCCGTTTAAAATTTTAGCTCTCTCACCTATAACCTCAAGGCATCCAGGTCCGAAAAAGTTAACACTTGGCATCAAATAATCATAATATCTCATCTTTTACCTCCATCTAATTTTAGTTTTTTGTGTATAAAAACAACACATTTTTTTCTTGTTCATATTGAAAATATATCAATCAGAAACATTTTAAACAAGGTGAAATAATATTAAAAAATGGGAAAAAACTATTTTTTAATGTGAAAAATGTCATTTAATCTAATAAATATGCTAGAATATTTTATTATAAGCAAATAAAGAAATTTTACATTTATTTCATATATGATTTAAATTTTAGGAGGGTGAAGATGCTTTATAAATTTAAACAAGAGCTAGAAAAAGTCCAGCAGGAGATAGCAGATGTAACAAAATTGGCTATAGTCATAGTTGATAAAGAGGGGCACTATATCACCAAAAAGCAGAACTATTCTGAGTTTTGTTCTATATTCAGGAAGAACGACAAACTGAAGAGTCTATGTGAAAAATGTGACGTTAAAGCATTAAACAGGTCTTTTTGTACCTCCTCACCTTATATATACAGGTGCCATTCTGGGCTTATTGATATGGCTATACCTCTGGTGCTAAACGGAGAGTATCTAGGGGCTATACTGATAGGTCAGGCCATACTTCTTTCCGATGAAAGCTACGGTGTAGAGAGGATTCTGGATAAGAATGTGGGGAAGAGTATAGGGGATAGCATGAAGGATAAGAGTGTTAGAGATGCCTATGATAAACTTCAAAAATTCTACCATGAAGAATTAAACAGTATCGCAAATATGGTCTATTACTCTAGTTTTTATATCGTGGAAAACATAGAGTCAAAAAAGTGGCATAATCATAAAATTGATAACAATCTGGAAAATTTGGAACTTTCCATATCGCCAGTAGGGCCTGCTGTAAATCACGTAAAAAACAACTTAGATAAAAATATAAGCTTAGAAAAAGCAGCGTCTCTTTGCAATTTGAGTGTATCTCATTTCAGCAAGGTTTTCAAAAAAGAGGTGGGTAAGAATTTTAAAGAGTATCTAAACGGGAAAAAAATAGAAAAGGCAGAGTACTTGCTCAAGTCAACTAATAACACAATCTACAATATAGGGTATTCCATCGGAATCGAAGATACCAGCTATTTTACCAAAATGTTTAAAAAACATGTGGGGGTAACACCCAAAAAATATAGGGAATTATTCGAAAAAAAGAACAAGACAGTATATTAATAAATCAAAAAGTACCATTTTTAGATAAAACTTTACCTTTTAAAGAACAAATTAAACTGATATTGTAATATGTGTTCTTAAACAAGAGCTGAATAGACGGAAACCGGAAAGGAATCTTGTATCAGATTTAATTAAAATTTGGGAGGTAATGAAATGATTGATGTCGTAACTGTGAAACAAATCACATTAAAGACTGCTAAACTTATGGGAGAAAAAGCTATTAAAAAAGCTGAAGAAATCGATGTACCGGTTGTCTTTTCAGTAGTAGATGCCGGAGGAAACCTTCTTTACACAGAAAGAATGGACAAAGCTTTCGTAACAAGTGTAGATATTGCAAATAACAAGGCTTTCACATCATGGGCATTAAAAACCGGGACTCACGAAATTAGCCAAGTTGTTCAGCCTGGAGAAAGCCTTTATGGATTAAATCTTACAAATGATGCAAGAATCATCTCTTTTGGAGGAGGATTTCCAGTTGTCTTTGAAGAACAGGTAATTGGTGCCATAGGAGTCAGTGGCGGAACAGTTGAAGAAGATATGACTATAGCTAAAGCAGCTTTAGAAATTTTATAGTTTGGGGTGAATAATAAGTGAAATCAAAAAGATTTGAAGTATTGAAGGAACGTCCTGTAAATAAAGATGGCTTTATAAGTGAATGGATAGAAGAAGGACTAATCGCAATGGAAAGTCCTAACGATCCTAATCCAAGTTTGAAAATAGAAAATGGTCAAATAACAGAGTTAGACGGTAAAAGCAGAGAAGAATTTGACATGATCGACAGATTTATAGCAGATTATGCAATAAATATGGAAAATGCTGAAAAAGCTATGAAAATGTCATCTATGGAAATATCTAAAAAACTAGTAGACATAAATGTATCAAGAGATGAAGTGCTGGAAATAACAACAGGAATTACCCCAGCAAAAATAATTAAAGTTATGGAACACATGAATGTTGTAGAGATGATGATGGCCGTACAAAAAATGAGAGCCAGAAAAACTCCTTCCAATCAGTGTCATGTAACTAACTTGAGAGACAATCCTGTATTAATTGCCGCTGATGCTGCCGAAGCGTCAGTAAGAGGTTTTGATGAACAGGAGACTACAATCGGTATAGTAAGATATGCACCTTTCAATGCCATCTCAATATTTGTAGGTTCACAAGTAGGTAGAGGAGGAATACTGACTCAGTGTTCTGTAGAAGAAGCTACTGAATTAGAGCTTGGAATGAAAGGATTCACAAGTTATGCAGAAACAGTGTCTGTATATGGTACAGAGCAAGTGTTTATAGACGGTGACGACACTCCTTGGTCAAAAGCCTTCCTTGCTTCAGCATATGCATCAAGAGGATTAAAAATGAGATTTACATCTGGAACTGGTTCAGAGGCTCTTATGGGAAATGCTGAAGGGAAATCAATGCTTTACCTTGAAGCAAGATGTATCTACGTAACAAGAGGGTCTGGAGTACAAGGACTACAAAATGGTTCTGTAAGCTGCATAGGGATGCCTGGGTCACTACCTGGAGGAATAAGGGCTGTACTGGCTGAAAACCTGATAGCAATGTTACTTGACTTAGAATGTGCATCAGCAAATGACCAGACATTCTCTCACTCAGAATATAGAAGGACAGCAAGAACTCTAATGCAGATGCTTCCTGGAACAGACTTCATATTCTCAGGATATAGTGCCGTACCAAACTGTGATAACATGTTTGCTGGATCAAATTTTGATGCAGAGGATTTTGATGACTATAATGCTCTTCAGAGAGACCTTAAAATAGACGGTGGTTTAAAACCTGTAACTGAAGATGAGATTGTCAAAGTAAGAAATAAAGCAGCCAGAGCAATACAGGGGTTATTCAAAGAACTTGATCTTCCTGAAATAACAGATGAAGAAGTGGAAGCAGCAACATATGCCCACGGAAGTGTTGATATGCCTGCAAGAAATGTGGTTGAAGATTTAAAAGCGGCAGAAGAACTTTTAAGCTCTGGAATAACAGGAGTAGATCTTGTTAAAGGACTTAGCAGAAGCGGATTTGACGATGTAGCTGAGCATGTTTTAGGTATGTTAAAACAGAGAGTTTCAGGAGATTACCTGCAAACTTCAGCTATATTAGACAAAGGCTTTAAAATAAAGAGTGCCATAAACGATAGAAATGATTACATGGGTCCTGGAAGCGGATATAGAATAAGCGAGGAAAGATGGGAAGAGATCAAAAATATCCCATCAGCTATAAAACCAGAAAGTATAGAATAGGGGAGTTTACTATTATGGAAAATAAATTTGTACCATCTGTAAAGATAGAAGAAATCGGAGAAGCAAAAAAAGGAAGCAGATCTGAAGAAGTAGTTATAGGACTGGCTCCTGCATTTAAAAAATTTCAACATAAAACAATAACAGATGTCCCTCACGATGAAGTCCTGACTGAACTTATCGCAGGTATAGAGGAAGAGGGATTAAAGGCAAGAATCGTAAGAGTAACAAGAACTTCTGATGTTTCATTTATGGCGCTGGATGCTGCAAAGTTAAGTGGTTCTGGAATAGGAATAGGAATTCAGTCAAAGGGAACAACAGTAATCCACCAAAAGGATCTGCTTCCTCTAAACAATCTAGAACTTTTCCCACAGGCTCCACTATTAACACCTGAAACATTCAGATTAATAGGAAAAAATGCTGCAAAATATGCAAAGGGAGAATCTCCAAATCCAGTACCTGTAGCCAGTGACCAGATGGCGAGACCTAAATATCAGGCAAAAGCAGCATTACTACATATAAAAGAGACAAAACATGTCGTTCAACACGGAAAACCAGTAGAGATAAAGTATGAATTTTAGTTTGGAGGAATTATGAATATAGATGTTAAAAATATAAATCCAATCTCTGATTATCCATTAGGAGAAAAGAGAAAAGAATGGTTGAAAACATCCACAGGTAAAACTTTGGATGAAATAACTTTAGAAAATGTAATAAATGGAGATATAAAGCCTGAAGATATAAGAATCTCACCTGAAACTCTAAAATTACAGGGAGAGATAGCAAAGAAAGGTAACAGGCCAACTATAACAAAGAACTTTGAAAGAGCCAGTGAAATGGTTGCCATTCCAGATGATAAAATATTAGCAACTTACAACGCTTTGAGACCTTACAGATCTTCAAAGGAAGAATTATTTGAAATAGCCGATGAACTAGAAAGTAAGTATTCAGCTGTTGTAATATCTGCATTTATCAAGGAAGCCGCAGAAGTTTATGAACAAAGAGGTCAACTTAGAAAAGATTAGAAAGGTTCGGGGATAGTTATGAAGATCATAGTGGGTGTAGATATTGGAAATGCTACAACAGAAGTAGCTTTGGCAAAGGTAGACAATATAGAATGTAAGTTTTTATCCAGTGCCTTACATGAAACAACAGGTTTAAAAGGTACTAAAGATAATGTTTTGGGAATAAAAAGAGCCATTAAGAAGGCAATGAAAAGAGCTGATTTAAAAAATGCAGATTTATCTTTAATCAGGATAAATGAAGCTACTCCTGTTATAGGAGACGTTTCTATGGAAACTATAACAGAAACAATAATTACAGAGTCTACTATGATTGGACATAACCCTTCAACTCCTGGGGGAATAGGTCTTGGGATAGGAGAAACAATCCTATTCCAAGAGCTTGGAAATTTTGAAAATGATAAAGATTACATAGTAATAGTGGAAAAAAGTTTCAGCTTCTTAGAGGTAGCTCACAGAATCAATGAAGCTTTTAAAAATGGATGCAAAATAAAGGGTGCTATTATTCAAAAAGATGATGGGGTTCTCATAAATAACAGACTCATAAATAAAATCCCCATAGTTGATGAGGTACTTTTTGTTAAAAAAGTACCTACAGGGATGAAGGCTGCTGTAGAAGTAGCTCCACAGGGAAAAATAATAGAGGTTATTTCAAATCCATATGGCATTGCCACAATTTTTTCCCTCACTTCAGAAGAGACTAAAAAAATAGTTCCTATTTCTAAAGCACTTATAGGCAACAGGTCTGGAGTAGTTATCAAGACACCTCACGGAGATGTAAAAGAGAAGGTTATCCCTGCTGGAAGGATACAGATTGACGGAAACTACAGGTCAAAAAGTGTAAATATAGAAGAGGGTTCCAAAAGAATAATGAAAGCCCTGGGAAGTATTGAGCATGTCCAAGATATAAATGGAGAATCTGGAACCAATATCGGAGGAATGCTAAAAAATGTAAAAAGTGTAATGGGGAATTTCACCAATGAGTCCATTGATAATATAAAAATAAAAGACATATTGGCAGTAGATACCTTTGTCCCACAAAAGATAAAGGGGGGAATTGCAGAAGAATTTGTATTTGAAAATGCTGTAGGAATAGCTGCAATGGTAAATACCAAAAAAAATCAAATGTCCGAAGTAGCGAAAGAGATTGAAAAAGAACTGGGAGTAAAAGTAGAAGTAGGAGGAGTAGAGGCAGATATGGCTATAACCGGTGCTCTAACTACTCCAGGCACAGGAACACCTCTGGTAATTGTAGATATAGGAGCAGGTTCGACAGATGCATGTTCCATTGACAGATATGGAAATAAAGAACTGGTTCATCTGGCCGGAGCTGGTAATATGACAACACTTCTTATTCAAAAAGAGCTGGGTATAGAGGATTTTAATCTTGCTGAAGATATAAAAAAATATCCTCTGGCAAAAGTAGAATCTCTATTTTATATAAGACACGAGGATGGAAATGTTCAATTTTTTGAAAACTCTCTTTCTCCGAAAGTATTTGCTAAAAATGTCCTTATAAAAGAAGGTGAACTTATTCCAATCGACCTTGATATGTCTCTGGAAAAAATCAGAATTATCAGAAGGTCTGCCAAAAGAAAAATTTTTATAACCAATGTACTTAGATCATTAAGGAAAGTTTCTCATACAAAAAATATTAGGGATTTTGAATTTGTAGTTATTGTTGGAGGATCTGCATTGGATTTTGAAATATCTCAGATGATAACTGAAGCTTTATCTGAGTATGGAATAGTAGCAGGATGCGGAAATATAAGAGGAACAGAGGGCCCTAGAAATGCTGTAGCCACTGGACTTGTAATGGGGGTGAATGATGGACAACAGGCCTAATATAACATTATTTTGCTCAGATAATATTGACAGGGAATATATTAATGAAATTTTGTGGGGTATAGAGGAGGAAGAGATACCATATCTTCTGAAAATTGTACCTTCTAAAGAAGTTGTCAAAGAAAATTATGTTTCAGGAACTCTAGAGATAGGTATCGGAGTATTAGAAAATGGCGACGCCCTTCTAACAACAAGGAAGTACGATAAGGAATATATACAAAAGGCAAACATTTTTGTAGAAAAAAATAAATTGAGAGATTTAGGAAGCAACGGAGCAAGACTTGTAAAGGGTCTGCCACTTAGATAAGGACGATAGTGTCAATAAAAACTACGCATAAAAGGTATAGAAAAATACTTATTTTTGTGTAGTTTTTTATTTGGAAAAATTTACACAATAAAAGATTATCAGGAGGTTAAAATGGGAATTTATTTAGCAGAATTTATAGGTACGATGATATTAATACTTCTTGGGAACGGAGTTGTGGCAAATATCGTGTTGAGTAAAAGCAAGGGTAATGGCGGGGGATGGATAGCGATCACTGCAGGATGGGGATTTGGTGTCACAGTAGCAGTATACGTCACTGGCTGGGTAAGTGGAGCTCACATAAATCCCGCGGTGACTGTGGCCTTGGCCTCTATAGGTGTCTTTGACTGGTCCCTTGTTCCAGGTTATGTAGTTTCCCAAGTGGCAGGAGGATTTGCAGGTGCTGTCCTTGTGTATCTTTCTTACAAACAGCATTATGATGAGACTGATGACGCCGATGGGATACTTGCAACTTTTTCCACAGGGCCTGCCATAAGCGGATCCAAGTGGAACATTGTTACTGAGACTATAGGTACCGCCGTTCTAGTGATAGGAATAATGGGGATAACAAACAGCAATAATAACGTAGGGCCTATGGCGGCACTTCTCGTGGGTGTTTTGGTATGGTCAATAGGCCTTAGTATCGGTGGGCCTACAGGTTATGCCATAAATCCAGCCAGAGATTTAGGTCCGAGAATAGCTCACACACTCCTTCCTATAGAGGGGAAAAGAGATTCAGATTGGGCATATGCTTGGATTCCGGTTGTTGCTCCTCTTGTGGGAGGAGTTTTAGGAGCGCAAATATTTAGTGCCTGTCTGCTGATTTGGAACTGATATAATTAATGGAAAAGGATTCCCTTTATGGGAATTCTTTTTAGTTTGTTGAAAAAATAAGACCAGACCTTCTTGCTAGAAGGATGTAATGTCTATAGAAAGTATATTAATTTAGGTAATAGCAGAAAAACTTAATGTAAAGGAGGGTAACATGAGAGTTTTGGTCACGGATAAAATGAGTGAATGGACAGCTTTATATATAGCATCTAAAATAAATGATTATTCAGATAACAACAAGAATTTTGTACTTGGACTGCCGACAGGAGAGACGCCTCTTAAAATGTATAAGGAACTCATAAAACTCCATAAAAAGGGTAGAGTATCTTTCGAAAATGTAGTAACTTTTAATATGGATGAATATGTTGGTATTCCTAAAGATCACCCTCAAAGTTACTATACCTTTATGCATAAGAATTTCTTTAGGCATATTGACATCCCAGATGAAAATATAAACATTTTAAATGGGGATGCAATGGATATTATGAAGGAATGTGAAGAATATGAGGAAAAGATTAAAAAATATGGAGGTATTGATCTATTTATAGGAGGAATAGGAGCAAATGGACATATAGCATTTAATGAACCAGGATCTTCACTGGATTCAAGAACAAGGTTAATAACATTGACTGAAGAAACCTTAAAGGCAAATTCTAGATTTTTTGATAATGATGTATCAAAAGTTCCTAAAAAAGCTCTTACTGTTGGAGTGGGAACAATCTTGAATTCGAAAGAAGTACTGATAATGGCAAAAGGAGAGAAAAAAGCTTTGGCTCTAAAGCAGGTTATTGAAGGAGATATCAATAATATGTGGACAGTTACAGCAATTCAAGTCCATAAAAAAGCTATAATAGTATGCGATGAAGCTTCTACGATAGAGCTGAAAGTGAAAACTGTAAATTATTTTAAAGAACTTGAAAAAGATAATTTAGACATAAAAAAATTTTCGGAGTATGTTAAAAATCAAGTTTTTCCAAGTTACTTTTGATTATTGTGATAGCCCGGCGGAATGGATTAAATTTTATTTTTAATAAAGACATATGAAAGAAGAGCTTATCCTTTAAAGGATAAGCTCTTAATTTTTTGTTTTTAAAAAACTATGATTCAGTTCCGACTTCTAAAATTACTTTGTCATTTTTATTTCTTTCCCTATAAGCGACAATTTCATCGTATGATGTAAATCCTCTGTGGGATACGATTCCATTTTCATGTATTAACATAGCCTGTAAAATTTCGTGTGATTTCTTCATTTTTTTTAATGTCATAATAATACCTCCCTGAAATAAGTAATGATAAAATAAAATTTTTATTCAGTGCTTTTTAATGCACTTCAATTTTTTATTTGCATTTTTAAATTCATATTTATGTTGTATATCTATACAAAGATTATATATTAATAGTGTAGATATGTCAATAACAATATTTACGACATATAGTCTTATCTGTTTAACTATTTACTGTGTAAATGATAGATTGGAGTGAATTAAGGGGTTTAATGTAGTATATATCTTTATTTATAAGGATCTGATACAGTTCAGATAAGATTTTAGAAAATAATATAATATTAAATTTTTGAATAGTTCCTGATGGGAAATTTCTATAAAAATAGAAAAAGTAAATTCTTATCTTTGATTTATAGCAAGTTTGAATTTTATGTGAATAAAAAAGTGGAATATCAAATTTGATATTCCACAATCTAAAAGATTAAAAATTTTAATCTTTGATTTTATCGATTTTGTTTAAAAGAGCTTCAATTTTATCATTATATTCTTTTTCGATTAAATCTATTTTTTTCTGTTTTTCATCTTGCAGTTTTTCTATTTGACTGTTATAAATCCTTATTTTAGAATGTTTTCTTTTTTCAATTAGCTTAGAAGCTAGAAAGAGAACAAAGATAGAGATAAGGAGAATAACGATATATTGAATAAAACGTCTTTTAATTCCTATTTTATTAAATTTAATAGTTTTTTCCATAATCCACCTCTGATTTTTTTGTATATTATACTATGTAAACCCGAGTAATACAATATTTAATTCTCCAATTAAAGGACAAATAAGTTTTGATTTTTATTTTTAAAGGTGTTATAATAGTAAGAACGATTGTGGTCATAGAAAGGGCGTAAGTAGTAAGAAGCGAAGGTTCTTAGGGGAAGCTTTACTCCTTATTATTTGCAGTTCTAATTGACCTCATCTTTATAAAAAATGAGGAGGAATGTGTGTGTTTGAAGAAAAAAAAATGGAAATGGAAATTGGGGGGAGAACTCTCTCACTTTCAACAGGTAAAATAGCTAGACAATCTTGTGGAGCAGTAATGATCCAATACGGAGATACTATACTTTTAAGTACAGTGAACAGAAGTAAAGAAGGAAGAAAAGGAGCGGATTTTTTCCCTCTGACTGTAGATTTTTTAGAAAAATATTATGCAGTAGGAAAATTTCCAGGAGGGTTTCATAAAAGAGAGGCAAGACCCTCTACTGATGCTACTCTAACTGCAAGGCTTATAGATAGACCAATAAGACCGATGTTTCCAGAGGGATTCAATTATGATGTACATATTGTAAATACTGTATTTTCATATGATGGAGACAATACTCCTGACTACCTAGGAATAATAGGATCATCAGCAGCACTTATGTTATCTGATATTCCGTTTTTAGGACCAGTTGCTGGAGTCGTAGTTGCAATGAAGGGAGAGGAATTTATACTCAACCCTACACCAAAAGAGTTGGCTGAGAGCCCTCTTAATCTTTCTGTTGCAGGAACTAAGGATGCTGTAAATATGGTTGAAGCGGGAGCCTCTGAAATGTCAGAAGAGGTAATGCTAAAGGCTATCCTTTTTGCCCATGATAATATAAAGAAAATATGTGAATTCCAAGAAGAGTTTGCAAGGCTAGCAGGAAAAGAGAAATTTGAATTTGTAAAACCTGAAATCGATGAAACAGTTCAGAGCTTTATCGATGAAAATGGCGGTGAGAGATTAAAGAAAGCTGTATTGGCAATAGGAAAGCAGGCTAGAGAAGATGCAGTTAATGATCTTGAAGACGAGCTTTTAGCAAGTTTTACTGAAAAGTATATTCAGGAAAATGAGCTTGAAGAACTTCCTGGAGAGATAGAAGGAGAGTTCAAAAGTTATTATCATGATCTTATGAAGAAATTTGTAAGAGAAGCAATCGTTTATAATAAACACAGAGTAGACGGAAGAAAAACTGATGAAATAAGAGACCTTTATGCTGAGATAGGAACACTTCCTTTACCTCATGGTTCTGCTATGTTCACAAGGGGAGAAACTCAGGCAATAGTTACAACAACACTTGGAACGAAACAGGATGAGCAGCTTGTAGACGGATTAAATGAAGAATACTACAAGAAGTTTTATCTTCACTATAACTTCCCTCCTTACTCAGTTGGAGAGGCAAGATTTATGAGAGCTCCAGGAAGAAGAGAATTAGGACACGGTGCCCTTGCAGAGAGAGCACTTAGTTACGTAATGCCTTCAACAGATGATTTCCCTTATACAGTAAGAGTGGTTTCTGAGATAACTGAATCAAATGGTTCGTCATCACAGGCGTCTATATGCGGAGGTTCGTTGGCACTAATGGCGGCAGGTGTACCTGTTAAGAGTCATGTTGCCGGTATTGCTATGGGTCTAGTAAAAGAAGGAGACGACTATGCAGTCCTTACTGATATTATGGGATTGGAAGATCACCTTGGAGATATGGACTTTAAAGTGGCAGGAACTGAAGCTGGAATTACTGCACTTCAAATGGATATAAAAATCACAGGAATAGATGAAAATGTAATGAGAATAGCACTGAAGCAAGCTTTAGATGCAAGACTACAGATTATCGGAGTAATGAAAAATGCTATAGAGGCGCCGGCTGAACTGGCAGCGAGTGCTCCTAGAATCTATCAGATGATGGTGCCTACTGACAAGATAGCTGCTCTAATAGGACCAGGAGGGAAAAACATCAAGGCGATAATAGAGGAAACAGGTGCTACTATCGATATAGAGGATGACGGAAAAGTTTCGATCTTCTCGAATGATGGAGAAACTCTTGAAAAAACAATAAACCTAGTTAATAACTATGTAAAAGATATCGAAGCTGGAGAAATTTATCAAGGAAAAGTTGTGAAAGTTGCCAAGTTTGGAGCCTTTATGCAAATACTTCCTGGAAAAGAAGGACTTCTGCATGTTTCTGAAATAGCTCATGAGAGAGTGGCAAATGTGGACGACGTGCTTTCTGTAGGAGATATTTTAGAAGTAAAAGTTATATCAAATGAAAATGGTAAGGTAAGCTTAAGTAGAAAACAGCTTATTGCAAAACCTGTAAAAGAAAGTAACAAAAAATCTTCAGAAGAGACTAAGTAAAAATTAGTATTCTTGAAAATTTACTGAGTTAAAAAAGGACACAGTTAGTTCTGTGTTCTTTTTATTGTCTCAGGAGTAGAGAATTTTATAGGTTTTATTAGCCGATCAAATGTGTTATAATTGACTATGAAAAATATTAAAAGGAGTATTAAATGAAATTAGCGTTAATAAGTTTAGGGTGTAGTAAAAACCTGGTTGACAGTGAGAACCTCATAGGTATAATGGTCAATAAAAAAGGATTTGAGATAACAACTGATATAGAGGATGCAGATATAGCTCTTATAAATACTTGTGGATTTATAGGAGATGCAAAAGAGGAATCCATCCAAACAATACTTGAAATAGGAGAATACAAGAGGGGAGGAAACCTTAAAAAGATAATAGTGGCAGGTTGCCTAGCACAAAGATACGCCCAAGAGATAATAAATGAGATGCCTGAAGTAGATGCAGTAATAGGAACAGGAGAGATTGATAAGATAGAAGAGGTCGTAGACGAGGTGTTAGCTGGGAGAAAAATAATAAAAAGTGAAAGTCTGGAATTCCTTGCAAATGCCGATACAGATAGAATACTAACTACACATCCTCATACAGCTTACCTTAAAATAGCTGAGGGGTGCAACAGGAGATGTACATACTGCATTATACCCAAGCTCAGAGGGGACCTTAGAAGCAGAAATATAGAGGATATAGTAGAAGAAGCTCAAAGGCTTGCCGCTGGTGGAGTGAGAGAGATAAATCTTCTGGCCCAGGAAACTACTGAATACGGAATCGACCTATACAAAAAGAAGGCACTTCCAGATGTTATGAAAGCTCTTTCAAAAGTAGAAGGGATAGAGTGGATAAGAACATATTATATGTTCCCTAATTCAATAACTGATGAACTTATTGAAACAATGAAAAAAGAAGAAAAAGTATGTAATTATTTTGATGTACCTGTGCAGCATGTTTCTGACAGTGTACTTCGTAATATGGGACGTGCTAAAACTGGACAACAGATAAAAGATCTGCTATATAAAATAAGACGGGAAATTCCTGATGCAACCATTAGAACTACTGTTATTGTTGGGTTCCCAGGAGAAACAGAAGAGGATTTTATAGAGCTTAAAGAGTTTGTAAAAGAATTTAAATTTGACTATGTGGGAGTATTCAAGTACTCTAGAGAAGAGGATACAGTAGCACATGATATGGATGAACAGATAGACGAAGAAGTAAAGCACAGAAGATGGATGGAGCTAACCAATCTTCAGTCAGAAATAGCTGAAATAAAAAACAGAGAATTTATAGGTAAAACTGTAGAAGTTATTATAGATACAGTATCTTCAGAAAGTGAATATATGCTTGAAGGAAGAACCAGAGGTCAGGCTTTAGAGATAGACGGGAAGATTTTGACCAACGATGGGACAGCAAAACAAGGAGAGATAGTAAAAGTTAAAATCGAACAAAATTTTGACTACGATCTTCTAGGGGCCATTGTAGAAAATGAAGATACAGTAAAATAAATTATTTTTTGATTTGGGTTCGTTGTGTTTTTCGCTGTAATTTGTTTTTAATTTTACAAATTTTTAATGAATCCTGTATGAGTTTATATTGATTGATAAATTTTGGAAAAAAGACAAACATATTTAATGGAGGATAACATGATGAATCTGCCTAATCAACTAACACTACTCAGAATAATTTTAGCAATTCCATTTATATTTTTTTTGGGAAATGCAGAAAGTGGAGGTTTTGCTTACAGAGTTATTGCACTGGTGATATTTTCGGTTGCTTCAATAACTGATTTTTTTGACGGTTATATAGCTAGAAAAAGAAATCTTATAACTGATTTTGGAAAACTGATGGATCCTTTAGCAGACAAAATCCTTGTTATATCTGCCCTTGTAATATTTGTGGATATAAAATACATACCTGCATGGATGTCTATAGTTGTAATTGCAAGAGAGTTTTTGATAAGCGGCATAAGGACACTGGCTGCAGCTAAGGGAGAGGTAATTCCGGCGGCAAAACTGGGAAAATATAAAACTACTTCTCAGATGATTGTAATAATAATTATAATAATATTTGGTAAAAATCAATATAACTTTTACCTGATGTTGATCCCAGTAATACTGACTATATGGTCAGGATGGGAATATACTGCAAAAGCTAAACACTACTTTATGAATGTAAAATAAAAGAAAGGGGATTATATAATGTTATCGATTTTAAAAATTATAGATCTTGCTATAAGAGCCTTAAAAATGCTTATTTTGATAAGGATTGTGATATCCTGGGTGGCTCCATACAGCAGAAATGAGTTTACACATCTTGTATATGAGGTGACAGAACCGATACTGAGACCTTTTAGGATGCTAATACCTTTAGGGTCTATGAGGATGGATCTATCCCCTATACTTGCTTACTTTGCCCTTAATCTCATCAGAAATCTAGCATTTGGACTGTTGCTACGTTAGGAGAAGCTTTTGCTTCTCCTTTTTTATGTATGTATATTTTCATAAATAAGTTCTGAAATGTAAGTGTGAGGAAAGAGAAAATTGTGACACATTGTAATCACATAACTGTCACTTAAGTAAGTTAGAATATTCCTGTAGAAAACAAACAGGAGGAACTATAAAAAATGAAAAAAATAATCGGAATCTTAGCAATAATAATCTCAACAACGGCATTTTCTAAAAATCAGCCTGTAAATTATTCGGTTCATAAGAATGCAGGAAAATCTCAAATAGCAAAAAAAGTAAGTGATCTAAAACCAGGACAACAAAGACAATACAAAGTTATGCATGAAAGAGCCATGGATAATAAGAAAAAACATAAGATGGCTATTAAGGAAATAGATAATCAAATCCAAAAAGAAAGACGTAATAAAAAACCAAATATAAAAAAAATAAAAAAGCTTAATGCCAAGAAATCCAGACTTCAGGATGATCAAGAAAGAAGTATGTTGAAATTTAAACTTGAAGTAAAAGATAAGTTCGGCATAAAAATTGCGAGCAGCATATAATTTAAGGTGGAAACTTCAGCAGGATAGACAAAAAGTTAAAGCCAGAAAAGTATAAGGAGCCTTAGAGGCTCCCTTTTTTAGTCTGTGTTTTATAAACTAGCTTTTATAAAATAATTAGTAAAATGACTTGACCTATTTCGAGGTACAGAAATTAAGCTTAAGATATGGATACGTTAAAAAAATTGTTTGTATGGCAGTATGGTCGAACAGCATGTGGAATCTTTTGCTATTTTAGAATTCTTTTTTAATTTAAATAGGAGATCACTGACATCTTCGATTGTACAATTCCTTTCTCCTGGAATAATTTCTAAAATTGCAGCAGAGACAGTTATAAGAGGTACCTTTCTAAGCTGGCCGCTTCTGTCTTGACTTAAAATAAAACCCTTTTTTAAGTCTTTCTGATCATAATGGTCCCGGGCCTGGGTTTTAAACATATCTGCAATTGAGGTTATCTTATCTAGGGTATCATTAAAATTTTTATTTGGCCTTTGCCTTATGCCTAAAAAAAAATCATCCCCACCTACATGGCCTATAAATGAATTTTCATCTTTTTCTTCATCTTTTAAAATCTCACTAAATAAGGTGATTATTTTGTCCCCTTTTTTAAATCCATACTTGTCATTGTAACTCTTGAAATTATTGAAGTCAAAGTATGTGTAAATATATCCATTTGCTTTATCTAAAAGAGTTTTTTCTATAAAATCTGATATTTGGGTATTTCCTGGAAGCCTTGTAAGGGGATTTTGATTTTTGGCTTCTCCTATCTTCTTTTCACTGATTATTTTAATGACTGCATTTTTGTCAAGATAACCTTTATACTTACCATCGCAGGTTATGATTATAAATTCTACTTCATCATTTAATGAGAGTATCTCTATTAGTCTATTTACGTTGACGTTAATATCTGCAATTATTGCAATGTCCATTAGGTCACGTACAGTTTTCTTCTTGAGGAATTCATTTCCAAAGGGAGCCAAAAGATATCTTTTGATCTTTTTTTCTCTTATCATACCAAGAACCCTCTTGTCTTGGTCTAATATCGGGAAGACCTCTGCATGGCTATTTTTTTTCAAAACTTCTAAAATCTTATCCATATGGTTTTCTATGTAGGTTCCTTCTATTTTTAAAATATGACTTTCGATAATGTTTCTGTCTTCCCCTAAAAAATTCTCCTGTTTTATAATGTTTTCTTTTACATGGTGATACAGCACTTTGATATCGTCTAAGTTTTGACTGGGATGTTGTATGTAATATCCCTGTAAGAGGTCGCAGCCGAGCATACGACAAACGTGCATCTCTTCCTCTGTCTCGATCCCTTCTGCCACTACAAGTCCCCCTAGAGTATGAACTAGATTTATTATGTTGTTTAAGAAAATTCTTTTTTTACTGCTCTTTCCCACATTTTTGATAAAAAATCTGTCTATTTTTAAAAGATTTATGTCAAAGTGATAAAGTTTCTGAAGGTTAGAAAAGCCGCTTCCAAAGTCATCTAAGGCAATAATATACCCTTCACTCTTATATACGCTCAGCATATCATTGATATCCTCTATCTTGTTGAGTTTGTATTTTTCCGATATCTCAAAACACAAAGAGCTCTTTTCTATTTTATTTTCCTTCAAAAGAATCTCTGTTTTTCCCATTGAAAAGTTGGGCATTTCTAAAAGTCGGTTGTCTAGATTATAAAATATTTTTATACTTTTGTGGAATTTCAGTTTTTTAAATTTCTGGATGGCTTTTTCTCGAAGCATTAAATCAAGTGTATATAAGGAACCATCCTTATAGGCGCTGTCAAAGACATCTCCGATATTTTTGAAACCAGCCTCTAAACTGTTTCTAAGAAGAGCTTCTACACCGTATATCTCGCCTGAATTTGCACATATTATAGGTTGAAAAGCAAAGTCTAAAATTTTTAATTTGTTATCCCAAAGTATGTTGTTCATAGATTCCCCCAGTATTTATCTTAAAATACAAGTTTAGCATCTCAGTGTATAAAAAATATAAAAACAGTGTAAAAGATATTGTAAAATTGAAAGGAAATTAACCTTATATTTTGAATTAAATGAAAGTTTGTCTAAAAAAAAAGATGAAAATGAAATTAAATATTATTCTGGACAGATGCCCCTTAAGTTGCTTTTTTTCCCTCATTATAGTAAAATGAAGCTAATAATCTATCTTTTAAAAATTGGGAGTGTAATTAATGTTTGAAGATATAGAATGTGAATATCATATACCTGTGTTGTACCGTGAAACAATAGAAAATCTCGTAAAAAATGAAGGCGGAGTTTATTTAGACTGCACCTTAGGAGGGGGAGGTCATTCAGAAGGAATCCTAAAGGCTTTGTCTGAAAAAGGGAAACTTATTTCTATTGATCAGGATCAGCAAGCCCTTGATTTTGCAGGGGAAAGACTGGGTAAATATGGTAAAAAATGGGAGTCTTATAAGGATAACTTTGAAAACCTGGACACAGTGTTATATCTTGCTGGTTATGATAAGATAGACGGAATACTTATGGATATAGGGGTCTCTTCTACACAGCTAGATGATCCAGAAAGAGGCTTCTCATATAGATTTGACACCAAACTGGATATGAGAATGAACAAAAATGCCAAGGTCTCTGCTTATGAAGTTGTAAACCAGTATGAAGAAGGCAGACTTTCTAAAATAATATATGATTACGGAGAAGAACGTCACGCCAGAAAAATAGCAAGGCTTATATGTGAAATCAGGGCAGAGAAGCCCATAGAAACAACTGGAGACCTTGTGGAAATAATAAAAAGAGCATACAAGGGGAAGAGCCCTAAACATCCTGCTATGAAAACCTTTCAGGCCATCAGAATCGAGGTAAACAGAGAATTAGACGTTTTAGAAAGATCTATAGACAAGGCGATAAATGCTCTTAAACCTGGAGGCAGGCTTGCTATAATAACCTTTCATTCACTAGAAGACAGAATGGTAAAAAATAAGTTTAAGGAGATGTCGGTAGACTGTATATGTCCCCCTGAACTCCCGGTATGCAGATGTGACAATAAAGCCAAGGTCAAAATAATAACACGAAAACCTATAACTCCAAAGGATGACGAACTTAAATTTAACAAGAGAGCCCGTTCATCAAAATTACGAGTGGTGGAAAGACTGGGGTAAAAGTATGAAAAAAAAGCTGAAAGAGGTATATACAGTACTTATTGTTTTTTTGATTATAGCTCTTCCTATAGTTCATCTTAATTATGTTATAAAGCTGGCAAAGGAACAGGGCGAGGTCAGAAAAATAAAAAAAATTGTAAGTGAATCTGAAGAGCTTTATCAAAGTAAAAAAATAGAACTTGAAAACAAAGTAGACCTTGAAAAGATAGAAAAAGAAGCCAGAACTAAATTGAGAATGGAAGTTTCTAACGAAATTGAATACTTTAAATTGAAATAAACTTTATTTTTTCTTAATTTAGCTTTCGTTGACATTTGTTTTCATACAATATATAATAAAAAAGTACAAAAAGAGGGGAAACCAAATAATATGGTGCTAAAAAAAGATCAGATAATCGAGCTGGATATTGAAAAGCTTATTTTTGGAGGAGAGGGACTAGGCTATTATGAAAAAATGGCTGTATTTGTTCCTATGTCTGTACCTGGAGACAGAGTAAGAGTTAAAATTATATCTCTGAAGAAGAGTTACGCCAGAGGGATTATAGAGGCTATAATAAAACCAGGTGAAGAAAGAGCAGCTGATAAAGACAAGGTTACATTTGAAGATTTTCACGGATGCGATTTTGGAATGCTAAAGTATGAAAGCCAGCTAA
Organism: Ilyobacter polytropus DSM 2926; assembly: GCF_000165505.1. Lineage (NCBI taxonomy): Bacteria > Fusobacteriati > Fusobacteriota > Fusobacteriia > Fusobacteriales > Fusobacteriaceae > Ilyobacter > Ilyobacter polytropus. The sequence continues at coordinate 1,399,395 of NC_014632.1, read as the reverse complement.
AATATAAAAAAGAAATGGTAGAAGATGTATTAAAAAAAATAGGTAAACTGGAAAATTTTGAAATCTACGATACAATAGGAAGCACTTCCCCGAAATATTACAGAAACAAAGTAATAGAACCCTTTGCCTATAAAGACGGGAAGATAATATCAGGTTTCTTTAAGAAAAAATCTCATGAAGTTTTTGAAGTGTCTGAAAATATGCTTCAGTCAAAACTTGCAAACAGAATTACAAAAGAGCTAAAGGAAATACTTAATAAAAAAAGAATACCTGTTTATGATGAGAAAAAGCATAGAGGAATACTGAGACATGTTATGGTAAGAACCAATTCTTTTGATGAAGCCATGGTTGTGCTTGTTGTGAAAGGGGAGCCTGCCAAGAATTTGAAAAAGATTTTATATGATCTAAGAGACCGGTGTCCTGAGGTAAAAGCCGCCTATATATCTGTAAACAATAAGAGAACCAATGTGGCCCTTGGGGACGAGGATATCTATGTGTACGGAGACGAGGTTTTAAAAGAGGAGCTTTTTGATATAAAATTCAATATATCTCCTAAATCTTTTTTTCAGATAAATCTAGAACAGACAAAGAAACTCTATGAAACGGCCATCTCGTATTTTGATGATGTAAAAAATAAAAATATAGTAGATGCTTATTCTGGGACAGGTACAATAGCTATGATATTATCTCGTTGGGCGAAAAAAGTATTTGCCATAGAGATGGTTAAATCTGCCACTTTAGATGCAAAAAAAACAAGTATGGAAAATAAAATTAAAAATATTGATTTTATAAACGGAAAAGTAGAAGGCAAACTAGAGGAACTCCTCAAAAAAAGAGAAAAAATAGATGCTATTATTTTTGACCCTCCTAGAAAGGGAATAGAGGAAAGCGTCCTTCACAGTGTTGCAAAAACCGGAATAAATGAGATAGTTTACATATCGTGCAATCCTTCTACATTTGCAAGGGATGCCAATGTTTTAAATGAAATAGGTTACGATCTTTTAAAGGTACAGCCTGTAGACATGTTTCCTCAAACGAGCCATATAGAAGTTGTGGGGAAATTTGTAAAAAGAACTTAGGAGGAAGCGATGTTTAAATTTATATTTTTTGCAGTTTTGGCATATTTTTTGGGATCAATACCAACTGGTGTTATAATAGGAAAAAAAATGAAGGGTATAGACATAAGAGAGCACGGAAGTAAAAACTCTGGGGCTACAAATGCTTACAGGGTACTAGGTGCCAGGTATGGAGTTATGGTGCTAGCAGCTGATGCAGCCAAAGGGTTTTTCCCAGTTATGTTTGCAGACCTAGCAGGAATAGAGGGAACTTTACTGATACTGGTAGGGCTAATAACAATAATGGGTCATTCTCTGTCGATTTTTCTAAAGTTTAAGGGAGGGAAAGGTGTTGCCACCAGTTTGGGGGTATTTCTCTATCTTGTTCCACAGATTATGCTAGTGACTATAGGGGTCTTTGTTATAGTGGCGTACTTTAGCAAATATGTATCTCTTGCCTCTGTTACCTGTGCAGCACTGCTGCCGATACTTACTCTTATCATGCCGATAAGGGAATCACTTATAAGGGTAGAACTTTTCATTATGACATTTTTGATAGGTGCATTTGTAATATACAGACACAGAACAAATATATCTAGGCTTATGAATGGAAATGAAAACAAATTTAAATTTAAATAGGGAGATGGATATGGACAAAATTGTTGTAATGGGCGCAGGAAGCTGGGGAACGGCTTTGGCGGTATTATTGGCTGAAAAGGGGTATCCAGTTACTCTGTGGGAATATAAAAAGGAAAGAGCAGAAAAACTTCTGGCAGAAAGAGAGAATCCTCTGTACCTGAAGGGAATAAAATTTCCTGATACCTTGAGTGTAACTTCCGATATAGATGGTTTATTAGAAGGAGCCCAGTGTGTTGTTTTTTCAGTTCCTTCTCAGGTGCTTAGAGGGGTAATCGAAAGTATATCACCTCAGATAACAAAAGATATCGTCTTAGTAAATACTGCTAAGGGCTTGGAAGTATCAACTGGAATGAGACTGTCAGAGGTTATGAAAGACGAAGTAATGGGTAAATTTCATAAAAATATAGTTGTACTGTCAGGACCTACTCATGCAGAAGAAGTTGCTAACAAGATACCTTCTACAATTGTAGCAGCTGGGAATCTTGAAAATGCAAAAAAAATACAAGAATTGTTTAATACGGGAAGTTTTAGAGTATACATAAATGAAGACATAATAGGTGTGGAAATAGGCGGAGCAGTAAAAAACTGCCTGGCTATAGCAGCTGGAATGGCTGACGGAATGGAGTTTGGAGACAATACCAAGGCTGCCCTTATAACCAGGGGGATTGCAGAGATAACTAGATTTGGAGTGGAGCTTGGGGCAGATGAAAAAACTTTTAGCGGTCTTAGTGGCATAGGGGATCTCATTGTTACTTGTGCAAGTAAACACAGCAGAAACAGACATGTAGGAGATAAGCTTGGAAAGGGTATGAAACTCCAGGAAATACTAGACGAGATGCTTATGGTAGCTGAAGGGGTTCCGACGGTGAAGGCTGTCTATGAAAAGTCTAAATCTTATAAGGTGTCTATGCCTATTCTTGATGCTGTGTACAAGGTACTTTATGAAGATGCCAATGCAAAAGAGATGGTAAAGAAACTGATGGAAAGAGATTTAAAAGAGGAATTTTATTAATCTGTATCTTATTTTTACTAAAACTTAAAAGAAGTGGGGAAGAGATATATGGAAAAAGAAAGAGATTTAGTTTCACTTTATCTTGAAGATATCCGTAGTTACAACATTTTGACGAAAGAAGAAGAATTAGATCTTTTAATAAGGGCTAAGAGCGGTTGTGAAGATGCTAAACACAAACTTATTCTTTCTAATTTAAGATTGGTTGTTAATATAGCTAAAAGCTACGTCCATAAAGGAATGGGTTTTATTGACCTGATAAGTGAGGGTAATTTTGGACTTATGCATGCTATAGAAAAATTTGATGTAGAAAAAGGTTTTAGATTTTCTACCTATGCTGTCTGGTGGATAAAACAGTCTATAAGTAAGGCCATCATAAGTAAAGGAAGAGAGATAAGAATTCCTTCGTATAAGCATGATCTTTTAAACAAGGTAAATAAATTTATAATGGAATTTGTGATGAAAAATAGTGTTTACCCGAATATAGAGGATATAGCACTAGGACTGGAGATTACTCCTAAAAAGGTTCAGAAGGTTATGCTTGAGTTCCAAGATCTTTTGTCTCTGAATGCATCAATAGGTGACGATATTTTCTTAGAAGACACGATCAGCCAGCCCGATGAAGAATCTCTTGAAGATGAAGTATTGGGAGAGATAGGAAGAAACGAGATAAATGATATACTAGAAGTGTTAAAACCCCGTGAGAAAGAGATATTAAAACTTAGATATGGACTTGATGGTTATGAGATACACACCCTAGAAGAGATAGGGAAAAGTTTTAGTATAACCAGAGAGAGAGTTAGACAGATAGAGAAAAAGACCCTTCAGAAACTTCGAAATAAGTTCAGTGAAGAGTTAAAACCATATCTTTTTAAATAATCTCTAAGCAGGAGGAAATAATTTGAATATCAAGGTAGACAGACAGGAGTTTTTAAAAACTCTTAGGGTAGTTGAAAAAGCCATAGCTGAAAATAAAATAAGACCTATAATTTCTTGTGTTTACTTAGAAGCACAAGAAGACGGAAAAATTGTACTAAGAGGTACGAATCTTGAACTTACTATAACATCCTTTATGGAGGGGGAGGTTCAGGAAAAGGGGAAAGCGGTATTTTCATATCAGCTTGTTGAAGAATATCTAAAGGAAATAACAGACAAAGAGATAAACCTTGTGGTAAAGGAGGGGCTTCTTATTATAGAGACATCTGATTCATCTTCTGAATTTTCTGTAATGGAGCCTGAAGAGTATCCGAGGATAAAAGATAGTATAGAGGGAACCGGTATAGTTTTCTCAAGAGAGAAGCTTTCTGAAATGCTTGAAAAAACAAAATTCGGCGCATCTACTTCTATTGATAATCTGTCTATAAATTGCGTAAGGATTGAAATAGAAGATAAAAAGGTAAAGGTTGTAGCCACTGACACTTACCGTCTGGTATACTTAGAAGACGACATAGAGTATGATGGTTCTCTCAAAGTCAGCATTCCTCTGACCACAGTAGATGCATTGATAAAGACCCTCAGAACTTTAGATGAAGAAAATGTTGAGTTTAAGTTTGAAGAAAATCAGGTTTTCTTTAAGGTGGGTAATTCAATGGTTTTGAGTAGGGTAATAGATCTACCTTTTCCAGACTATAACGGAATAATGAAGTCTGTATCTCACAACAAGAAAATATCGGCCAATACTGAAGAATTTTCTAAAATCTTGAAAAGAGTTCAGATATTTGTAAAAAATAACAGTGAGTCTAAATACAGTGCAATATTTAGTCTAGAGGCTGGAAGTTTTTATGTAAGTGGTGTGTCAGAAACTGCAAAAGTTAATGAGCATATAGAGGTGGAACAAGAGGGAGAGGATGTAAAAATTTCCCTAAATGTAAAATTCCTTTTGGATTTTATACAACACCTGGATAAAAATGACAGGTTAATAATTGATCTTTTAACTTCAAATAGTGCCATACAACTTAAAAATAGCAAAGATGAAAAATATTTATATATAGCTATGCCTTTAGCCCTAAGAGATTAAGCAAGTCTGCAGACTTGCTTTTTTCATTGTTTGAAAAGGGAAAATAAATATGCTATACTAATTTATGATAAAATCCACAAGGGGAAAGAAAAAATGGTCAAAAATTTACTGTTTAAAACAGCTTATACATTTTATTATTTTGCCTATATCGTGGCAAAAAAATTTAACAAAAACAGATGTGAAAATAATTGTGTTTCAAAAGGCTTTATAAAGTTTAATAACAGACTGGCTATAAAGAGAAGTAAGAAGGTAAAGATAGAAAAAATAGCCCTTCTCCTTCCCCACTGCATACAAAATTATTCATGTCCATATAAGATAACTTCTGATATAGGAAACTGCAGAGAGTGTGGACTATGTAAAATAGGTGAAATATCTAAATTTGTAAAGGAAAGAAATGCCATAGTAAAAATAGCTACAGGTGGTACTTTGGCAAGGCTTTTTTTGAAAAATGAAAAACCTGATTTTGTAGTGGCTGTGGCCTGTGAAAGGGATCTTGTTGCAGGAATATATGACTCTTTTCCTATGATAGTTTATGGGATATTTAATAAATTAGACAACGGTCCGTGTATGAATACAGATGTTTCTCTAGAAGAAATAAAAAAAATTTTTGATTTAGTTGGAAAAAAATAGCTTTAACTTAGTCTAAGATGGGTAACTACAATTACTTTAAGGGGGATCGCATCATGAAAAAAAAGCTGACAATCATGGCTTTTCTGATTGTTCTCAATACCGTATCTTTTGCAGGGGAAAAAGAGGACATAAAGTATATAGATGAACTGTATAAGAGCAAAAATTACAAGGTTGCAGTTCTTGAATTGGAAGGTTTTCTAAAGAATTACCCTAAATCTAAATATGTAAAAACAATACAGGAAAGACTTGCAAAAACTTATTTTTTGGAAAAAAACCATGAAAAGTCCAAAAAATATTTTGATATTCTTTTGGCAAACTACAGGCTCAAAAGAAAAGAAAAAAATGAGTTCTACTACTATCAGACGATAAATTGTGCCTATTTAAGGAACTTTGAAGATGCCATAGTCTATCAAAAGAATCTTGATGTAAAAAGTGAATATTATGACAAAGCTATTTACGAACTGGGGAAGGAGTATTACAAGTCCGGAGAATACAATAAGGCTCAGACTGAGCTATCGAAACTCTTAAGCAGCAAGGGGAATTATTATGATGAGGGAATATTATACCTCGCCCTGTCATCTTATAACAACGGACAATATGTCAAGAGTATAGTTTATTTAGATGAGTATTATAACGGAACTGAAGAAGATAAAAATTATCCTCTCATGAATTATATATATGGGTCATGCTACTATAAAATGGATGATATAGCAAAGGCAGAAGGTTATTTTAAAGAGGTGGCAGCAAACTATCCTGAGAACACTTATGCACAACGTAGTCTTCTTTCTCTGGTGTCGATATACAGGGATATGAAAAACGAAGCTGAAATGATGAATGCTGTAGCTAGACTAAAAAAGGGTAAGGAAGCAAATACTGCATACAAACTTGTGGCAGAATATAACCTGAATAAGGGAGACTACTCTAGTTCTGCAGAATATTATGAAAAAATAGTTTCCATGTCAGATGACCCAAGTGTAATTTATGGGTATGCTTATTCTTTATTTAAAAAAGGTGAAAAAACCAAGTCTTTAAATTACTTTAAAAATCTCAGCGATACTGAATATGAAGATGAATCGCTTTATTACTCTGTACTTATTAATTATGAAAAAAATAAGTATAATGATGTTTTAAATCTGACTAAAAACTTAAACGGCAGAGAAATAAAATCAATATATAACGAAAATCTTTATCTTATGATGGCAAGTTCTGCCTATGAAACTGGTAAATATAAGCTTTCAAGAAAGTATTATATGGAGGTCTATGAAAAATCTTATAGAAAAGATGAACTCTATAAAATTATAGTAGTGGACAGTAAAATAGGGGATTTGAAAGACCTTAAGATTCGTTTTGATGAATACAGAAAAACATTTGTAAGGGACCAGCAGTATAAAAAAGATGTCTATCTAGCTGTAGGGGCATCTTATTACACTGCAGGAGATATAGCTAAGGCTCAGAGTGTCTATGAAGAATATTTAAGGAGCAGCAGAGATGAAAAGATACTTGGAAATCTAATAGCTATACTCTTAAATGAAAAACAGTATGAAAAGATGTCAAAATATCTGAATATGCAGAATTCATCTTCTGAAAATACATATCTTAAGGGAATAGCTTCTCTTGGTATGATGAAATATCAGGATGCTGAAAGCTACTTTAAGAAAGCTTCTGAATCTAAAAATAATGAGACAAAAGAAAAAGCCCAATATAACCTCATGAAAACCTATTTTTCATGGGAAAAGTATTCTGAAGCTGTAAAAACCGGTGAAAGTTACCTAGAAAATGGTTATGGAAGAAACAAAGGAGACACTTTGGATAAAATAGCTCTTTCATATTTTAGGATGGGAGAGTATGAAAAAAGCAGGGAAACCTATGAAAAGCTCGAGGGTATAGAGGGCTATGGCGACTATGCATTATTCCAGACAGGAGAAAGTTTTTACAGTGAGGGCGAATATAAAGAGGCTTCTAAAGTCTACAGAGATATATATAATAAAGACCCAAAAGGAAAATATGCTGAGGACTCGTTATACTGGGAAATAAATTCACTTTATAACCTAGAGGAGTTTGAGCTTTTGAAGAAAAGTTCATCGGAATTTCTGAAGAATTATAAGAAAAGTACCTATAGAGGAAATGTTATGCTTTTTAGTGCAGACGCAAATATGGCTTCTGAAGATTTCCAAGGTGCAATTGCTACTTATAAAGAACTTTATGATACTATAGAGGATGAAAATCTAAAAGAAAACTCGGCTTCTAAACTTACAGAAATATATTATCAAAGCAACAATCTTGACGATGCACTCTTATGGGCAGATAAAATTCCTGTAAAAAACAAGTCCAGTTATTGGAAAGCAATCACCTATGATAAAAAAGGTGAGGTGGATCTGGCTCATACTGAGTACAAAAAACTTCTTGAAGATGAAAAATATAGGGACAGGGCGGCATTTAATCTGGCGAATTATTATTTCAAAAAAGAAAACTACGCAGAGTCGAAGAAGTATTATGAAATAGTTGATAAGAGTAGTGAAAGCCAGTATAAAGACACAGCTGCATTTCAGCTAGGGGTTATATACGAGAAAGAGGAAGATTATAACAACGCCCTTAGGATGTTTACAAAGGTGAATCTTCTTTATAAGGACAGTCCTCTTAAAGAATCCTCAGTAATAAAGATTGCTGTTGTTTATGAAGCTCTAGGGGATGAAAAAGAAGCAAAAAAAAGTTATAACGATTTTTTAGATGAATATAAAGAGTCCAAATTCAAAGATTTTGCATTAGAAAAGTTAATCAGTATGAATTTGAAAGAGGAAAATAAAAAAGAAGCTGTGTTATATTATGAGGAGCTCAAAAAAAGATCACCTGAGAAGTCAGAAAAATATATTGAGTATTTCGAAGAGGGGGAAAAACAGTGAAAAAAAAATTAGTTTTTTTAATGTTAATGCTATCTTTTGTTTTTTTATACGGAGAGGAAAATACTGCTGAAATCAGCCAAGAGGTAACAGGCGTCAGTCAGGAAACTTTAGAAAGCGGTAATGAGATAACGGTCCTTGAAAATATTCAGGACGAGGATATAAGTGATGTAGATGCAAAACTAAAGAGTGACGATGTACAGCAAAGTAAAGAAAAATTGGACATTGCTAAGCAACAGGAAAATAATAATGAACTTGAAAACGAACTGTCTGAGGACATGGCGTCAAACAAGCCTCTCTGGAAATATCTTATAGGCGTAGCAGCAGTTATTGTACTAGGAGTTGCAGTTTTTTAGTTTTAATAGCTTTTTAAGGAGGAATCAAAAATGGAGTGGATACAAAACGGCGGGATACTCATGTATTTTATAGTTGCCATGTCAGTAATCGGATTGGCAGTTGTAATAGATAAAAGTATTTATTTTGCATCGAAAGAGAAAGGAAATTTTGATGATATAAAATGGAATGTGAAAGAGTACATAGAAAAAGGTGATTATACAGGAGCCTTTGCACTTCTTGAAAAGCATGATTGCTCTACTTATAAAGTTTTAAAGGAACTCTTACTTCAGTGTACTAAAAATAAAGATTATAGTATAGTTCACATGGAAGAAAAGGCCAGAGAGGTTGGACTTTCACAACTTCCAAGACTTGAAAGGGGAATGTGGCTGTTAGGTATAGTGGCTCATACAACTCCGCTTCTAGGACTACTAGGTACAGTTACAGGAATGATACAGGCTTTTCATGCAATAGCTTCTTACGGGACAGGAGACCCTTCAGTACTTGCCGAGGGAATATCTAAGGCTCTTATTACAACGGCAGGAGGACTGACTGTTGCAATACCAGCAGTAATTTTCTATAACTATTTTAATAAAAGAATAGATACTGTAGTAAACAATATGGAAAAGTCTAGTGTTGAAATGATCAACTTTTTCAGAAAGTAGGTATAGACCATGAGATTGAAGAGAATGACCAGAAGAAACAGTGGTAATATGATTTTAGAACTTACGCCTCTTATTGACGTAGTGTTCCTCCTTCTTATATTTTTTATGGTGGCCACTACTTTTGAAGACTTAAGTGGAATAAAAATAGACCTTCCTCAGTCTACGATCAAAGAGGTCAGAGAAGTAAAGGAGATACAGATACTGATAGATGAAAACAGCGAACTATATCTTAATTACAGAGAAACTACTAAATCTAAAAAGAGTATGAAAGTCACTCTTGAAAATCTTAAAGAGGAACTAGGAGAAAAACTTTTGAACAGCAGTGAGAAAAATGTAATAATAACTGCTGATAAAAAACTTGACTATGGCTTTATAGTAGAAATAATGACAATAGCCAAAGAAGCAGGAGCAAGTTCTCTAGATATAGACACAGCTGTTGCAAAGTAGGAGGCAGACTATGGAAAAAAATGATATTCGTAGTCTTGGGATATCGCTGATTCTGAATCTTTTTATCATATTTCTTCTACCTGGAATCCGCGAAACAGTGGTGGATACAGCTAAAATAAGTGTGGGATTTATAGAACTAAAGGATGAAAATAAAAAGGTTCCCCCCAAGAAAACAGAACAAGAGTCAGTTGAAAAAACTATTCCTCAGGTAAAAAAAGAGATAAAGATAGAAAAAGAAAAATTGGATCCTGTGAAGAAAAAAGAGATCAAACCTGTGAAAATAGAAAATCCAGATTTTGAAATAGACTCTCTGCTGGCAGTAGATAAATCTTTGGTGGAGAGAAAGATAGTCACAAAAAAAGATATATTGAATAATAAGGCGGCTCCCCAGGTAGAAACAAGTGAAAAGCTTGAAGTTACAGAAGGAGAGCTGAAAGGTCAGGAGAAACTCCAGGAGATAGAGCAAAAAAATATAAAGAGTATTTTAAGTGACAAAGAGATAACCGGAAGCTTTACATCTGAAGAAAAGGGAAAAGAGATGGAATTTACACTGATATCTTCAGATTCAGATAAGATAGAAGGTCTTCCAAAGGGACATAAAATGGGATTTGCAGACGGAGATATAACTGCCAAATGGGACAGTGCAAACAGAGAACCGATCTATCCTGAAACAGCTTTAGAAAGAGGGCTTTCAGGAGTTGTAAAACTTAAAGCCGATATAGGAATAGATGGTACAATCAATGAATTGATTGTAGAAGAAAAAAGTGGAATTCCTGAGATTGACAGGGCTATAGAAGAGGTAGGAAGAACATGGAAGATCTATTTGACGAAAAACGGTCTCAGCGTAAAGGGGACAGTTTTACTAGAATATAGATTTAATTTGGTCAGAGGAGAGTAGGTGATGTATTTGAATGCTTTAGGTATACTGATAGATGAAAAATTGAAGAATGGGATAGCTGAATCCATCGATGGGAGTATCGAGTTTGCAGAGGGAGTCTTGAGGGCTCTTGAAATGCTCGAGGAAGCCAAGTATGATGCTGTATTATTAGATAGTGATACTATGGAGAAGTCTCAGCTTATTGAGTCAATTGAAATGATAAGTACAGCCCAGAGAAAAATTATTATAATGATTTTGGGAGAGAGATCAAATCTTGACCTAGTGGCAGGAAGCATAAAGGCAGGGGCTTATGATTATATTTTGAAACCTGTTGAGATACTTAAGGTATCAAGACTTTTGGAAAAGGCAGTCAGAGACCATAAACTCAAGGCTGAGAAAGTTGATAAGAATAAAGATACTGGAGACAAACTAATAGGTCAGACAAAGGAGATAGTTGAAGTCTATAAGATGGTGGGGAAAATGGCTGCCAGCAGAGTACCGGTACTGGTAACAGGGGAAAAAGGGACCGGAAAAAAATCTGTGGCTATATCAATACATCAGTTTAGCGACTTTAGTGACAAGCCCTTTGTAAGTATAAACTGTACTGCTTTTCAGGATGAGTTTTTAGAGAGAAAGATATTCGGTTATGAAAAAGGTGCCTTTCCAGGAGCAGCTTTTGACCAGATGGGTGAGCTAGAGAAAGCCAACGGAGGGACTTTATATCTGGGAAATATTGAATCTCTAAGTATAGATATGCAATCAAAAATCTTGGGTGTTCTCCAGGAAGGTGAATTCTTTAGAATCGGAGGAACACAGCTGTTGAAAACAGACTTGAGGATAATAACGGCTTCTAGTGAAAATATAGAGGAGCTTATTGTAAACGGTAAGTTTATAGAGGAACTCTATCACAAGTTAAAAGTTCTAGAGATAGATATACCGCCACTTAGAGACAGAAAGGATGATATACCTTTTATAATAGATCATTATATAATGGATTGTAATGAGGAGTTTGGGAAAAATGTAAAAGGGGTTTCAAAACCTGCCATTAAAAAAATAATGAGATATGACTGGCCTGGAAATGTGAGTGAACTAAAGAATGCAGTTAGATCTGCTGTGGCACTTTGCAGAGGAAACTCAATACTTGTAGAGGACCTTCCGGCAAATGTTATAGGGGCTAAGATAAGCAAGAGAAGAGGAGATATACAGGACTGGATACTTGCAGACTGGATAGAAGGAGAAGTTTCGGTTTTAAAGGGAAATTCCCAAAAGGATTATTATGGAAACGTAATATCAAGAGTGGAGAAAGAGCTTATAAGACAGGTTCTTGAGATGACAAGTGGTAAAAAAGTCGAAACAGCAGAAATTTTAGGAATAACAAGAAATACACTTAGAACAAAGATGAATAATTACGGGCTGGAATAATTGGTCTTATAATATACTGCGGAGGGGTGGAAGAAAAACATCGCTCCGCGATGATTTATCTGATAAAATTGTATTAGAGCTGTGAGATCAATGGTTGATTTTGCTGCTGTAATTCAAAATAAGGTAGCTTTTAGGAGGAAATAATGCATCTTACTTTATATAGAAAATACCGACCTTCCAATTTTAATGAAGTGGCGGGAGAAGAGGATATAATAAAAACCATAAAAAATTCCTTGAGAGAAAATAGGATGGCTCATGCATATCTTTTTGCAGGTCCAAGAGGTGTTGGAAAGACCACAACTGCAAGGCTTATAGCAAAGGGATTAAACTGTCTTACAAATGGCATAACAGATGATCCATGCGATATCTGTGACAATTGCCTAGCAGTCAACGAGGGAAATTTTGTCGATATGATAGAGATAGATGCAGCATCAAACAGAGGTATAGACGAGATAAGGCAGCTTAAGGACAAGATAAACTACAGACCTGCAAGAGGAAGAAAAAAAGTATATATAATCGACGAGGCTCACATGTTAACAAAAGAAGCCTTTAATGCACTTTTAAAAACTCTGGAAGAACCTCCAAGTCATGTATTGTTTATACTGGCAACAACTGAACCTGATAAAATACTTCCAACTATCATATCGAGATGCCAAAGATATGATTTTAAACCTATTTCATTTGAAAGTACAAGGGACAGGCTGCTTGAAATAGGTAAAAGTGAGGGTATAGAGGTGGATGATGAAAGTTTACTTCTTATCTATGAAAAGGCAGGAGGAAGCATGAGAGATGCTATATCCATATTTGAAAAACTTATTTCAAGTTGTTATGGAGAGAGTATCACAATAGAAAAAAGTCAGAAGGTTCTAGGAGTTATACCAGAAAAACAGCTTATGGAATTTCTTCAAATAGCAAGGGAAGGAGACAGCTATAAAGGTGTAAAATTTTTGGATAAACTTTGGAATGGTTCTGTGAATATAGAGAGTTTTTTTAGAGATCTGGCAAAGTTGTCAAAAGAGCTTATGCTGAAAGATGAGCTGACTCCAGAGGAAGGGATGCCTATTATAGGGGCGATATATGATGTTATAACAAAGTTTAAATATGAAGAGGATAAGAGGCTTCTCGGGTATGTAATTCTTCATAAACTTTCAGGAGAAGTTAGTTTACCTAAAACAGTCTACAAAGAAGAAAAAACAGGATATATTCCTGAAATAAGAGAGACCAACACCGAAGAAACATTGGAGAAGGAACTCTCTGAATCTGAAATAAGAGTGACTATAGACGATGTAAAAAGATCATGGGATGAAGCCGTAAAAAGGGCTAAAAATGAAAAGATAACTATAGCGGCACTTCTTACAGGGGCTTTTCCTGTAAAAGTTTCTGAAGGAACTCTTTATGTGGGATTTTACCCAGAGAATAGATTTTCTCGGGATAAAATGGAAGAGAATCAGTACAGAGATATATTCCTAAATTCTATGAGAGAACTGACTCATCCAAAACTCAAAATAGTATATGAAATAGTTGGAGAAAAAAATAAAAAAACTGAAACTGGAAAATCTTTCTCTGATAAAATAATAGAGTTTTTTGATGGAGAACTTATGTAAATTAATTATCTTTACAGTTGTTTAAAATCTTTTGGATTAAAGAGGGAATTACCTAAAGTTAACAAAATAATGAAATTATGTTATAATGATTTAAAGTATTTTTATATGTTGAGTTCACAGGTAACTTATTATTTTTTTGAAAGGAGTTTAAGATGATAATAGCAGCAATTAATATTTTCGGATTGTTTTTAGTAGCCCTGATGGTTCCTTTTTTATCCTTTTTACTTCCGGTATACAAGATAAAAAAGATGCGTACCATGAATATGAAATCCAGACTGATTGCTAACTTTCTAGCTATGGCAGCTATTGGAATATTTGACCTAAGTCTTTTGATTGCATACATAGGAGTATTTCTTGTAATAGAGACCTTGTATTATTATTTTGAAAAATATAAACCGGATATGGCTATATTTGACAGGATTTTTGTATCTACCTCTATAATAACTCTACTTGCTCTTGTTTTTTCACTGCTTGTAGTAAAAGATTCAGCAACTGTTATAGAGGCAAATAAAAGTTTATACATTGAAGCTTTAAAAATGGATCCGAAACAGATGGAGGAAGTTTTTAAATATATTTCAGCTAATTCGCTGTTTATAATGTTTATATATTCTTTTATATGCAACTATTTTACTTATTTTAATCTGAACTCAAAGACTTATAGAGTATGGGACTTTTCTTATAAGTGGACCCTTATCTATATAATTGCTTTTTTCTCTACAAAGTTTCTGGGTACGGAAAATTTTTATCTCAACAACCTTTTGAGTATAAGTAAACTGATGTATATGATATTCGGTATAAAGGTAATTTACTCGATGTTTGGTAAAAAGTTTAGCATAAAAGGGTTTACAAAAATCTTGGCAGTGCTTACTGCTGCAATGTTTCCAACGGCAGTTTTTATAATAGGAGCTGTAAAAAGTTTTGATATAATAAAAATAAATGTTGAAAAAAAATAGAGTTTGGGGGAATTTATAATGTCAAAGATCAAAGTTATTCTTACACAAGACGTAGCAGGACAAGGTAGAAAAGGTGAAATAATAAATGTATCTGAAGGATATGCAAAAAACTTCCTTTTAAAAAATAATAAAGCGATAATTGCAACAGATGAGGAACTTAAAAAGCTTGAAAAAAAGAAGCTAAAAGCAGAAAAAAAATTGGCTGAGGAAAAAGCAAAAGCTGAAGAACTCAAAAATTTGATAGAGAAAAAAGTGCTGGTAATGGAAGTTAAGGCTGGAGAAAGTGGAAAGATATTTGGTTCGGTAACTACAAAAGAAATATCGGCAGCAATAGAAAAGGATTTTGGATTGACTGTAGACAAGAAGAAGATAGATGCACATATAAAGACCACAGGTGAGCATATAGTTACTCTTAAACTGCATAGTGATGTAAAAGCGAAACTAAAATTGGTGGCTAAGGGATAAAGGAGTATAATCTATGCATGATTTAGATAAATTGAGAAAAGTTCCTAGTAGCTTAGAAGCAGAAAAGTCTATTCTAGGTGGGATACTATTAAAGCCCGATGCATTAGGTGATGTAGTGGAGATACTGGCACCGGGAGATTTTTACAAAGCGGCACATAGAAATATCTATGAAGCTATGATAGCAGCTTATAACAATGGGGAAGTTATCGACCCCATTGTTTTAATTGATAAATTAAAAAAACAAGAAAAATTTGATGAAAGCGGAGGGAACTCTATAATCTATGAGATTATAGAAGAGGTTCCAACTGCTGCCAATATTCTAAGCTATGCAAAAATAGTAAAAGAAAAAGCTATTTTAAGAAGACTAGGAGACGTGGGAACAAAAATAGTAGAGATGACGTATGAGGGGTATGAAGATGCCGATGCTATTTTAGATAAAGCTGAGGGGATGATATTTAAAATATCTGAGACCAAAGAAGCGAAAGATGTGGTAGGCATAAGTCATATTTTAGGTGAAGAGTTTGAAAGACTTGAAAATCTTCAAAATAACAGAGGAGCAACTATAGGTATATCTTCCGGATTCAAGCATTTTGACGATATGACAAGTGGATTCCATCCTTCGGATTTGGTTATAATAGCGGCTAGACCTTCTATGGGTAAAACAGCTTTTGTTCTTAACCTGGCTTTAAACGCCGTAAAAAACGGAGACAATGGAGTTCTCATATTCAGTTTGGAGATGTCTAATTCTCAACTTTTACAAAGACTTCTTGCTGTGGAAGGCAGTCTTCCACTTCAAAAGATAAGGAACGGATTCTTGAATGATGAAGAATGGGGAAGACTTGGGATAGCCAGTGCAAAACTCGCAAATTCTAAGATTCATATAGCGGACACTCCAAATGTATCTGTTCTTGAAATAAGAGCCATGGCCAGAAGACTAAAAGCTGCGGGGAAACTTGATATGATACTTATAGATTATCTACAGCTGATAAGTGGTTCTGGCAGTAAAAACGACAGCAGACAACAGGAAATTTCCGACATATCAAGAGCACTAAAAGGAATAGCTAGGGAGCTAAATGTACCTGTAATAGCCCTGTCACAGCTATCCCGTGCACCTGAACAAAGAGCAGACAGAAGACCTATACTGTCTGACCTTCGTGAGTCTGGTGCCATAGAGCAAGATGCAGATATGGTAGTATTTCTCTACAGAGATGATTACTATAATGAAGAGAGTGAGTTTAAGGGAATAACTGAAATAAATATAGGAAAGCAGAGAAACGGTCCTGTAGGAACTGTAAACTTAAGGTTTTTCCACGAACTTACGAAATTTGCTGATTATACTACAAAAATTGATTAAATTCAGAAAGGATGAAATAAATGAAAAGAGCAGAGTTGTTGGCTCCTGCAGGAAATATGGAAAAATTAAAAATGGCCTTCCATTATGGGGCAGATGCAGTTTTTCTAGGTGGAAAAATATTTAATCTTAGAGCAGGAAGTCATAATTTTTCCGATAAAGAATTGGAAGAAGCAGTTGATTATGCACATAAAATGGGGAAAAGAGTTTATGTGACTTTAAATATAATACCTCACAATGAGGAGTTAGAGATTCTTCCTGGATATGTAAAATTTCTAGAAAAAATCAAAGTAGATGGTGTTATTGTAGCAGATCTAGGTGTTTTTCAGGTCGTTCGAGAAAACAGTGAAATTCCAATAAGTATAAGTACTCAGGCTAGTAATACCAACTGGAGATCGGTAAAGATGTGGAAGGATATGGGAGCCAAAAGAGTAGTTTTGGCAAGAGAAATATCCATTGAAAATATAGCTGAAATAAGGGCTAAAGTTCCAGATATTGAGATCGAGGTATTCGTACACGGAGCCATGTGTATGTCCATATCAGGGAGATGCTTACTAAGTAACTATATGACAGGAAGAGACGCCAATAGAGGCGACTGTGCTCAATCTTGCAGGTGGAAGTACTCTATAGTTGAAGAAACTCGTCCAGGGGAGTATATGCCTGTATATGAAGATGAGGGGGGAACCCATATCTTTAATTCAAAAGATCTTTGCACAATAGAGTTTATAGATAAAATCTTGGACCTCGGTGTGGATTCTCTCAAGATAGAGGGAAGGATGAAGGGAATATATTATGTTTCCAATGTGGTAAAGGTATACAGTGAGGCTGTGGACAGTTATTATAAGGGGAATTACAAGTTTAAGGAAGAATGGCTGAAGGAACTAGAGACTGTTTCCCATAGACTCTATACACCTGGTTTTTATTTTGGAAGACCTGACGATAAAGCTCAAAATTATAACAACAGGAATTCATACAGCCAGAGTCATCAGCTTGTAGCCAAGGTAGAAAAAAAGATATCTAAAAATGAATATCTGTTAGCTGTAAGAAACCGTATAGAAACCGGTCAAGAGCTAGAGATAGTGACCCCTGAGGGAGATCCGAAAAAAATAACTCTACCTAAAATGATACTGGTAAAAAACAGACATGAAGAAGAGGTGGAAGCTGCGAATCCAAACTCTTTTGTAAAAATAAATATAGATCATTCTATGGAAGAGATGGATATGATAAGAAAGATTTTGCCTGCAAAAGAATAAGCTCGATTTTAAAATATCAATAGAAAAAGGTCTGCCACTGGCAGACCTTTTATAATGCAGTTACTTTTTTAGGGTCTCTAATAAGAATTCCATACTGAAAATATTCAGTTATATCAGAGGGGTCATAATCATTGATAGGACATGGGCCATCCCCTATACTGTCAGAATTTTTAAGTTTATATAAAGTGAATTTAGAGTTGCTGTACTCCTTAAAAGCGTTTAGTAATTTTCTGTTTGTGGTTTTGTGTTTACTATTGTCATAGACAAATTTTATACTTACTACTTTTTTTCTCACAGGAGAATCTTTTAAGTTAAGATAAGAGGCAAAAGAATCTTCATCATATCTGCTTTTCTGAAGGATATGAAATCCACCCCACTGACCGAAGTATTTACTACTGCCAAGTTCATTATAGACTTTAAGAAAATTGTTATAAATACTTTTTTCTCTCTCACAGTTGAAAGATCTATTATCGTCTATATTACTGTAGATTCTAGCAGTATCCCTAGAGTTAGACAGAGTTAACTCTAAGTCGCGAAACTCTTGTTTATTAAGAATTTTCTTATATAAAAATTTTCTTTTTTCTAAATCTTTGTTTATATTTTCAGTTATTTTCTTGAGGTATGAAATTTTTATTCCTTGAACATTTTTGAGGATATTTTCTGTATTATTTATATCGGGACAGATATAAGAGGTAAGTCTGTTTAGCTCCTTTAGAACTACTGTCATATTTGGACCTAGCTCTTTGTTTTTTAAAATATCATTAAGATGTATAATAGATATCCAGTATTGGTGCTCTAAATCAAGACCGATAACTTTAATTTTTTCTTTTTCCAAAATGGAGCTGTTGTATTTGTAGAGGCTTCTCCAAAACTCAACATCCTCTATAGAATAGTCATATGAACCTACTATAGAGTTAGTCACAAGAAACAGATATTTCTCATCTCCTGTGGAGAGGTATTTGTTTATATAAGAACTGCTGCTGTAACCCATTTCAGCTAAGTAGTATTTAACATCAGCATTTTCTTTTAGGAATCTAAGAAGATTCATTCTGAGGGTGTAATTTTCCTTTATGCCGTGTATTTCACCTGCTAAAAAGATAGTGTTTGTTTTGAGATCATCCTTTAATTTATCATAATCAGAAGAATCATAGGATGACTTTAATTCAGATTTATTTATGTTGAGATAATCAGCTTTTTCAACATTGCTGCAGGCTGAGATTGTCAATACCAGAAGAAAAAGAAAGATGAATTTTTTCAAAATACCCCCTCCTTTAAACTTGAACGATATCATATTATACTAAAAATATGATAATTTTGCACATCAAAAATTCTGATGAAAATTTACGACAAGTCAAGAATATCATTATAGCTAGACTTTTATATTAAAAAAAGCTAAAATAAATTATAATATATAAAGAAGGGCGGGGTCGAATATGGAACTGATTACAACACATATTTATGCAGACTTGGATGCTCTTTCATCCATGGTTTTGGCAAAAAAACTTTATCCAAATGCTGTCATAGCTTTTCCTGGAAATGTGAGTAATAATGTGAAAAAATTTGTGACCCTTTACCAGGATTTCCTCGGGATAAGCAAAACCAAGGAGATTGATTTTGATCAGGTAGAGAAGCTTATAGTTGTAGATACGGCAAAAGTTTCAAGGATAGGAAGGTTTAGCGAACTTATAGGCAAGGTTCCTGTAGAGATATATGACCACCATCCTGAAAGTGATGAAGATATAGAGGGAAATATAGTGAGAGTAGACTATGGATCTAATACAACACATCTTTTAGAGATCATAAAAAACAGACTAGGCAGCAGTGTGAACTTCGAAAAATATGAACTAAATGTGGCCTTGATGGGATTATATGAAGATACGGGAAATTTTACATACTCTATAACTACTCCAAAGGATCTAAAAGCCGGGGCTTTTTTGATAAAAAAAGGTGGGGATTTGAAATTTGTTCATGAGTATACAACCAAGGGGCTCAGGGAGGATCAGAAGGAAACCTTTATAGAACTCCTTGAGGCAGGAGAGACTATAAAATTTTCAGCAGAGAGGATATTTCTAACTAAGTTATACTCAGAAGAATTTCTAGGCGGAATAGATGAACTAATAAATAAGATAAAGGATGTAGAGGACTGTACTGCCTGTTTTATAATATGCGGTAATGATGAGAAGTCTAATATAATAGCGAGAAGCTCTAGTATAGGGGTTCCATTAGATGAGATACTAGAGGGATATCAGGGAGGAGGGCACACCAGTGCATCTTCTGTGGTAGTTAAAAATATACCTGTAGATGAGCTCTATAATCAACTACGGGAGATTATACTTAAAAATGTAAAAAAAGGGAAAACAACTAAAGAGATAATGTCCACTCCAGTAAAGACCATTACAATGGAAACAAGACTAAGAGATGCTCATAAAATAATGACTAGATTTGGTTATACAGGTCTTCCTGTTGTAGAAGACGGAAAACTTGCAGGGATAATATCAAGACGTGATATTGATCGTTCAATGGGACATGGTTTTGCCAATGCACCGGTTAAGGTTTATATGACATCAAAACTCATAACAGCCTCAGAAGAAACTTCCATTGAGGATCTTAAACAGTTATTGGTAGAAAATGAAGTAGGAAGAATTCCCATACTCAGAGGGGATAAGCTGGTAGGAATAGTTACAAGAGCTGATATTTTGAGATTTCTCTATGCCCAGAAAAAAAGGATGGATATAAAAAAACGAAAAGTCTCAAAGGCCATGAGGGAACAGCTTTTGGATAAGATTCCAAAAGACCTTATAGACCTCTTAAAGGCTATAGAAAAAATAGCTAAAAAAAGAAAAGAAAAAGTTTATATGGTAGGCGGGATAGTAAGGGATATAATTCTAGGGATTCCTAATAAAGATATTGATATAGTTGTGGAAGGCGAGGGGATAGCCTTTGCATGGGATCTAAAAAATGAGCTCAATGGGGAAAAAATAGTCGTCCATGAAAAGTTTAAGACGGCAGTGGTAATAGTAGATAAAGATCTTAAAATTGACGTGGCTACATCTAGAGTGGAGTACTATGAGTATCCTACATCACTTCCAAGTGTTGATTATGGAAGTATAAGGGAGGACATGTACAGAAGGGATTTCACAATAAATTCTCTGGCTTTAGAGGTAGACTATCAGAAATTTGGAGAGTTGGTAGATTTTTTTAATGGTTACAGAGATATTCAGAACAGAGAGATCAGAATACTTCATAATTTTAGCTTTGTAGAAGATCCTACTAGAATAATAAGGGCCTTTAGATTTGCTAGCAGGTACGATTTTAAAATAGAAGAAGAGACAGAAAGATTCTTAAAGGATGCTGTTGAAAACGGTTTTCTGAAAAAAATATCCTGGCCGAGAGTGAAAAATGAATTTAAAATAATTTTAGGAGATAAAAATCCCGAAAAAGCTTTAAATTTTTTAGAAAAATATGATGTTTTAAAAAATATTCATCACAATATAAAACTTACTGAAAAAATGAAAAAGCACCTAGAGGAGCTTAATTCTCTAGGGGAGATGTTCTCTCAATTAAAACTTAAAAAATGGATTATGGCTTTTTTGATTCTCATGGAGGACTTGAAAAGCGATGAAATAGAGCTGATCTTTAATAAGTTTAGTTTCTCTCAGGATTTTAGAAAGAAATATGAATTTGGAATAAAAAAAAGGTCAGAGGCACTTTCAAAATTAAAAAAGGCTGATAAAAATTCTGAAATTTATGATACTCTAAATGAGATAAGTTTTGAGGTACTTATGCTGATATATTTAGAAGGTAAAAAATCATCAAGAGAAAAGATAAGAAAATTTATATTTGATCTTTCAAAAATAAAACCTCTTGTAACAGGAGCTGACCTTATCAGTGTAGGTTACAAACCAAGTCCGGAATTTAGGAAAATACTCGAAGATGCTCTATACAGGCAGCTTGACTACAAAGGTATTACAAAAGAACAGTTGATGTCTAACATAAATAAATTTTAGAATTAAGAAAATTAAATTTATTTATAATAATAATATTTTTGGAGAAGTTTGCTCTATAGAAAAACTCAAAATAATTTCAGATATTATAAGTTACATATGAAAAAGGGGAATGGGATGTTAAGAAAAATAATCTTACTGGTATTTTTTATTTTTTCAATAGCTATACAGGCAGATGAAAAAACTTATTATGAAGATGTAAAAATAAAACAGTTAGAAGCAGAAATTGAGAGTATTCAGAGTAAAATTCATATATTGAAGAGATCTAAAAAACTGAGGATGGCCAAAGACACCGAAAATACAAGGCCAAAACTAGGACTTGTATTAAGTGGAGGTGGAGCCAAGGGATTTGCCCATATAGGGGTTCTCAAAGTTCTCGAAGAGAACAATATAAAGGTGGATTATATCACAGGAACCAGTATGGGGGCTGTTATAGGGGCTCTTTATTCTGTGGGGTACTCTCCAGAAGAGATAGAAGATGTAATGATAAAAACTAACTGGAACAAGATATTAAAAGATGCTCCAGACAGGCTAGACATTCCTCTAGAGGATAAGATAGGCAAGAAAGAATATCCGGCTTCTATAGCCTTTGACAAAGAACTCAATATATATTTTCCAAGAGGACTGAAACAGGGACAGAAAATATATCTAAAATTAAAAGAACTTCTCTGGAATGTTGAAAATATTGAGAATTTTGATGAGCTTCCTATCCCAATGAGGATAATAGCCACTGATTTAGACAGTGGAAAAGTAAAATCTTTTTCAAGTGGTGACCTTTCTAAAATAATAAGTGCAAGTATAGCAATTCCAACACTTTTTGGACCTGTAAAGATAGATGGCAAAAATTATGTAGATGGTCTCGTGACAAGGAACTTCCCAGTAGAAGATGTGATTGATATGGGAGCTGATATTGTAATAGGGGTGAATGTCGGGACTCGTATAAAAGAAAAAGAAGATTATAATATACTGACAGTTTTAGATCAGGTTCTTGCCATACAGAGTTCAGGGTCGACTCCAGATCAAAAGTCAATGGTAAACTATATAATTGAGCCTGATATTTCAAAATTTAAGAGCACTGATTTTGAAAAAGTAGAAGAGATAATAAAAGTCGGTGAAAAGGAAGCAAGGGCTAAAATAAACTCGATGAAGAATTTAAGTGAAACAGAGAAAATTCCAGAGAAAAGAACAGTTTTGAAGTCTAAGGATTCGGATTCAGTCTTTATAGAGAATATATATTTGGTCGGAAACGTAAATGTAAATCTGGAGATTATAGAGGGAAATTTACGAAAGGAAATTCCAGGTGAAGTTACTGAATCAGACTTGGAAAATATGATATTAAATCTTTATGCACTGCCATATATAGAAAAAGCTTATTATAAAATAAAGGGAAAAGATCTCTATATAGAAACTGTTGAAAGACCAACAAACTATCTAAAGCTTGGGATGAATTATAATAGTGAATATGGAACAACGATAGCTTTGGAGACAGATACTTTATCTACAGGTAAAACTGGACGTAAAACTGTTTTTGATTTTAAATTTGGAGATTATTTTGAAGCAAGTGCAAAAAATTACGCTTACTATGGAATCGAAGATAAGATAGGTTTTATTTTTGAGATTGGTTATAATGAAACCCCATTTTTCTTTTATGAGGGAGATGAAAAAAGAAGTGAATTTACAAATAAAACTTTTGAGTTAAAAGGTGCTCTTGCAACACAGTTTGAAAACCAGTTTTTTATCTCCTATGGATTCTCACAGAAGTTTAGTGAACTAGAGCAAGATATTGGTTTGAGTGAAGACAAGAGTCTTGAATATGATGAAAGTTATGGAAATGTTTTCTTCCAAATTGTTTTGGATAATCTGGACAATAAAATGTATCCTAGTCAGGGGATAAGAAGTGATTTCCAGTATACTTGGGGCGGAGACTTTGGTACTGAAAGTGTAGATTTTTATGGACCGGCTTATCTTTTAGAGGGTTATTTTCCAGTCACAAAAAAATTATCGTTCTTATCAGCAGTGGCTGGAGGAAGTATACAAGGTGAAGGAATACTTGCAGATGAATACTTTAAACTAGGAGGAATGAGAAGTGACATATCCAACAAGGAGTTTGCCTTTTATGGATACAACTCTCAGAGAAAACTTGTTGAGGAATTTGCAATAGCCCAACTGGGATTACAGTATAGATTTTATTCAAATATATATTTGGCTGGGAAATGGAATATAGCCACATATACAGGGGCTCCTGTACAAGGAGAAAATGACAAAAAAATATGGGACGATAAAGTCAAAGGTTATGGTGTCACTCTTGGGATAGATAGTCCTTTTGGACCTCTAGAGCTTAGCGTAATGGAGGATAGTGATACTCAAAATGTCTTGACGCAGTTCAATATAGGATACATATTTTAATGAAATAAATGTTGATAACTTAAGTTCTAAAAAACCTATAAACCTTCAGATCTTATCCAAAATTAATTTGGTGGTTCTGAAGGTTTTTGTATTGCAAGATTAATTGCATATAAGCAAAGTATTGGGATTTTTTAAATTTTTATAAAGCGGTTTAAATAAATGGTATTAACTATAGTTCCAAGTAAAAATGAAACATATAAAAAAGAGTAACTGCTGTTATTAGCAATTACTCTGGTTATAGTATCGATGTTTAAAAATAAAAATTCAGATGCTTTATAAAGAATTATATCTTATTGTCAGCTATAAATTCTATTAACTGCTGAGGCTTCTCTGTTTTTTCTATAATTTTTATGAGGTCGTAATCCTCTATCAATGTAACTAATTCAGAAAGAGCTTCAATGTGTTCGTTTTGGTCAACACTTGAAAATGGAAATATTATTTTTACACTTTTATTCCCTGGAAAAATAACTGGATCAACCAGCCTTATTAAACTCATATCTGTTTTTAAAACCGATTCTGTCACTCTTGCATGTGGGAGTGCTATCATTTCTGCAACTACCATATAGCTTCCATTTTTGTTTACCGCTTCTATCATATCTTCAACATAATCGTTGGTTACAGAGCCGTTTTCCACCAATATATTACCTGCTATTCTTATGGCATCTTGCCAGTCTTTGGCTTGGGAATTTAATTTAATATTTTTTTCTGACAAAAGATTGGACAGATCTTTTTTATTATACTTATCTCTGT
The DNA here is from genome assembly GCF_000165505.1 of Ilyobacter polytropus DSM 2926. NCBI lineage: Bacteria > Fusobacteriati > Fusobacteriota > Fusobacteriia > Fusobacteriales > Fusobacteriaceae > Ilyobacter > Ilyobacter polytropus. Next base: position 1,374,618 of record NC_014632.1, on the reverse strand, counting down.
CATCAAAAATTTTTGAAGCAAAAAAGTCTTTAAGACTACCGGCTAGTCTACTCTCATTTTTTATAGTACATTCATTTTTTATTACGTCTAAAAGTTTTGTCAAAGATATTTTTTTTCTAACCTCAGTTAAACCGTATTCTTCGAGTTTCATCCTGTCATTTTTTGAAAAAATAGGATGAACTTTTATTATGGGAAAAGGATATTTGATATGTTCATCAACATCTAAAGTAGATATTATAAGGTCTATATCATCATAATTTTCTATTTCCAAAAATTTATGGTACGGAAGGATATCGAGTATGTTTACATCATATCTTTCCAGTAATTTCTGTGATAAAAGTTTTGAACTACCGTATCCGAAACCACAGACTAGTAATACATTTTTGGTTTCTTTGCTTATGTTTGCCTTTCTGTCAATTGCGATTTTAAAGTGAATTGTCAAAAATGCCACTTCTTCTTCTGGGACTGATTTATTCATGTATGGCCGGAGATGTTTGTTGCATACGATTCTCACATTTTGGAAAAGTTCCTCATACAAAAATTTTGCTTCATTGGAAATCTCATTTTCTAAAACGATATCATTTTTTATTCTATAAATTGCAGGTTTTATATGATTTAATAGCCCATCTAAAAGTATTTTGTCATTAGATAAATCTATTCCTATGTTTTGACTGACCTCTTTTATTATCTCATTTACTGAGATTTCAATTTCAATCCATTTTTCATAAAAGGAGGATTTGAAATTATAAGAGTGACTTCCTAAAAAAAGCTCAGTTAGTAAAAGAATTTCAGAATCATTAAATTCTACACTAAAATTTTCTTCAAAGTGTTTTAACTCTTTTAAAAGGATATTATATTCTTTCGTTTTTTTTAGAAAATTTTCATTTTCCTCTCTTTGAGTTATAGGGAATTTTTTTTCTAATCTTTTTAAAGTAATCATTAGATAAAATTCTAAAACCTTGTATGCCTCGTCTGAGATAACTGTTTCTAAGTGTTTTTCAATTCTTTTTATAAAAACCCTGATATCTCTTATTGGGAATTCTTCAAAGTATGAGAATAACTCCTCAGAGATCATTTTATATCCTAAAGTTTCTTCAATATTATTTTTAGTTGCAAGCTCATCTTTGGAAAACTCTAGATAATCAAGAAGAAACTTGAGCTGGGCTTTTCTTAGTTTTTCCTCTTCTCCTTCTAAAACCAGACCCATTTTAGAGAAAAATTTAAGGTTTAATTTTTTCTCGCTTAGAAAGGCTTTGATCTCTTTTAGGTCAAGTTTTATAGTGCTTAGACTTACTGATAGGGTCTCTGATATCTCATGAAGTTTTATAATGTCTTCTGAAAAAAGACATATGGATTTTATATATTCCTTTCGTTCATGCTTTGAAAAACTGTAAAAACTGGCATTTAACAGTTCTATTACTGTGGTTAAATTTTCTTTGGTTTCATCAATTTCATATATCCCTTTTGACATTTTATTTAGTTGTCTAAATCCATTTTTTTTCAAAAAATAGTTGATATTATCAATGTCATATCTGATGCTTCTTTCACTTATTTCATAAACATCAGCCAATTCTCTAATGGATATCTGCTTTTCGTGATCGATCAAATATTTAATTATCTCTAAACAACGTTTATTAAGCACGGTCATCCTCCAAACATAGTATTTTGTAAATTTCTTCAACCTCTATAGCCGTAGTAAGTGTCTCTGCAAGTTTCTCATCCTCTACAATATCTGCTATTTTGGAAATTATTTCAGTATGCTCGTCCTCTAAGGCTGCGATGCCTATAAGTACATAGGCGGTGTTTCCATTTTCAAAATCAATTCCGTAGGGGTACTGATGTATAACTATTCCTGTCTTTTTAATATAAACTTTCCCTTCAAATGTTCCGTGAGGAATAGCAATTCCATTATCAAGGTATGTATTCGATATTTTTTCCCTTTCAAATATACTATCTAGGTAATAAGGTTCTACATATCCTCTTTGTATCATGGACTCACCGATTTTTTTAAGAGCCTCTTCTTTTTTTATCCTTTTTAGTCCTAGCTCTATATTTGAATGCTCTAGTATTTTATCCTCTTGAGTGGTAGGATTTTTAATAGTTTTATAATTTTTTGTTTTTTCAACAAGCAGATCGTATGGTTTTGGATCGAGAAAATCATCTACGATGACTATTTCTGCATTATTAACCTCTTTTTTTACTCTTTCAAGAAGCTGCCTGTGAACTATTATTATATCAGGGTTTTCTGATTTTATCTTGTCTATAGAACAGTTTCCCACATTTATATCTTTCAAGCCGGCTTTTTCTAATTTACGTCTCAAAAATGTAGCTCCCATGGCACTTGAACCCATTCCTGCATCGCAGACTATATAAATACTATTATAATTTTTGTTTTGAGCAAAATCAGTTTTAATATCTGGAAAAAGTTTCTTTGATTCATTTGTTTTTATCTTGTCTCTTGCCATATCTTCCTGCCTTATCATAATATAAGATAGGAAGAAAGTAACAGATGCAGAGACTGCTACTGCAAGTAGTAGAGTAAGTCGGTTCTGTGCAGGTGTCAAAACAGTTATGAGAAAAATGCTTCCTGGAGAGGCTACTCCCATAAGGCCAGAGTCAAATATTGAAAATAAAAATATACCAGACATTCCGCCTAAAATCAAAGGTAAAATTAATCTAAGGTTTCTTAGAACATAAGGGAAATATACCTCGTGGATTCCACCTATAGACTGTATAAAGATATTTGAAAGGGCTTCCTTTTTTTTCTTTTTTTCCTTTTCCCTGAAAAAATAAGCTAAAAGCAGTCCCATTCCAGGCCCAGGATTTGTTTCTAAAAGAAAAAAAATAGATTTTCCCTTTTCATTGAGTTCAGAAAGACCTAAAACTGAAAAAATACCGTGGTTGACGAAGTTATTCATAAAAAGAACCTTTGCAGGCTCTATTATTATCGAATAAAGCGGCAGATAACCTGTTTTGAAGAGGTTTGAAATTATATTTTTATAAAAGATAGTTCGGAACCCTTCATAAAATGGAAGTACTTTGTTTAATATGATTACAAGACCTAAGCTTATAAATGCGACCCCAAGATTATTAAGAAGCATTTCAAAACCTGGAAATTTATATTTCTCCAGGAAATCATGATATTTTTTTATGGCAAATCCTGACAAAGCTCCTATAAAAACTGGTTCTAATAAAGTGTCTACGTTATATCGAGACAGTACTCCCCCGATTATAATTACGGCAGTTATGCCTCCATATTTTTTTTCTACTGCAGCCCCAGATGTATAGGCGATAACCAAGGGCATGATAACCTTATACAGGAATAATCTTAAATCTCCCAAATCGAAGAAGTTAAGTATTCCTATAATTATAAAAAGTGGTATATTTTCTACAATTATATGACTCAGAAATTCTGGAATCTTTTTTAGTTTTATCTTCATAAAGATATCCCCTCACCTTATATTGTTTGTATATTGTACTGTTTTTACCAAATCGAAACAATAACAAATCTTTTCAGTTTTTTTTGAAAAAAATGATTTGATGATATGCTGAAAAATTGAATTGTAAATAAATTTTTTTTCTGTTACAATAAATATGTAGTATGTATTTATTATAATATACTATATAAAAGCAACAAGAGGGAAATAAAAATAAAAAAAGCGCCAGAGCTTATGATCTTATAAGCTGACGAGGAACGGAGTTATCGAAAATTCGGCGGATGCTCCGAAGGTGGTTACAACCTCAGTAACGTTACAAATTCAAAGAGTGATCTTTGGGACAAAAGACGTTTCAGTAGCATTTCCTTCTCATAAAAGAGTTAAAATAGACTCTTTTTGTTGTGAAAAAATTCATATTTACTGAAGTAGTGAATACTTTCAGACAACGAAGGAGGAAACAATTATGTGTGGAATTGTAGGTTATGTAGGAGACAGAGATGCCAGTGGGGTTATCTTAGACGGATTAAGCAGATTAGAGTATAGGGGATACGACTCAGCAGGTATTGCTGTAAGTTCTGGAGATAAGTTAATTGTAAAAAAGAAGCAGGGAAGGCTGAAAAATTTACAGGACTATATCGATAAAAATCCTATAGAGGGACATGTGGCTATAGGTCATACTAGATGGGCTACTCACGGGAAGCCATCTGATGAAAATTCTCACCCTCACTCAAATGCCACCGAAAGTATTTCTGTTGTTCACAATGGTATAATAGAAAACTATATAGAAATAAAAAAAGAATTAATTGAAAAAGGATATGAGTTTCTTTCAGATACAGACACAGAGGTATTGGCTCATCTTCTAGATTTATATTTAGAAGAAGACTTTTTTGCCACTATTCAGAAAGTTCTGAAAAAAGTAAAAGGTTCTTATGGACTTGGGATATTAAATACAAAATATCCAGATACTGTATTTTGTGCTAGAAAAGACAGTCCTTTAGTAATAGGTCTTGGGAAAGATGAAAACTTCATAGCTTCTGACGTTCCTGCTCTTCTAAAGTATACTAAAGATGTATATTTTCTTGAAAACGGAGAGATAGGTATTGTGAAGAAAGACTCTGTAGAAGTATATGACATAGAGAAAAATGAGATAAAAAAAGAAATGGTTACAATCGAATGGTCTTTAGAGCAGGCTACCAAAGCCGGATATCCTCATTTCATGCTAAAAGAGATAAATGAACAACCAGAGGGAATAAGAGAGACAATAAAAAGAAGGGTAGATGAAAATAATCTTATCCATTTTGATGATATTAACCTAGGTAAAGAAGAACTTAAAGCTATAAAAGATATTTATATCATAGCCTGTGGTACAGCTTACAATGCTGGCCTTCAAGGGAGGTTCGCACTACAGAAGATAGCAAAAATAAAGGCAGATGCTGATATTGCCTCAGAATTCAGATATTCAGATCCTTTCATGGATGAAACAACTCTTGTAATACTGGTAAGTCAGTCTGGTGAAACTCTAGATACTTTGGCAGCTCTTCGTGAGGCCAAACTAAAAGGTGCTAAAACATTAGCAATAACAAACGTTATAGGGTCATCAATAGCAAGAGAAGCAGACAATGTAATCTATACATGGGCAGGTCCTGAAATCGCAGTTGCATCTACAAAGGCTTATACAACTCAAGTAGTTGTTTTCTACATGCTTTCACTTTATATTGCAAAACTTAAAGAGATAATCACTGATGAGGATTATACAACAATTTTAAACGGACTTAATGAAGTACCTGAAAAAATTGAAAAAATAATTGCTCAGGAAGATAAGATAAAGGCAATAGCTGAAAAAATAAAAGACTGTACTCAAGGTTTTTACCTAGGAAGAGGACTTGATTATAGTGTGGCAACAGAGGCTTCTCTAAAAATGAAGGAAGTTGCTTATATGCATACAGAGGCATTTGCTTCTGGAGAATTAAAGCATGGTACTATTGCCCTTATAGAGGATGATATACCTGTAGTTGCAATAACTACTCAGTCTAGCCTTTTTGAAAAGTCCGTTTCTAATATAAAAGAGGTAAAAGCAAGAGGAGCCTATGTAATATCTGTTACTCAAGAAAATAACAAAGTGGTAGAGGAAGTTTCTGATGAAGTAATCTATATCCCTGAAACAGATGACCTTATTGCGGGAATAACTGCAATTGTACCACTTCAACTTTTAGCCTACCATGTATCAGCTATGAGAGGAATAGATGTTGATAAACCTAGAAACTTAGCAAAATCAGTTACAGTAGAATAGATTTAAAATGCCGGGGCAAAAGCTCCGGATTTATTTTTTATAAGAGATAAGTTTACTTTAAACTCCTTATTCGTAAACTGGTCAGAAAACCTGAGTTGATTAAATAAAAAGAATAAAAAGAATTATCTGATAGTCTACGCACATTTTAAATACGACTATAAAACAGTTGGCTTAATAAAAAAAGGTGTAATTCTTATAACAAGAATTACACCTTTTATAATTTCAGCTAAACTGCAAGCTATTAAATTTAAGCTTTGTAAGCGTCTATTATTTTTTCTATAACAGCTTTGTTGCTAAGTGATGTGATATCCTCAATGGCAGTTTTTAAATCGTCGCTACTTAATCTTTCTTCTAATTTAAGAGCTTGTTCATCTGCAGAATTTCTGTATTTTAAAGCTGCTGCGATACCTTTTATCAGACTATCATTTTTTGTATTGTACTCTATAGTACCTCTTAAAGGTTTTATAAGTCTGTCGTTATAGCTAAGCTTTCTTAAAGGCTCTCTTCCGACTCTGCTAACTTCATCTTTCAGATAAGGATTTTTAAATCTATTTAGTATCTTATCGATGTAAAGATAGTGTTTTTCTCTGTCAAAATCGTATCTGTTTATAAGAACCTCTCCACTTTCTTTCATAGCCTCTTTTACAGTGTTTGCAATCTCTTCATCCTCTATACTCTCTTTTACAGTCTCATAACCCTTTAGTACTCCTAAATATGCAGTTATAGCGTGTCCTGTGTTAAGAGTGAAAAGCTTTCTTTCAACGAAAGCCATAAGGTTGTCAGTAAGCTGCATTCCCTCTATCTTAGGTATTTCTCCCTTAAATAAAGTTTCTTCTACTATCCACTCCTTGAACTGTTCCACACGTACTCTTAGTACGTCGTCAGATCCTTCCATAGGAGGAACAATTCTGTCAACTGCTGAATTTGGGAATCCAACAAGTGGTGCCATTGCAGTTAGTGCCTCTGAAGATATATGTTTTTCAACTTCCTCTTTTAGGAAAGTAGAACCGTTGATCATATTTTCGCAGGCAATTATGTTTAAGTTCTCTTTATTTCCATCTTGGATTCTTTTTTCGATTCCCTTTGCTATTGTTTTTGCAATTATTTTAAGAACATTTGGTCCAACTGCTGTAGTTATTATTTTTGCTTTAGATATCAGGTCTAGAACTTCTGGACTAGTTGACATCATACCATCTACATTTGTTACAAGGATATCTTCCTTGGCCTCTCCTACTACTTCTACTGTGTACTGCTTTTTAGCTTTAAGCTCGTCAATAATTTTTTCGTTTACATCTACAAAGTACACACTGTATCCTGATTGAGATAAAAGTTTACCTATAAATCCACGTCCGATGTTCCCCGCACCAAATTGAATTGCTATTTTCATTATTTACCCCTTCCTTATAATTTTATGATGAAAATCTGCTATAAATTTCTTCTTTGTCTTTTGTTTTAGACAGAAGTTCTACTGTTTCTTCCTCTTCAATTGCATCTGCGATATTAGAGATAATATCTACATGTTCATCATTTTTACCAGCTATTCCTATTAGTAGATATGCCTTGTTACCGTCTCCGAAATCAACACCTTCAGGATACTGATTGATAACAATACCAGTTCTTAAAACACTTGCTTTTCCTTCTAGAGTTCCGTGAGGGATAGCTACATTGTTTCCTATAAATGTTGTAGATTTACTTTCTCTTTCAAGCATATATTCATAATAAGTATCTTTTACATAACCCATTTCAGCCATTTGCATACCTATTTTTTTGATAGCCTCTTCTTTAGAGATAGAAGGAAGTCCTAATACGATTCCGTCTTTTACAAGGATAGTGTTATCTCCTGCCTCTTTAGCTGGGGCTTCTTCAGTTTTATCACTTGTGCTTGTACTGACTTTATTTTTGAGTTCATCTACTAAAGAGTCGTAGAATTTACCGTCCATAAAGTTGTCTAGAGACATATGCACAGGATTTGTAACTTTCTTTTCAGCTCTTGAAGTAAGATCTTTATGAGTTATAACTATATCGATATCCTCAGTAAGGTTGTTTATAGCCAGATTTGTAACGCTGATATCAAGTCCTGCATTTTTTACTTTCTTTCTTAGAAGACTTGCACCCATTGCACTAGATCCCATACCGGCATCACAAGCAACTACTATTTTAGAGATATTTGCAGATAAATCTTTTGATCCTGCTACACTTGTCTTGTTTTTCATAGATTTCATATTTTCTCTAGCTTCATCAAGATCTTTTCCAGTGGCAGTTTTCTTGAGAATAATCATAGCTACGAAACCTGAAACCAATGCTGCAAGAATGATTGAAGTCATTGTTGCAATAAATCCACCTTTAGGAGTCATAGCTAATACTGCAAAGACACTTCCAGGTGATGCTGGAGCTATAAGACCACCATTTAACAATACGTTTGTAAATACTCCTGTCATTCCACCAAGGATTACAGCTATTATCAATAATGGCTGCATAAGTACATACGGGAAATAAATTTCATGTATTCCACCGAAGAAATGTATTATAGCGGCACCAGGTGCAGATTCTTTAGCCATTCCCTTACCAAACAGCATATAGGCAACTAGTATTCCAAGTCCAGGACCAGGGTTAGCCTCTATCAAGAAGAATAATGATTTTCCAACCTCAGTTGACTGTTGTATTCCTAGTGGAGAGAATACACCATGATTGATTGCATTATTAAGGAATAGGATCTTTGCAGGTTCTACTATAAGAGATGTAAGTGGTAAAAGGTTCATCTCAACTAGTGCTTTAACTGCATTTCCTAAAGCTGTGTTAAGCAGCTCAACAACAGGTCCTATAACCTTGAAGAATAATAAAGCTAAAGTCATACCTATTAATCCTGATGAGAAGTTGTTTATAAGCATCTCAAATCCAGATTTTATCTTTCCGTGTATAGCTTCGTCAAATTTCTTGATTGCGTATCCTCCTATAGGACCTGCAATCATAGCACCCATAAACATAGGTATTGAAGTACCAATAATTACTCCTGAAGTAGCGATAGCTCCTACCACTCCTCCACGCTCTCCTGCAACGATTTTACCACCACTGTATCCTATTAATAAAGGGAGTAAGTAAGTTATCATTGGACCTACCAGTGTTGACAAGGTTTCATTTGGAAGCCATCCTGTAGGGATGAACAATGCCGTGATAAACCCCCAAGCGATAAACGCCCCTATATTTGGCATAACCATCGCACTTAAAAATCTACCAAATGCCTGAACCTTAACTTTCAAACTTTGACTTTCGTTATTAACTTCAGTCTGACTCATGATTTTTTCCTCCTCAAATTTAATTTTTTAATTATATTACTCTTTATGTATTAACTATACTCTTCACGTCCTGAATGTTCAATGTCCAAACAGTTCCTTGTAAAGAGAAGTAATTATTTTCCTTTTTGAAAGAAATATTAGATTTCATTTTTTTTTGAAATAAATTATCTTTAAAAGAACTGTTTTTAAAATGAAAGTATTTTTTTAGAGGCAGAAAAGTTATTATACTGGGTTTTTCAAGGAAACAGATCTCTTTAAGGGGCGAAAAAAGGAATAAAAATTACATTTTGTACTAATTATGAAACCTAAATTTCTAAAAATTGATAATAAATAGTGAATATGGTATAAATAAGCTGTGAAACCAAATAAACAATGAAAATACATTGAATTTTAAAATTAATTTTATAAACTTTGGCTTTTAAAAAGTTGATTTATGATACAAAAATTTAGACGATTATTAAGGAGGGAATAAAATGCCGATTTTATTAATTCTCATGCTTTCTGTCTTTCTTACCAGTAGCGGAGAAAATATAGACTACAGGAAAGAGATGATAAATTTTATAGGAGAGATAAGGGAGCGCTCTGATGAAGGGAAAATTATCATAGTGCAAAACTCGACTGAATTATTTTACAAGGGAAAAAAAGCAGATAAAAAACTTTTATCAAAAATAGACGGGATATCCCGAGAATCACTTTTTTATGGTGAAGGAGCATATAACAAAAAAAATTCTTCTGAGTACATTCAGCAACCCTTAAAAGAACTCATAGGAATAAGAGAAAAAAACAAAAAGATTCTCTTGATAGAGTACACAGACAGCTTTTGGAACAAGAAAAAAATAAAAAAGTATATAAAGAAATATGACTTTATAGGGGAAAGCTTCGATACATATGAGCTAAATTCAATATATAAACCCTTATCTGGATTCAATAATAAGAGTGTAGAGTCTTTAGAAGATGCAGAAAATTTTTTGTGTCTCTTGAATCCAGAAAAATTTAAAAGTGCTGAAAGTTTTATAAAAACACTTGAAAATCTAGATTATGATCTACTTATAATAGATTCTGACCACATGGGGAAGGCCTTGAGCAGATCTCAGGTAGAAAGGTTGAAAAAGAAGAAAAATGGAGCCAGAAGACTGGTTGTTGCATATTTTAGTATAGGAGAGGCGGAAAATTACAGGAAGTATTGGAAAAAGCAGTGGAGTAAAACTTTGCCTGAATGGATCGAAAAAGAAAACCCCAACTGGCCGGGAAATTATATTGTAAAATACTGGGATCCTGCTTGGAAAAAG